>JAZQCG010000005.1:0-120434 GCA_045546155.1 Candidatus Enterousia sp.
ATATACACTTAAATGCTTGCCCTTAATGGTACAATTAAAATCGTTATAGCCATCTTTCCAACCCTTTACCGCATATTTATGCACAATATAAGCACCACGGTTACCCGTATCTGAATTGCTGGCTTCTACTTCGTTGCCACATGGCCCTGAAACATTCGTTGGCACACTAACCGATTTCTTCTTCTTTGATGCACCACCAGATTGCTTTACACACTTTCCATTTGTTTTGTTATAGCCACTTTTACACTCAACAACCTTATTCAAAACCCATGTTCCATTGTCACATTTTAAATCGCATGTTTTAACACCAGTACCACACTCAGAGCTTTCTTGTTTTTTTACAATATCCGTAGTCACATAATTATTGCCATTTCTTTTACAGCACTTACCAAAATAGTTCCATTTGCTTGAACTGCACTGTAAGGTACAAACACCGTTTACCCCGTTATTCTTACAAATATTGTTGTATTCTGCACAAACCTTTATACCATTATATATATTAACACCCGCCAGACCGCTAATTTTCGGACAAGGCAAAGTTGTTCTTCCCGAAAACGCATCCGCCATACCTGTTCCAGCCATACTTGCCCACACACTACCAGTTGTGGCAAACACCAAAACAAATATACATAAGTATTTTCTCATACGCCCCTCCAAATACAATTTAAATTAAAACAAAACTGATGGCAAAACATCAGTTTTGTTTTTAGATGATTTTTTTAGTTCAGTGGCGCGCCCCAGTGCTGCTGAATCGTACGCTCTGAATCCAGCGGACTTACCAACACCTGTGGTGTCAAGATAACAACCAACACTTCACGTGTAGATGCTGTTTCACGCGACCCCGACAATGCCATAAAGTCTGGATCACCCAAACCATAGCGTGTATCTTCGCTGGTCTGTTTTTCAAAGCCAGAAACAACCAACATCTGACCAGACTCCATAATTACTTCCTGCATAAAGCTACGTTCTTCAACCTCTGGCAATTGCAGGGTAACTTCGCCAATCGTCTGGGTTGACATGCGCAACAATTCACGAACAGACATACGGAACAACAATAATATGCGACCATTTTCCAACACATTTGGCAACAGCTGCATTGTGAAACCTGTTTCCAAATCATCTTGGTCAACGGTACTGGATTCAACCGTCGTGAAATTGCGTGATTCAAAACGTTTGATGTACCCGGTTGTACGTGTATTACTTACCGGGGCAACACGATTCGAACGCGTTGTAACACCTACGTTTGTAACCAATGAAACCTTGCCCTGTTTTGCCAATGCTTCAATAAGTGCGTTACTGCCTGCGGCGGCGGACAAAGAACCGTTCATAATCTGGTCGTTTGTATATGCGCCTTCGACAGTCGTCCCCCCTTCCATATGGGTTGCACCCGTCAATGCCGACACCGTATTTGACAAAACAGCAATGTTCATAGAACTGGCCTCGGTCGATGCCAAGTTATTCTTTGGATTTGCAACAATATTCAAACCTGATGTTGAATTAATTGCAGCCGCCAAATTCAACCCAAATGCAGTATCATTTGAAATTGTAACCTGTAAAACCTTAACATCAATTGTCACCAACTGGGACAGGCGCTTATTCTGGCGTTCAATATATTCACCAATACGATTCAAAATCGACGGTGGCGCTGTGACTGTAATCGTGCCTAAGCTGCGCGACACGGTAAAGTCAGCATTGTCCGCCTTGCCAATAATAGAAGATATTGTGCTTTCAACTTCGTCCCACTCTTTCAGGGTTGATTCCAAAGACACCTGGTTACCTTCGTCTGTGGTAACAGCGGTCTGGTACGATACATCTGTTCCCAATGCATACAATGTAAATGTCTTGGTTTCTGTTTCATAGAAAACAATCGCATTATTATCATAGTACCACAGAATATCCAAATCAGTTGAAATCTGGGACAGCAATCCCGACAGTTTTCCTGTGTACGCAACATTTACAGTTTTACGCAATTTTTCAGAATTCACTTGGCTATCGATGCGAACTGGGATACCAGTTACTGAATAAATATCATTTGCCAAGACCTGAAGTGACACAGGTTCATTTAATAATATAGTAACACCTGTATCTGTTTCGAATTTTGCCGGCAAATTATTACGATGTTCTAATACAGTCGAAGTATTGCCCAACCAAACCCCTTCGGACATAGACACCGTATCACCGGTTGCCACCTTGGCCCGGGGATTCTTGGCCATTTCAAAAGCATCATACGCATTAATAAAATCCGTATCCACAGCCGCCGCCACCTTGGCCGATTCCTTGGTTGCGCACCCGGCTAACACCGCACACATCAATCCACACACAGCCAAAAACTTAAATGATTTTTTCATATCTTATCTCCCCTTTTCAGCAGCTGTATTAATTTATTGTTCAGACGTAGATATTACCAACACGCGATTTCCCTTATAGAATTTCGCATACGGAACAGGTGTCGCACGCCCAAAATTACGTACCAGCGCAGACGCAACATCAACAAAGCGTCCCTTGAACACAGCGCTTGCCTGGATTGGATATTCACGCGACGTCGTCCAAACCAAATCCCAGCCTTCTTTGTCACACCAAGACTGCAAAACTTCGCGCAATGTTTGACCATTTGCAACAACCCATGAACGAACCTGATCTTTGACAACCTTTGGTGCTTCGGCATCCGCTGTCTCTGCGACCAAGATTTCTGTTTCTGATTCCTCTACAACTTCTGTTGCTTCTGACTCAGACACCACATTACCATTGGCATCCATTGTTGTTTTGATTCCAGCGCGTTCTGCAAATGCTGCATAGCCATCTGCATATTTGCCGCAATTCTTGCGATTGCTACGCGACACAGACAAAACCGTACCACCATCATCTTCAAGCATTTCACGACTTAACAATGGCATTTCTGTACCACTGCCACATTCGTCGTCAAACCCAGCTGGCACCTGCATCCCGTGCAGCATATTCGCCCCACCAGACCAGCCCATAAATTCACCACGTGTCCCCAGATTGAAATTATTTTCAACAACCAAATCAGCCCCAACCTTGGACACAATGCGAATATTATCAGAATTCTTTTTCGGCCCATCACAACCAACCGTTACATCGGCATCCGAACCCGCCAATGGCCATGCTGGCACATCAGCATACTGAACAACATTTTGCATTTCGTCAATTTGAACAGATTCAGTCACCTCTTCTGTACCACCATCAAGAACCTTGTCCTGGGAATAAAACACCTCAGACGTGACGATTTGCGGTAAATTTTCAGCAGCGAAACAATATCCAGCCGCCGTTGCACACATTGCTGCAAACAAAATTTTGCGGAACATAATTTAAACCTTCCTTCTATTAATTAGTAATATTATATCAATTTGACCGAATCTGTGCAAGGGCTAAAACACACATAAATCAACACAAAAAATTTATCCCCCAATACAATCGCACGAATCGGAAAAAGATGTTATACTGCATACAAACACAAACTTATCGGGGGATACACAAAATGGGAAATTGGTTGTTTTTAGGCGCTTTTTTAACAATAATCTGCATATGCATTGCAATGACTGTATTCATGTATCGAATCAACGGCCGTATTAATGACATGAACAAAACACTGGCACACCAGTATAACTTGATTGTAAAAATTCAATCCGTACTAAAAAACAAATCTGCCACAAATGCAGTTGCTGAAAATGCAGAAATGATTTACCAAGATTTGCTACAAAACTTGATTCCAATTATGGCCGCAATCGACATCATGCCCCGCAACACATCTGAACATCCATTATGGCGCGCCCTGGGTGGCATCATGGACGAATACGCCCGCAATCCTTTTGCACTGGAAAAACTACGCCGCGCAATCAAACTGGATTCTGAAATCGCACGCAGTGTCGACAACTATATGCACCGTGCCGACGCATTTTTAAGTCACCTAAATTCAACAGAACCCGACGGCATATTGTCAACGACATTTACAGACGGCTTGCTTGGCAAATCCTTAACCTTTTTCGCCCAGGCAAAACAACTTGCAACCCAGGGTGATTAGTTGGTCAAACTTAACAAAGATCTTGTTCGCGAAATTTCAAACATCCGCAACGAGCCCGACTGGCTTTTGCAATGGCGACTTAACGCACTTCAATCCTGGGAACAAATGCAAGAACCACATTGGGCGGCATTTGATTACGAACCAATTGATTACGATTCACTAAACTATTACAACGAACCCAAAGCCATTGATAATTCCGACTTGGCACATGTATACGACAAAATGGGATTACCAGAATCTGAAAAACGCGCCCTGATGGGGATGGCAACAGACACCGTAATCGACAGTCGTTCTGTACACACGTCATATATGGACGAATTAAAAAAACATGGGATTATATTTTTACCATTTTCCGAAGCCGTTCAACAATATCCTGATTTGGTAAAAAAATACCTGGGCACAGTTGTGCCGGCAACCGACAATTTCTTTGCTGCATTAAACGCGGCCGTATTTTCAGACGGCACATTTGTATATATTCCAAAAAACGTCACCTGTCCCATTGATTTGGCCAGTTATTTTAGAATCGAAACCGCAAAAATTGGACAATTTGAACGCACACTTATTATCGCAGATAGCGGCTCAACCCTAACATACATGGAAGGGTGCAGCGCCCCACGTCGTCCCAATCACCAATTACACAGCGGCGTCGTAGAAATCATCGCACACGACGATGCAACCGTTAAATATGCAACGGTTCAAAACTGGTATGGTGGCGACTTTCAAGACGGCAAAAATACAGGCGGCATATTAAATTTTGTTACCAAACGCGGCCGATGTGATGCACGCGCAAAACTATATTGGACCCAGGTTGAAATTGGTTCTGCAATAACATGGAAATACCCATCAACAATTCTTGCCGGTGACGATGCAACCAGTGACTTTTACTCGCTTGCAATAACACGCGGCGGACAGTTAGCCGACACAGGCACAAAAATGATTCATATTGGCAACAATACAAAATCAAACATTGTATCTTATGGTGTTGCAACCGACGCATCCCATCAAACATTTCGTTCGCTTGTATCATTTTCTGGCACTGGCTGCACAAACGCATCAAAATGCGACACGCGAATAATCGGCAACACAGCGACCGCAAACACAATTCCGCGCATAATACACAGCGCACCAAACAACAACCAATCACACGAAGCCACCACCGGCGCAATCGATGAAAAGCAATTAACCTATCTGGAAATGGCGGGCATTGATCGCGACACCGCAATCGCATTAATTGTTGGCGCAATGGCAGCCCCCGTAATATCGCGCCTGCCGATGGAGTTTTTAGTTGAATCTAAACAACTTATTCAAATGGCATTATCAAAGGATTAAATATGCTAGAAATCAAGAACCTAAATGTATCTTTGGATGGCAAAAAATTGTTATCAGATATTAATCTGAACGTTGCACATGGCGCACGCCATTTATTGGCGGGGCATAATGGGTCTGGCAAATCCAGTTTAGCACAAACAATCGCCGGAAATCCTGCGTATAGCATTGATTCTGGCACTATCATATTTGATGACAAAGACATAACCCACGAACCCGCCACAACACGCGCATTATTGGGTATATTTTTAGGCGCACAAAACGTCCCTGAAATTCCAGGACTAACCGTTCTAAGCTTTCTGAAACACTCATGCGTGGCACACACACATTTTCGCACAGGCCGCGATTTAGCAATGGGCGAATTTTTACAATCTTTGGAATCTGCGCGTGAACAATTAAATATCCCCAAGCAATGGCTTAACCGTTATATCAACGTTGGTTTTTCAGGTGGTGAACGAAAACGTTTGATGTTGCTACAATTAATAATGACCAAACCAAAACTAGCAATACTGGACGAACCTGATTCTGGTGCAGACAGCGAAACCCAAGACCTTATTGCAAAAACAATCGTCAATATGCCCGACACTACATTTTTATTTATATCACACCAAGCCACATTTACCGAACGCGTAAACCCAAGCGACATAACAACTTTGTCATCGGGCCAAATTGTGATAAAATAAAAAGAATCAAAGGGGGAAAACCAACATGAAAAATCAACAAACAACTCTTAAACAATGGCTGGTTAACACGCCTATATTCTTTGCTATTACATCATTTTTACTGGCGGTGGTGGTATCCGTACTGGCTGGTTTATTATTACCCAAAAACGAAACAACACTAAGCTTCATTGGCACATCAATGTTTGTGACAACCATAATAGCAGCCGTTTTTGCAATCCGCAGGGTTCAAACCACAAAAATGGACCGCACAGGAATCGTAACTATATTTAATGTAAAAATGTTGATACTGACATTAATGTCTTTGATATCCTTGATAACCACATTGAACCTAAGACCGATTCAAATGTGGCTACTATCAACAACACAAACTTCAACCGGCATCATTGGTGGTTTCATACTGGTTGTATGCTTAACACTGATTTCACTATATGTATTGGGCGTAATGATAATGGGATTATGGGCATGCTTCTTGCGCGCACGAACAATGAATATTCCATTGTGGAAAATAATTTGTTCAATTCCATTTGGCTTTGACATGATATGGTTACCGGGCTACTTTATCCCAAACAAAGCAGACAAAGACCCCATTATAACAACCCAGACAAAATGGATTTCAAAACTTACCAATTGGACATTATCCAGTCCTACGAACGCCGGCCTATTGTTCACAACACTGGTTATTACAACCGGATTGTTTAACGGGTTCAGCGCAACCTTGCTTACAATATCAATGTTGTTAATGTTTGCAATATGGTTAATGCAGCTGGGCTACAAAAAATTTGAAAAGAACATTGGCAACGCATACGCAACAACTGCGGTCACAATAAATATCGCAATAATTATATACTTAATCATTGCTGTATTTTTATTCTAAGCCACGGGGGACACAACTATGAATGGATTAATTATATTTGGGGCAATTATACTGCTGTTATGGATTGGTCGTTCTATTTTTATTCCAATTTTGGTTGCCGCATTTTTATGGTATCTGGTAAATGCTATATCCGACTATTTCCGTCGCATATTTCCATTTAGCACCCCCACAACCCGCCGCGAACGTATATGGGATATAATATTTGATGCATTTGCATATATCATGTCATTGGCATTAATATGTGGCATAACCTATACATTTATAACCCAGATTAAACCAATGTTCAGCGAACTAGCATCCGCCCTGCCCGCAATTCAAGAAAAACTGGTATCATTTGGCAATTATTTATCAGGCTCTATTGGATTAAAATTTGATGCCAACATGATTCCAAATATAACCAAAGTCGCTGCCAACATTGGTGCATCTGCGGCTGGGTTTGCGACATCAATTGGCATGATATTTGTTTATATGGTATTTATGTTCATTGAACAAAGTACGTTTAACAAGAAATTCACAGCCCTTATTCCGAACAAAAATCGTGCAAAAAAAATGCGCTATATTATCGACAGCATTGATAACAACATGAAAAAATACCTGTTTATGAAAACAGTAATCTCTGGCATTACCGGCATTGCATCATATATATGGTTGCAAATGATTGGCCTGGAATTCGCAGGCATATGGGCATTTATTGTATTCATAACCAGCTATATTCCAACAATCGGTGCAATTGTTGCATGTTCATTACCAATACTATATTCATTTACCGTTGCACCGGGATGGGAATTACCGTTACTGACCGCAGGCGGATTAATCGGATTACAAATATTATTTGGCAACATCATGGAACCAAAATTAATGGGCAAAAGTTTAAACCTGTCGACACTGGCAATATTAATCAACCTGGTATTCTGGGGGATGATTTGGGGAATCGCCGGCATGTTTTTCAGTGTTCCAATATTGGTTGGACTTTACATTGTCGCCGCCCAATTTGATTCCACGCGATGGGTGGCTGTACTACTTTCTGCAGACGGCAAAATCCCAGACAAGAACGAAGATTAAATTTAAATCTATACGCATAAAAACCGGGCTTTTTTAAGCCCGGTTTATTAATGCAATTGCATTTTCAAGTATCACGCGCGCCGATTCCGAATCCAGCCTTTCTTTAATATCACGTACGCGAACACGCCCCATTGATTCCTGGGCCATGACCGACGTCAAGTTTTCTTCAACCGTTACAATTGGCAAATCCGTTTTTTGCGACAAAGCACTTATAAATTCACGAACCATTTTTGTTGTATCACTTTCCGTGCCATCTGGATATAATGGCAACCCCACAACAATCCCACACGCACGTTCATCAGCCACCACACGTGCAACAATTGCCGCCACATCATCACCACGACCGATATTTATCGTGGGACGCGCAAAAACAAACCCACGCGTTTCATCGGACACCGCCACACCAACACGACGTGCACCCCAATCAATCCCAATTATGCGTCCCGAACGCGGAAAACCCTTGAAATCTGGCAAAATCATTGTATAATTCCTTTACTTTGTAAATATAGGATTGAAAATGGCATTTAGCAAGCAACAATTACAAAAATTCGCAGATTTAATTCGCATCGAAATATCAGATGAAAAATTAGCTGAAATGAATATCGATTCGGTCGTCGAATGGTTGGACAAACTACAAAAAATTGACACAACCGGTGTTGAACCAATGTTAAACCCAGCCGAACACAAATTACCACGTCGTGCGGACGTTGTAACCGACGGGAATATTCGCGATTTGGTATTGGCGAACACGCCCGACAATGCTGGCACATCACGTGGATACTTTGCAGTGCCAAAGGTTATGGATGGCGAATAAAGGATAAATCATGCAGCGCACAATATCAAAACGACTTGCAATTACATATCTGGACGGTCGCCTAAACAAATGCGATTCTGCAATTGCATCAATGCAGTTGGAATCATATTACACAAACGATGAACCACCGCTTAAAATCGGTGCGATTAATCCTGTTACACGCAAATACGCACACAAAGTCGGTGACACAGTTGATGTTGAACCACGTATGCTTGTGCATTATGGTTGCTTGTTAACAAATGTCATCCGCTCAGAGTTTCTAGAAAACTATATCCGCAGCCAAAGATAACAGTAAAAGAAGAGAAAAAATGATTAACCTTACACTTACCGAAGCATTAAATAAATTAAATAGTGGCGAAATCAGCGCCGTCGAATTAACACGTGCGTATTTAAATCGTATTGAACAATATGGCGCGGATTTAAATTGCTATATCACCACAACACCGGAACGCGCAATGGCCGATGCAGCGGCATCCGATGCCCGCCGCGCCGCGGGCGATGCAAAATTACTTGATGGTGCACCAATCGCGATGAAGGATTTATTTGCCACACGTGGCATTCGCACAACCGCTGCATCACGCATGCTGGAAAACTTTGTTCCTGAATACGAATCAACCGTATCCCAGAAATTTATTGATGCCGGTACTGTATTACTGGGCAAAGCCAATTTGGACGAATTCGCAATGGGAACATTCAGCAAGACCAGCTTCTTTGGCGCACCAATTAACCCATGGCAAATGGAAAAACATTTAACCGCGGGCGGTTCTTCGGGCGGTTCAACATCCGCCGTGGCTGGTGGATTGGCTATTGCTGCAACGGGCACAGATACCGGTGGATCAATCCGTTTCCCTGCTGCCATTACTGGCATGGTTGGTATGAAGCCAACATACGGTCTGTGTTCACGTTGGGGATGCGTTGCATTTGCGTCGTCCCTTGATACACCGGGACCAATCGCACGCACGGTTGACGATGCCGCGTTAATGTTATCCGCCATGGCGGGTCATGATCCAAAAGATTCAACCAGCGCAAAAAATGGTTTTACATGCGCTGCGCCGCTGGAATCAGTATTCGGCGACGGTAAAAAATTACGCGTTGGTATAATCAAAGAATTCAAAGATGTTAAAATTTCAGACGACATGAAAACGTTGTTTGAAAAACGTATCAGCGACCTGAAATCAATGGGCGCAGAAATTGTCGAAGTTTCAATTCCAAACATCCTGGATGCACTGGCGGCATATTATATCATCGCCCCGGCTGAGGCATCATCGAATCTCGCCCGCTATGACGGTATGCGTTATGGCCTGCGTGTCGAAGGATCTGATTTAATCGACACGTATAAAAAGACACGTGCCGCGGGCTTTGGCGACGAAGTAAAACGTCGTATGATTATCGGTACTGCGGTATTAAGCAGTGAATCTTATGATGTATATTTTATGCAGGCTGCCCGCGTTCGTCGCATGATATCAGACAGTTTTAATACCGCCTTTGAACAGTGCGATTTAATCGTATGTCCATCCAGCGCTGGTACGGCAATGCCATTGGATGCGGGTTTATCACCATTGGAATTCTATGCACTGGATTTATTCACAGTTGCGATGAACCTGGCGGGTGTGCCGGCATGCAGTGTTCCATGTGGTCTGGCACAAAACGGTTTACCACTGGGGATGCAGGTTGTTGGTGCACGCTTTGACGACATGCGTGTATTGCAATTGGCAAAACATATTGAAACCGCGGCCGCAATTGACAACCGCCCAACAACAATTATGGGGAAATAAAAAATGACCGTAAAAACGGTCGCTTTAAAAGAAATGGTGGCGAGCCGACGGCAATCGAACCAACGACACAGGGGTTTTAAGGTGAATTATTCTAGGTTAGAAATTTTGGATAGAGTAAAAAAAATGGTGGCTAGGGACGGAATCGAACCGCCGACACAGGGATTTTCAGTCCCTTGCTCTACCAACTGAGCTACCTAGCCAACGCGAGGACAATAATAAGATACTAAAAACAAAAAAGCAAGGGAAAAAGACAAAATGTTTACAATAAAAGGCAAAACATGTGATTGGGAACTGGTAATTGGACTTGAAACGCATATCGAAGTGTTATCCAATTCAAAATTATTTAGTGGCGCATCCGCCGACTATAATCCAACTGTTTCCCCCAATACCCAGGTTTCAATGGTTGACGTTGCGATGCCTGGGATGCTGCCAGTACTGAACGAATATTGCGTTGAACAGGCAATTAAATTCGGTCTGGGGATAAATGCAGAAATTTCACGCCACAGCCGTTTTGCACGTAAACAGTATTTTTACCCTGACCTGCCCCAGGGGTATCAGATTTCACAACCCGCCGATGAACCACCAGTTGTCGGACGTGGCTGGATTGAAATTATGGGCGACGATGGAAATACAAAAAAAATATTTATTGAACGCGCCCACTTGGAACAAGATGCCGGTAAATTAAAACACGATGTTCATCCATCAAAATCATTTGCAGACTATAATCGTACAGGTGTCGCCCTGCTTGAAATTGTTACCTTCTTGGACACAAAAAATCCAGAAAACAATTCATACATTTCATCCCCAGACGAAGCCGAACGTTACCTGCGCGAAATTCGTGAAATAGCACGTGCACTGGGGGTATCAAAAGCAAACATGGAAGAAGGCTCTATGCGTGCCGACGTAAATGTATCAGTCCGTCCGGTTGGTTCAACCGAATTCCGCACCCGTACCGAAACAAAAAACATGGTTTCGTTTAAATTCATTAAATCCGCAATCGAGTACGAAGCACGTCGCCAAATTGAAATCTATGAAAACGGCGGCACTGTTTCCCAGGACACAATGCGCTATAACCAAGGTGACGGAACAACATCTGTAATGCGCAGCAAAGAAGACGCACTGGATTATCGTTATTTCCCAGATCCCGATTTATTACCGGTCGAAATCGACGACGAAACGATTGAACGCATACGTCGCACTATGCCGGAATTACCGTCCGCCACACGCGCGCGCTATACGCATGATTTCGGGCTGTCTGAATATGATGCTGCACGTCTGACTGAAACAACAGACATTTCCAAATGGTATGACACAGCTGTAAATGGCAAGAAGGAAAACGCAAAATCAATTGCCAACTGGATGATAAGTGAATTGTTTGCACATCCAGAAAATTGGGATATAAAAAACGAAAAGTCCGGCATCGTTGATGAAATGCGTATTATCACGCCATCTGATTTAGCCGAGCTGGTTGATATGTTGGGCGAAAACACAATCAATGGTAAACAGGCCAAGGAAATATTTATCAAAATGTTGGATGGCGAATCTGGCACACCACGTGAAATCGCAGACAAATTCGGTATGAAACAAATGACCGACACAGGCGCAATTGAAGCAATCGTTGATGAAGTTATCGCAAAAAACCCAGCCCAGGTTGAGCAATATAAATCTGGCAAGGTTGGATTACTTGGTTTCTTTGTTGGCAATGTCATGAAGGCAACCGGTGGCACAGCAAACCCAGCTGTTGTAAATGAAATCCTGCGCAAAAAATTAGCTTAATAAACACCAATGACTATACGGGACTTGGCCCTTAAACTAATAAAACAAAGCGAGGTTGAAGTGTATTCAATGTTGCACATTTTGAAAGAAATGAAAACAGATGAAGCACGTATCCAAATACGTGCACGCGAACGTGAATACGCTGCTAAAAACGCATGGCGCAATTGCAATGCAAAATACCGCCAAATCCAACATCATTTTAAACACACACATACTAAAAAAATATAATCAAAAGGAAACGATATGGCAAAAAAGAAAACAATCAATGTAATCACCGCAGTCACCGATCCTATCCTGGGGACGACATACAAGTCTCAACCTGTTGTTCTAGAAAAAGTCGCAATAGCACAAAAACAATTTGATAAAGTCAGCGCACAAAAAACAAGCAAAATTCGCAGCGAACGCACAAAAAAGAAATAATAAAATGAAAAAATTCTTTATTCAAACATTTGGCTGCCAGATGAACGTTTATGATGGCTGGCGCATTGCAAGCATGCTGGAACACCGCGGATTCATGCGTACAGACGATGTTTCTGATGCAGACATCATTATCCTGAACACATGTGCTGTCCGTGCCAAGGCAACAGACAAAGTCTATTCTGCACTGGGCCGCATCAGACGCGCAAAAAAGCCATCTGCACTGATGGGAATTGTTGGATGTGTTGCGCGCGAATCGGGCGCCGATGCATTTCGACGCGTTCCTGATTTAAACTTTGTACTTGGACCACAAAGCTATCATAAATTGCCAGAAATTCTGGCCAACCCAGATGCCAGATTATTGAATATTGATTTAGGCGGACTAGAAAAATTTGATGCCCTGCCCCAAATGGTCAAATCACCAACCGTCACATATATTCCGATCCAAGAAGGCTGCAACCACTGTTGCACATATTGCATTGTACCATACACACGCGGTCGTGAAATATCACGCAAATTTGACGATTGTGTACGCGACACAATTCATGCTGCAAAAACAGGCGCGGTGGAAATTTGTTTCCTTGGACAAAATGTAAACGGCTATAAATATATCGACGAAAACGGTCACACATACCGTTTGTCCGACCTTATACGCGCAGCTGCAAAAATCCCAGAAATCATGCGTATACGTTTTACATCCAGTTATCCAACCGAAATGACTGACGACTTGATTGGTATGTTTAGAACAGAACCAAAGCTGTTACCATTTTTAAACATGCCAATTCAAAGTGGTGCGCCAGACGTTTTAAAACGCATGAACCGCCCATACGACTTGGAACAATATATTGGCATAATTGATAAATTGCGCAATGCACGTTCTGATATACAAATATCGTCTGACTTTATTGTCGGTTTTCCAGGTGAAACCGATTCGGATTTCGAACAAACAGTCGATATTGCGAAACGAATTGGATATATAAATTCATATTGCTTTAAATATTCGCCACGTCCACACACCGCCGCTGCGATTATGCCCGACCAGATACCAGAGAACATTAAATCAGGGCGTCTGGCGATACTGGACACAACACTGAACAATATTCAGCGCACATTTAACGAATCATGCATTGGCAAAACCTTGTCATGCCTGTACGAAGGCCCTGACAAAACGGGTCGCCATTTGGTATATCGCACCCCATACATGCAACAGTGTATTGTTGCACGCCCGGATACAGACGATGCACCAATACTTGCCAACATTGAAATTACCGCTGCGAACAAGGCATCCCTGCGCGGAAAATTTGTTAAATAAACATCCTTAGAATTTCAAATCTAACCCGGCGGAGATTTTATATCCCCGCCCTATTTTATTATCTATATAATCTATGGCAACATGTCCACCAACCATATCTATTTCAGATATAAACCCAGCGTTAATTCCAAACACAAATTCACCATCTGTATTCATAGACGTATGTATCCCATAATCGTAATCAACCCCAAGCAAATCAAAATCGTACTTAATATCAACACCAATACGCCCATCGCACGACTTATTATCCATATGTAAAATCGACATATAATTTGCAGTTGCACCAACATACGGCGAAACAAATATTTCACTTCTAAAATCAAGCACCCAACCAAAATCAATTGCACCATAAAATGAATAGCCCATTGGATTATCAACAGAACCATTTCCATCAAAAACATTTGTCACATTAAAGCGTGTAAGATTTCCACCCAAGATTCCACGTACAAACGCAAAATCATCTTCATAACGCCCATAAACATTTCCACCAAACATCACCCCAGAAAGCGCATCAAACGAATCGGACAAACTTAATGAATTTACATACCCACGAACACCTGCACTAACATTTCCTATATTAATATTTGCATTTACAAATGCACCATACGCATAGGATTTATCCAGCATCAGATAACTTGCACCAAAGCCACTATTATAATCAAAATTATTTAAATCAATTAAATCAAATGCCGCGACAACATCCATCATATTAATTGGCGCTATACGCATAGAATCCGCCATTATTTTATTCAAAGAATCAACAGACATTGCGTTATCAAGTGCACCAATTAAACCGCCCGATGACACGTCCCCACGCAACAAATTTATAAAGCCACCCAATTTACTATCCAATATCTTGGTATAATCTGTTTCCCGCCCCAGGCGCAAATAAGATTTTCCATCTTCAATATATGAACTAAGTGCAAACATTGGATTTATCGTACCGTTTGACACAACGCGAATATAGGCATCTGAATCAACCCCAGATAAAATTGGCCGTCCAATTACAGCCTCTATATCATTGAATATCAAATTTATATTACCTGTCAGATTTAAATCAGCAACCGCACCCATGTCCCACACCACAGATGAATCATGCAACAATATTTCATCTGCACCACTGCCGATACGCATTACATCTGATAACTTTATTCCATTTGCATCTACAACATGCAGCTCATAATCCACATTTACATTTATTGGATTAACATCTGCGGCTGTTGTGACAACTTGAACCACACTTGCACCGTCCGCCAATGTAAAGTTTACGTTAAAGACACCACGATTATGTATTTCAAGTCTGCAGCCATCACACAAACTTATATCGGTATTAACATCCGTGTTATTTTCCAGAACATGTGAGCCCATTACCACTATGTCTGGCACGGCAATATTTGCCCCTGCGACAAAGACCACATCCGTATCCATATAATACGTACCAGAAGCATCCAGACCATAAACATAATCGACCGCAGTATCCACAACTATCCTTTGATTACGACGAAGATAGCACACAGCGGATAAAAATCCTAATACAAAACCAGAAAGAATCCCGGGTCACCCCGGGATTTATATTAATGCTTAAACCAATATTTATTTTTCCAGCATACCCCATCCAGCTTTATAACCGCCATCGCGTTCCAGCCAGATTTTAGCACCCTTTAATTGTGCGGCACTCATACCCTGAATCATATATGTCTGATCTAATTTACGGCTCATACCTGTTTCAAGCATTGGCAATTTAACATTAATTGGTGTTTTGTTACAGCAGCCTGTTTCACCATATGCGCATACACCACATTTTGCCAATTTAATTGTGTATGGTACGCCCGGACGCAAATCTTTCAAATCAACGACCATTTTCAAACCATTGTCCGTATCATGGAATTTGATATGCCCCATATATGATGTGCCACCGTGACTGCTGCGGGTGTACATTTTTGCATAAACCTTGTCAACATCTGCATTTTCATATGTCTGGTATACAACAATCGTATCAGACTCTACCATTTCAACAGGCTGTGCATATACTGCCTTTTTATGATGATGTGCTTTCTTTTCTGGACATCCTGAACAGGCACTTAACAGTGCTGCAACACCCAAGACTGATGCAAACATAAACATTTTTTTCATTGCGTTTTTCATAAGAGTTCTCCTTTTGTTTCCTTATGGTTACGAAAAACATTTTATAATATTTTTATCCATATTTCGCCAGGTTTGATTCCCTAGGAATCCCCAGAAACAATGCGTATAGCACATGAATAGACACCTATATTTAAAAACAACAAAAGATGATATTTTTATCATGCACACATAAAAAAAGGATAAAAAATGTACACATTGATGCAACACTTAATAGCATTTAAATACGCATGCAAAATCAATCATTGGTCAACAGATTCATATTCAGAACACCTGCTGTATGACCGTCTGACCGAAGATTTGGACACATTTGCAGACAACATTGCCGAATCGCATTTCATGGCATTAAACAAAAAAGATGTTTTTAAACCAGATTTACTAAATTCAAAAATCATCAACAAAGATCTGGTAAAAATGTGCAACACAATTATTGAATATCTGGAAAAGTTACAAAACGACAACGATTTAAACGAAGGCGACCTGTCACTGCTGGGCGATATCGAATCGGCATTTCTGGGCAAATTAGCCTTAGCCAAACTAATGAAATAATAACGCCCCACTTTTGTGGGGCATTATATTTATTCTGATATTACAACCCCAATACGGGTTTCATCATACCAACACGCATAAATGATATATATTTTAAATCGCTGAACGAATCGGGCAACCATTGGTCCATCAACAAATAAATCAAAACAATTTTTACACAAAAAACGCCGGCAAGATTGCCGGCGTCCATATGAACGAAATGTCATGCTTAGAACATAAAGCGGATACCAACATCCCCGCCGAAATTATGCAGACCTGAATTAACGTCCACATAGTTATAGCGTGCCGCCAAATCAACTGCAAAGCGTTTCATATCAAACGTTACACCCATCGTTCCCATCGCCGAGAAGGATGTTTTGCTGTTTCCATGACGTGGGACATTTGTGCCACTGCGTGTAATATCTGTGAACGCAACACCGGCACCCATACCAAAGAACGGACGAACAACTTCGTATGGTCCAAATTCCCAATAACCGTTCATTAACAATGTCTGCATTTTAGCTTTGATTTTTGCATCGCCAACACTGCCAAAGTTTTCGGTATCTTCTAACTTGCCAAAGATAGACCATTCAACTTCTGCACGCATTTTATCACAAACTTCTAAACCCAATGCTGCACGACCTTGCAAAATAGTATCTGTCAAAGATTCTTTTTGCCCGTTATAGCGATAGTTTAAATTTGTATATGATGCACCACCACGTAAACCAACATATGGGTCCATACCCCACATTGTCCAGCTACTGCCCTGGTTTGGGTTATTCATAGCGAACGCAGGGCACGCCAATAACACCGCCAGTGTTGATATTGCTAATTTTTTCATTTTTTCTCCTTTTATAGATTTTGTTTTTTGTTTTTCGTTTCATGTCAACACCCTAATTCTATCAACCGAATATAAATATTTGCATAGGTATGAATTCCATGGGAAAAACATCCAAGAAAACAAAATAAAAACGGCCACACCGTGACCGTTTATTTCTGGTGGACGCGCAGGGACTCGAACCCTGGACCCACTGATTAAGAGTCAGTTGCTCTACCAACTGAGCTACGCATCCAGAACTGAAATTCTTCTTCAGAACGGGGCATATTATAGACATTTTTACACAAAATGCAAGTTTTTATAATTCTGTGCATCTAACCAGTATACATTTTGGGCGCAGTTCTATATTTTTTATATCTTCGACCGTCTGTGCGCCCGCCAATGTCATAACGCGCGACAAATCTTGTTTAAGATAATCAAATAACGAAACAACCCCCTTCCATCCCCCTATGGATAATGCATAAATCACAGGTCGACCAATTGCAACCACATCTGCACCGGCGGCAATTGCCTTGAATATATGCGTGCCATTTCTGATACCACTGTCAAAAATAATAGGAACACGTTTATTTACACGCGCGGCAATTTCTGGCAAAACTTCAATTGATGCCGGCGCACCATCTAGTTGCCGCCCACCATGATTTGATACCCATATTGCATCTGCACCCGCTGCGATTGCTGCATCTGCATCATCGGGATGTTGGATACCCTTCACAATTACGGGCAACCGTGTAAAAGATTTCACATATCGCACTGTATCCGATGCGAATCGGTTTTGTGCAGCGGCAAATATCGCACCAATGCCCTGCCCCTTGGTATCACCAGACTTGTTTGCAACATTTGGTAACGCCAGCGGGAATTTAAAATCATTTTTCGCATCCCGAAACCTGTTACCACCAATCGGCGCATCCACCGTCAAAACAATCGCACGCATCCCCAGACTTTCCGCCAATCGTACAATTTGGCGATTAAACGCATCATCCTTGCTAAGGTATAATTGAAACCATTGTGGCGCGCCACCACCGGCTGCTGCAATATCACGCAACGGCGAACTGGCATAATTACTGATTGCCATAATTGTATCAACCGCTGCGGCGGCACGGGCTGTTCCAGCCTCAGCCGAGATATGCGCCAATCCATGCGCCGCCGCCGGCGCAATTATTACCGGCATTGAAATATCAATTCCCAACACAGACGTCTTTAAATCTGGTTTATCCACGCCACGCAAAACACGTGGCACAATATCTATGTCGTCAAATGCGCTTATATTGCGCTGTAATGTTTTTTCTGATTCTGCCCCGCCCGCAATATAGTCAAAGCCACCACGCGGAATAACCATCGATGCGCGCGCTTCTAATTCATTTACATCAATTATTTCAATTGGATTAACATTTGTTGGCACATTGTATTTTTGATTTTCCATACGCATGCGATTATACCGATACAAGATATATCCCACCGCTGATGCAATCATACAAATAAACAAGACCCAGATAAAAATTCTTCTCATAATAAAATCCCCCGTTATTTATGACTTTATCATAACGGGGGATTGCAAATTTATACGACACTATTCCCAGATTATTTAAGATAATTCGATGGATTATATGCCTTTGTTCCTTTGCGTATTTCAAAGTGCAATTGTGGGGAATCAACCTTGCCGGATGCGCCAACCGTACCAATTTTTTGACCAACACTTACACGTGTGCCGCGCTTAACCGCCAACGAATCCATATGGGCATAAACCGTCATCCATCCAGACGCATGCTGAATAATAATCAGATTTCCCATCCCCTTTACTTCGTTTCCAGCATATGCCACAACACCATTTTCTGCGGCTTTAACAACCGTACCACGTGCGGCACTAATATTTATACCATCGTTAAACAGTCCGCTGGATTTAGCCCCATAATGCGACAAAATCTTTCCACGTACCGGCCACGAAAACTTAGACGACGAACGCGCTGTTATTGTTGGCAATTTCTTGGACGGATCTGATGAAATCTTTTTTGTTTCTTTTTTTACCGGTGCGGTTGTTGCAACCTTATCTGTTGCGATTTTTTGTTTGGTCTCTGGCTTTGTAGCTTCTGCCACCTTGACATTTGCAGCCCCCAGATTTGGCACTTTTAATTTTTGCCCCACCGACAACGTAAATGGTGCTTTTAATTTATTCATAACCGCCAAATCATTTACCGGCACAGAATATTTGCGCGACAACGAATACAGCGTATCACCCGGTCCGACCTTAATATCCGTCAGTGCTACACGCGTCGTTGTTTGAACACCAGTCGCCTTTTTAACCGGCACAGAAATAACATCCGACGTTACCACAGACCGCACTACACCAGGTAAATTTAATTTCTGCCCCACAGATAATGTATACGGTGCACTTAATTTATTAGCCGCCGCCAATTCATCAACCGTCGTATTATGTTTACGCGCTAATGAATACATTGTATCCCCACGCGCAACAATAATTTCATTTTGTTTGATTTCATCCCTATCCGGTGTTCCACCATACATTGGCACACGCAAATAATCATCTGTGCTGGCATCTGGCGTTGAATCGATTGGCGATTCGTATTCAGCGACCACTACCACTTCTTCTGGCTTAGACACATCTGCCACCTGGGGTGGGATGATATAATCATCAACCGATGCATACGTCACATAATCGTCCATCGTCGATGTATCTGTGCCATACAAATCTGGGGATGCATATATGCCATAGTCTGTTGCCGCCGATGCATAAATTTCCGGATTTGTATTCGGATCCGCCAGCAATGCTGGATACCGCGCAGAAATAAAATCCCCCACCGTATCTGGCAATGTTAGAATTTTCGGCTGCAAATCACACCCAACCAACATGGGCAAAAAAAACACAGATAAAATCGAACTGATTTTTTTCACACCACAATTATATCATAAAATCAATCACGTCGCATGAATAAAATACTGATTTCAAACAATAACCACAATGGCAATGCCAATAAAATCTGGCTAACTACATCCGGCGGGGTTAATACAGCCGCAATTACCACAATTCCAACAATCGCATAACGGCGCATTTTTATAACACACCCACGTCCCAAAACACCAATACGATTTAACAAAACCATTACTAGCGGTAATTGAAATGCAATCCCAAATACTTTTAACAATCCAATCGCAAACCCCAGATAATCACGCGCCGCTGGCATAACCATTGCCGGCACTGGCGATGATAAATTTAAATCCACAAAGAATTTAAACACCACTGGAAGCAACACATAAAATGCAAACGCCATCCCTAACACAAACAGCACCGGCGACATAACCAAAAACGGCCAAATAAAATTACGTTCTTTGCTTTTCAACCCCGGGGCAACAAACGCCCATATATGCCACAGCGCCACCGGCAAAATCAAAAATATCGCAAATGTCAATCCCAACGAAAAACTTATCATTAATCCGTCAGATAATCCCCCATACAAAAACGCCCCGTCCGGCCACACATTTAACAGTGGCACAGTTAAAAAATCTTGAATGATTGGCGACAAATAAATTCCCACAAAAAAAGCGACAACAAATATCAACAACGTCCATAAAATACGGCGACGCATTTCAGCAAAATGTTGCATAATTGTCATCTTTTTCATTTTTTCCCCCGACCTGATTTTTTTATCGGCTTTGAAAATTCAGACAAAATATCATCCGTAGTAGTTTTGATTAAATCATCAATTGGCGCTTCGCGTTCAATCTGCTCTTTAATTTTTTCGGATGCATCTGTAACCCGCCAAATAATACCGCGAACAAATTTCACCACACGTGCCAAAAATTTTGCGACATCTGGCCACATCCGCGCCGGAATAACCAGCACCGCCACCAACAAAACAACTAAAAATTCAGCCCAACTTATCCCAAACATTTTATTTAATCATAGAAATCATCGCCACCACTGGTACTTACTGTTTTATGACGTGCAATCTGGAAAAAATCCCGTCCAAAATTTGTTTTTGTTTTCAGATTATTAAACGCAACATCTGTTTTTGCACCCGTCGCATCAACCACCGACCAAGAATTCAAGCGCACTGGATTTTTATCAAAAACAACCGTCATATTGCCCAAACCTTCCTGGCCTTTTAAATTCATTTTTAATGCAAATGTGTTTTTATTATCTGTGGTTTCAACAACATTAATATCTGCATTACGCAAATCAATATTTTTGCGAACCAGTATCCCAGCTGGCGTACTGGTCAATGGCACAGTCGTAATTTGATCCAATGATTTATCAAAAAAATACAAATCATCCCCATCTGAAATTAATTGTATCGGCATATTTGCATAGTCTAAACGCACACGTCCCGGTCGCAACATTGCAAAATCCCCACGTTCATCACGACCCGCAGCCGTCTGGACAAAACCACCCGCCAGCCCCGTAATTGAATTCAAATATTTTTCCGCATTTACCACCAAAGATGTATCAACCGCAGCATTTGCCGCGCCACACATCAACACACACACCAAGACTAAAATCTTTTTAAACATTATTTAATTTCCCCCCGAAATAATTCGATAATGCGATTAAGAACATCTTCAACCGGTTCATTTAAAACCGCCCCCGCTGCACACATGTGTCCACCACCCCCCAGTGCCTCTGCAATATGATTAACTGGCTGTCCACGACTGCGCAACGATACACCTGTCTGATTTTCTTTTTGTTCTTTAAGCATCGCGATGTATTCCACACCTTTAATTGACCCTAACAGATTCAACACCGTATCGCCACGTCCGTCCAGGTATTTATAATCCTTGTGTGGAACAATTGCGACGGCCAGTTTCCCTTTAAACCAAAACTGTGCACGTGACACGACACCAGCTTCCATTACAACGGACTTGCGTGGTTTATTGCGCAGCGCTTCAACCAAATGGCGCAATACAACCCCATTATCAATTAATTCAGCCATAATTTGCATGACGCGCCCATCGCGTACAAACTTAAAATTCCCAGTATCTGTAATCAATGCAACCGCCAACAAATCCAGAACATCTTTATCAAAAGTCCAATTTGCAGACTTCATAATTTCAAAAATTATCTGACCAACCGCAGCGGCATTTTCATCATCCAAGCACAACGCCCCTAATTTTTCATCATTTTGATGATGATCAATTTCAACAATGAAACGTGCATTATCTACAATCGGACGTGCGCCCCCAATATGCTTTGGCGTACCATAGTCCAGCAAGATAACCAAATCATAAACTTCTGATAAATCAACACGCTCATAATATTTAATCCATGACCGCATTGGCATTTCATCCAAGTATTCTGGGATATTGCCGTCATAAATGCACGTTGCGCGCACACCATAGTTTAATTCAATTAACTTCGCCAGCGCCAGCACACTGCAATACGAATCGCCATCAGGATTTTTATGTCCCATAATTGCGATGTTTTTCGCACCACGAATTTTTTCAATAAAATCTTTTATATTTTGTTCCATATTTTATACCGCAATATCTTCCAGGACGAATTGTGCCGACACGCGGCCGTTATATTCGTTTTCTTTTAGTTTACCTAACATCTTTATCTTAGCATTGATATTTCCATCATCCAGTAAAAAATCCCCAACCGGCGTACCCGATAAATTAAATCCTACAAACGATACGCTTGTACCGCTACTGGTTGCAACTGTGCCACGCAAATGCGCACCATTACCCATGGTTGACACATGACGTAACATTGCCCCATTTAATACCAATGTTGGTTCTGGGTTTCCTTGGCCAAATGGTTCAAGTGCATTTAGCTTGTTCACCAGTCGCATTGTCGCCGCCCCTGCATCCATTTCTGCATCAACAATCACTTCACGTTCGGGGACTTGACCATTTAATTGTTCACGCACCGCCTTTTCCAGGAATTGGCAAAATGCATTTTCATTTTCAGCACTTAATGAAAATCCCGCCGCCGCTGCATGCCCGCCACCTTCGGAAACGATGCCTGCCGCCAATGCGTCATGAATAATCTTGCCCAAATCAACCCCAGGAATCGAACGCCCAGACCCGTTTATAACACCATCCGCCTTGGTCGCAACACATGACGGCAGGTTATATTTATCCTTTAACCGCCCCGCGATAATCCCCATAACCCCGCCATGCCAATTTTCACCACACAGGAACAAACTACAATTACCATTGGCACAACAATTTTCTGCCATCTCGGTTGCACGCAGCATAATTGCATTTTGAATATCAATTCGCTCTTGATTCATCTGGTGTAATTTTTCTGCTAATGAATGCGCAATCAACGGATTATCCGTCAACAATAATTCCAAGGCTGGCGCTGCTGAGTCCAGGCGTCCCGCAGCATTTAGTCGTGGCCCCAGCGCAAACCCCGCCGCATACACAGACGGCTTTTTTATCGCGGCAATATCCATCAAAATGCGCAGCCCCAAATTCTGGCGCAGGCCCAGAACCTTTAACCCCGTTGCAACAAATGCGCGATTTAATTCCACCAATGGCATCGTGTCACAAATCGTCCCCAATGCCACTAAATCCATAAAATTCATCAAATTAACAGATTCTAACTTTTGTGCCAGCTCTATGGACAATTCACGTGATTTTAATTCGCGATTCAATGCCACAACCGTCAAAAAAGCAACCCCAACACCCGCCAAATAATCCAAGCCCGACGTATCATCGGCACGCTTTGGATTTACAACTGCATCTGCACCTGGCAACACTGCATCTGGCGAATGATGATCCGTTACAACAACACGCATCCCACATTGCTTTGCAAAATCGACTTCTTTGTTTCCGCTGATACCACAGTCCACCGTCACCAAAATTTTTACACCCGCATCTGTGATTTCTTGTATCGCATTGGTATTTAATCCATAGCCTTCCCCTTCGCGGGTTGGCAAATGCCAAATTACATCCGCCCCAATTTGGCGCAAATACTTTACAAAGACCGCTGTTGATGTAATTCCATCAACGTCATAATCCCCATAAATAGCAATTTTTTCACCCGCCATAACCGCATCCGCAATTATACAGGCTGCCTTATCCATATCCTGTAACACAGATGGGTTTGGCATATATTCCTTGATACTGGGGTTTAAAAACCTTTCGGCATTTTCAATACCACGAGCATTTAAAATCTTGGCCACTAAATCATCTAATGCCCCAATATCACTATCTGGATATGCAGGCAACACCCATGCTTGCCCCAGCATGGATTTTTCTACTATTCTTCTCACGCGCTTCTCTTTTTTTTATTATCAGAATTATTATAATCTAAAATTATTCAAATAGCAACGGCAGTATAGAATCCAAAATTTTACCAGTTGTTGGCACTGCGTTCCATGCAGCTGTTTTCCATCCCCATGAATCCTTGGTTGCTTGTGGTTCATCCATAACAACCAAAATTGTGTATTGTGGGGCATTAGCTGGGAATATGCCAACATATGCCGTCAAATTACGTTTATTATCGACCTTGCCATTACTGTACTTTTCCGCCGTGGCGGTTTTACCACCGATTTCAATCCCAGCAATACGTGCTTTTTTACCACTGGTTTCTTCATTAACACGTAACATAATTTTGCGCAGTTGTGCAGAAAATTCTTCATCCAAGACCCGTTCACCATGCACAACCCCCAACCCACGTTTTTGTAATGTTGGATAAATATAAATTCCACCATTTGTAACCGCATTAACCCCCAGCATTAAATGCATTGGTGTTACCGCAATTCCATGTCCAAATGATATAGTTGCGCGTTCAACCGGCCCCCATTTTTGTGGCATCAAACCACGTTCGGTACGTCCAAATTCTAAATCCAACGCTTGATTAAAATGTAACTTTTCGAAAAATTCACGTTGCGCGCCATCTGGCAAATCAAGCGCAATCTGGGCACTGCCCACATTACAAGAATGCATCATAATTTCTTCGATATTCAGATTTGGACGTGGTGGCTTAAAGCTACGAATATCGCGAATTCTGTGAACAACACGACCAAATTTATCCTCAATCGGGAACGGTTCTTTGACATAGTATTCTTTGTTAATACCATTTTCCAATGCCAATGCTGTATTAAATATTTTAAAGATTGACCCCATTTCAAACACACCGCGCATTGGCATAAACATACGATTGCGTACCGGATCTAAGGCAATATTTTCTGGGTCATAATCCGGCAAAGATACCATCGCGATAATTTCACCCGTCCGCGAATTCATCAGCATCCCCATCGCAGACTTTGCCCGGTATGTCTGCATTGCAATTGATAATTGGTCATAGAACACCGCCTGGACACGTGCATCCAACGACAATTGCAGCGCATCTTTATTTTCCGTCAGGTATTTATTATATACCCGTTCAGCCCCTTCTAGTCCACGTCCATCGCCACTAACAAATCCAACTGCATGTGAAAACATACGCCCCTTTGGATATTTTCTATCTTGAACTGGTTCAACCTCTAGCCCGCGCAAACGCGCCTTTTTAATCATATCACGCTGATATTCACTGGCATATTTTTTTAGATATATAAACCTACGCGACGAATCGACCAGCTCCAGCGCCCGACTCAAAGAATATTCGTACGGCATCGCGCGATGAATCATATTTGCAACCGCTTCTTTGTCTGTGACATCGCGATTACGCAAAACGATATGACCCGACATAACGTTCTTAGCCAATATATCGCCATTTCTATCAACAATATCCGCGCGATGCACCGCCCAATCACCATCCGCCACCGCACGTCGCGTATTATCTGTACCACTTATCCCCAGGTACAATGTCCAGCCAATAAAAACAACAAAAGCGAATCGCAGCCATTTATACACCGTGCGCATACGCCCCCGCCCCGCACCATCACCACGGATGCCGGGAAAGCCACGTCTGTAAATATCTTGACCTACATTAAACATCTGAATTCTTGGGCTCTCTATCTGGCAACGCATCAATTGTAACAGATTTTTGATATCCAATCGCCGATGCATTTGGCACAACACCACCGACTAAATTTCTTAAAACCTCAGGCCTTTTATAGCCTTCGAATCGGGTTGCGGCATCAGCAATTTCTTGCTGGGTGCGAACAATTTCAGCCCGCACATGATTACGCGTACGATTTTGCGTACGATAACATACCTGTAGCCCAATGGTTAAAAACAGCATCCCGCACAATGCCCATACACCAATATGAAACATTTTTTCGTCGTCACTCATTTGATGCTATTCCCCCCGTTTTTATTCCCAACTATTTTATCATAAATTATGAAAAAAACGAACCATAGATTCCAATCCGTTTAATCGCCCTGCCCCAAGATTAATATCCAATGTGGCAAATTCAGACAAAATATCAAATTCTTTTATTTCGGATATTGTTTTCCCATCCAGCATCGTGATTAAAATCGCAACAATTCCACGCACCAATGCCGAATCGGCACGACCATAAAATTTATTTGCATCAATGCAGATTTCAACATGTGATGCACATCCAACAATCTCGGAACATGTTGCACCTTCTGGCACTGGGGACAAATTACCCCCAAAATCCATAACCATTTCCAGCTTCATTGCTGGATCATCAATTGACTGCAAAAGTTTTTTTATTTCCACATATGTCATCGGCTATTACCAACCCTGCTCTGTTAAATCCAGTTCCAAGCGCGCTACATCCGACATTTTTGATAAATCCCATGGTGGGTCCCATACCAATTCAACACGCACCGGCATATCACCTGCGACATTTTGCACAACATCTTTTAATTGCGCCATCAATTCTTCCATCATGGGACACGTCGGACTGGTAAAAGTCATAGTTATAACAATTTCCGTCGCACTTATATCTATGTTATATATCAATCCCAAATCCCAAATATTAACAGGAATCTCAGGATCATAGACCGTTTTAATTGCATTTATTATATCATCACGCAAGACTGTCATTTTACACACCCCCGCACAACATCAATAAACGCATCAATATCGTCTTTTGTATTATATGGACCAACAGAAACACGAATTGTGCCATCCAGATTTAATTTCTGTTGAATCCATGTTGCACACATATTTCCCACACGCACACAGATATTTTTCACACCCGCGATTGCACCAAAATCCAACACATGCATACCATCAATAATAAAACTTAATATACACGCATCCCGATTGGTTAATATTTTAACGCGCTTTAATTTAGATAATTCATCATACAGATATTTAATTAAATTTAGTTCTGGACGATTATTTTTTATTTCATCAATCGCCACACGCAACCCTGCAATCTGGGTCAATGGCAATGTCCCGGCTTCAAAGCATTCCGGCGCAGACATTAAATGTGCCACACCATCCCGTGATATATTGTTCACCATACCACCACCAAATTTATCTGGCATAAAACGCGATGGATTTTTTACATACATAATACCAATACCTGTATCTGCACCAATCTTGTGTCCCGACCACACAACAAAATCAGCATCCCATGCAACAACGTCTATTTTATCGTGCACAACATATTGCGCAGCATCCACAACCACAATTACATCTGGATTTTTTTCACGCGCCACTGCAACAATTTTTGCAACATCTTGTGCAACACCTAAAACATTAGACATTGCCGTCACAACAAAAATATCCGCATATGGAATTTGTTCTGTATCTATATTCAGATTTTCATCCAATGGACACACAACAATCTTAGCCCCCGACATTTGAAACGGCAAACGCGCACTGTGATGGTCTAAATCAGACACCGCTACAACCGTATTTTCATTTGGCTTTAATATATTAACGATTCGATTTATTGCATCTGTTGTACCAGACGTAAAAACAATACTGTTATATTTTGCGTTTAAAAATTCTGCAACCGCATTCCGCACATCACGCACCATATCATCAACCGCACCCACACGCGCGCAAACCCCACGCCCAGAATTCGCATATTTTTCACGCAAAAACAGCGCTTCTGCCTCTATTAATTTCTCAGATTTCAACATTGTCGCAGCGCTGTCTAAGTATATGAATTTATTCATTTTGTTTTTCTCTTGCATTTTGCGCTGATTATAATACACTCTTGCCAAATATCAATAACTATAAGGAGAAAAAGATGGCACTTGTACATGCAAATGATGCAACAATTGATACATTAATTGGCAATGGCATAACATTGGTTGATTTCTGGGCATCTTGGTGTGGTCCATGCCGTATGTTTGGCCCTATTTTCGAAGCTGTATCTGAAAAAATGCCCGATGTTACATTTATAAAATTCGAAATTGATGAAGCGAACCGACGTACCCCTGCAAAATATGGCATACGCAGTATTCCGTCTGTTTTAGCATTTAAGAACGGCGAATTGATTGAAGCACGCAGTGGTCTTATGGACGAAGACACTGTCATTGATTGGATAAAGGAATTACAAAATGGCAACAGTTAATTACAAAAATATTGAATTATCATCTAAGTACAAGCCCAAGTTATCTGAACCATACATGTGTGCGGAACAGTTGGCTTACTTCTATAACATATTGAACACCCAACGCGAAGAATTGCTTAGCGAACGGGATGAAGTTTTAAACGCCGTCCGCATGGCAGACAAGACCGAAGCCGTTGGTGCTGGTGACGAATCGGACAACGCATCGTATAACCAAGACATAACAATGGACCTGCGCATGTCTGAACGCAGTAATAAGTTATTACAAAAGGTTAATGCAGCCCTGGAACGCATTGAAAAAGGCACATATGGTTTCAGTGTTGTATCCGGCGATGAAATTGGTCTTAAACGTATGATGGCGCGCCCATTGGCGACCATGACCGTCGAAGAACAAGAAGAATACGAAGCACGTAAAAACTAATAAAAACCCGCCAAATGGCGGGATTTTTTTATTTCTTTTTCTTGGCGGCCTTTTTTGGTTCTTTTTTCTTGGTATCTTTCAGTTCTTTTTTAAACACATTGATACCATCGGCCAAATTACGCATCATACCTGGGATTTTGTTGCTCATAAACAAAATCATAACCAAGATTACAATTAAAATTATTTCAGTCCAACCTAATCTCATATCTGTCCCCTTTGATTATTTCGCAACATAACAATCCAAGCCATCAGACTTCGCATTGCGACAGAATCCATTTGCATCATTTGCAGTCTTGAACGCGACACGCAAACGATATGTCGTTGCCCCCTTAACCTGGGCCGCCAAGATTACAAACTGTTGGCCCGCGAACAAACTTGGGTGTGCATTACGCATCTGACGCTGGGCATTTTCTGCCAATGCGCGTGTACTGTATGAGCCAAACTGAACATACCATGAACCTGCTGGTGCTGTTGTGGCTGTCTTTTTGACTGCTGGCTTGGCTGCTGGTTTCGGCGCTGGCTTTGCCGCCGGTTTCGCCACTGGCTTTGCCACAGGTTTAGCTGTTGGATTAAACGTAACTTCCTTTCTGTCTTCTACAACACGAACTGGAACACCTGGGGTTGCCTGAACCAGCTGTGGTTGCGCGACCGGCTGTGGCTTTGGTTGTGCAACCGGCTGTGGGGCTGGCTGCGCCGCTGGTTTTGGTGCCGGTGGCATAACGTTCATTTCCGGTGCTGGTGCGCCATCAACAACAATCGCTGGTGCATCCAAGTCAACCTCTATCGCGGACGAAGATGTACCCCCAACTGTACGAATAATTACATATGTTGCCAAAACAATGACAACCAATCCCACCGTCAGCAACAGCCATGGTTTCTTTGGGCGTGGTGCGGCAAATGGCGTAACCTCTGGCAGTGTATCCATTGATGCACCATCATCTAAATCTAATAAATCCAAGTTATCATCGTTCATGGTAAAATCCCCCCATTTATAAAATCGTTCCGATAACATTATATCATAAAAAAAACGAATAACCAAACGCCTAAGAATAAAAAAAGAGGCATGAAAACATGCCTCTTATATCACTATTTTGGCATTTGCCCAAAATTCGGTGGCACAATCAGTTTATGATTTTGCTCAACGATGGGTTCAACCTCGCACTGTTTGGCACATGCCGACAACATGCACGGCACGATCAAAGCCAACAACAACATTATTTTTTTCATGTTATCCCCCTGCTTTTACAATGGTAACTTTACTGCATCTTTCATCATTTCGACAAATTCAGCAAGTGGCATTGATTCCTGTTTTTCTTGCCCTAAACGACGCAACGTCACCATTTTGTCAGCTGCTTCTTTTTCACCAACAACGGCAATGATTGGTGTTTTAGCAAGCGACAATTCACGGATTTTATAGTTTACTTTTTCATCACGCAAATCTGCACGCGTATTTACGCCCGCCGCACGCAATGCCGCAACCACTTCATTTGCGTATTCTGCGTGCTTTTCAGAAATCGGCGTTACCACAACCGGTTCTGGCGACAGCCACAATGGCAAATTACCCCCCGTTGATTCCAGCAAGATTCCCATAAAGCGTTCAATCGACCCCAACATTGCACGATGCAACATAATCGGACGATGCTTTTCACCATCTTCGCCAACATAGCTTAAATCGAATCGTTCCGGCAGGTTCATATCCAATTGCACCGTACCACACTGCCATACGCGTCCCATCGAATCGCGCAGATAGTTATCAATTTTCGGACCATAGAACGCGGCATCCCCTTCGGCAATTTCAAATTCAATACCATTTGATTCCAGCGCATGTTTCAATGCACCCTCGGCCTTGTCCCAGATTTCATCCGACCCGATACGGAATTCAGATTCCTTGCGCGTGGCCAATTTCATCGTGATTTTATCAAATCCGAATTTGCCATAAATATCCTTGATAAAGCGCAGGATTTTTACAACTTCTTCTTCCAACTGTTCTTCGGTACAGAATATATGCGCATCGTCTTGGGTAAATTCACGAACGCGCAAAATACCAGACAAACCACCCGCAGCCTCGTAACGATGAACCTTGCCAAATTCGGCCACATATAATGGTAAATCTTTGTACGAGCGCAACCCGTGTCCAAACACCAACATCCCACCCGGGCAAGACATTGGTTTAATACAGAACACCTTGCCATCTTGGGTTTTACCAGAATAATTGTGTTCACCATATTTTGCCCAGTGTCCCGACCGTTCCCACAAACATCTGTCCATAACCGCGGGCGTTGAAATTTCTTGGTATCCGGCCAATTCTTGACGACGACGAACAAATTCAATCAATTTGCGATACATTTTGTACCCCTTGTCGTGCCAGAACACAGACCCCGGCGCATATTCTGGTTCAAAGTGGAACAAATCCATATCTTTACCCAATTTGCGATTATCACGTGCGGCGGCCTCTTCCTGCATTTTCAGGAACGCATCCAATTCCTCTTTGGTTGCAAACGCATCAACATAAATGCGTTGTAACATTTTATTTTTTGCATCCCCCTTCCAGTATGCGCCGGCAACACTGCGGATTTTAAACGCGTCCCTTGGCAAATCTTTGGAAGATTCAACATGTGGCCCACGACACAGGTCAACAAAATCACGGAACGAATAAATCGATAACGCTTCGCCCGCTGCATCATATTCATTTAACCATTCCATTTTATATGGTTGCGATGCGAAAATTTCTTTGGCTTCGTCAATCGACACATTACGTTGTTCAAATCGACCATTTGACTTAATCAAATCACGCATTTCTTTTTCAATTTTGGCAAAGTCTTCTTCGGAAAAACGGTATTCTGTATCAAAGTCATAATAGAACCCATTTTCAATTGCCGGCCCACCCGCGAATTTAACATCTGGGTGTAATTTTTTTACCGCCGCCGCCATAACGTGCGCCAACGAGTGACGAATAATTTCAATATCATATGACATAATAACTGTCCCTTAGTGTTTTTTATTATTTTTTGACTGATTGATTATAAGAATTTGTGCCAAGCACCGCAATAGAAATTACACCCCCAACGGGGTTGTAGTAGTTGTTGTAAAGAAAGACTTAAACAATTTCATGCTTTATATCATATGCCTATTTTTCAACAAAATCAAGATTTATAATTTGATTATATTTACTGGATTACCGTGGCAATCCAGTAAATTATTCCCGCACATAAGTTTTTTATTCAGAATAATAACAATCACCCACAAACACTCCAGAACCCGTCGCATCGCTAAAACTGCCACCTGATGGAATATAGCAATCTGTCCTGGACTGTGCCCCTATTTTACCAGTTACTCCATACACACCACCTGACGACGGACAGCGTTCACATGTTGTCCCATTGTAAAAATAGCCATCATTGCACTTCCACTGTAATGTTGCATTATGCCCATTACTATCTGTACATGTGGCCGTACTTGGGCATACTGCACACAGTGTGCTGGAACCACTGCCACTAACATAATAATATCCTGTGGGACACCCCCAGTCTTCATCCACAACCGCAGTACAAGTTGCTAACTTGTCATCTTCAAAATCATTTTTAAATTCAATTCCTCGTTTAACAATTGCATTATTTGAATTTCTAGACGACCAGTCTTCATATACCCCATCCTCGCCAGCACGTCGACAAAAATCACAGGGAAAATCATATACATACATATTAGCGTCCGCTTCTTCAACACAAAATAAATTATTCCTTCCACCAATTAAACATGTACCACCCGGTTCATCATACGACGAACAAGATGCACTCAAAAAACTCTTCGCTGGTCCATCAATATACTGCGCATCCATATCACAAAGCACCGCATAATAATCTTCGCCATATTCATCATAATTAATACCATCGTGCCCCGTATTATCATCTGCGCCTGCAATCATTCCCCAACATAATTCACCGGGCTGTAATGTACAAATCTCCCAATAATCTGCCCGCGCCCCATAAAACATAAGAATACACACAACAAAACATACAAACTTTTTCATTTCAATCCTCCTGTTGTTTTTACGACAAACAAAAAAACCACTGAAAAAATTTCAAGTGGTTGGAGGTTCGAAACAATTATAGAGAATTGTGGGCTTATTTATATATATCACCACCCTCCAACCCAGTTGGATTGGCAGGTTCAGACATATCTATAAAAAACAACACCACTTGGATAACACTTTGATACCCAGTGGTGCCGAAATTCATATTTATGCCTGTATTTCTATGTTGCGATGCAACATCTCTATAACGGGTTTCGACACCCCGCCAACAGAATCCCCATTGGCACAATAATTATAAACAAAAAAGACAGATTAAAGCAAATACAAAATTTTGATTTTATTTACTGGATCGCCACGGTCGCCCTGCTCCCTCGCGATGACAAAAACTTTTAAGTTTCTAAAACACTAAGCTCTTTTGTCATTGCGAGCGTAGCGTGGCAATCCAGTCCTATATATTCCGCACTACCGAACCCAAAACATATCCTGAACACTTAAATCCAGCCAATCTGGATTTACACTTTCAATTAAATTCAACTTATACTTTCGCGATTGTGCCTTGATATGCTTTTCACGTTCAATCGCATCATTTACATATTGAAAATCTTCCCAGTATCCTAATTTATCACAATTATATCGTGCGGTGAACGAATCAGGATTAACCTTATTTTTATGTTCCCATACACGTTCCACAATATCCCGTGTCACCCCTGTATACAGTGCACCATTCCTGCGATTAAACATAATATAAACATAAAATTTATATTCTTTCATTTTGCTTCTATTTACTGGATCGCCACGGTCGCGTTGCTCCCTCGCGATGACAGATGTACTTAAAACATTCCGAATTCTTAATCACCTTTGTCATTGCGAGCGTAGCGTGGCAATCCAGTCCTATATATTCCGCATTACCGTACCTTGCTATGCTTGCATGTTGCACGACACCACGCCAACGCATCTTTATACAGGCAATCTGCATTCCATATTTCAATCGGCAGTTCGCCAACAAGATTCGCTATTACACTCTTACTAGCCGTCAAACTGCAATCATGCACTTTTACACCACCTGCATATATTACTGGTTTAACATAAAAGTTCTGCTTACCGCTTTCGGGCATAAACTTTTCATCTCTTACATTTAACTGCATAGAAAGTTTGCAATGCGTGTCACAACCGTTACAACATAAATCTTCCGGCAACTTAGGCTTTGGCCATTCACAATCGCTTATATCTTTTGCAACATTACGTTCATATGCCATAATACACCCCTTTTACAAATCCAATATACACCCAAACAGAACGGCAAAGAAGAAGCACACACTGCCCCCGATGACAAACAAGTGCCAAACGCCGTGCGAAAACTTCATCCGCCGCCACAGATAGAATATAACACCAATCGTGTATGCCAATCCCCCTGCCAAAATAAACCACAGGCCGCGCACGGGGATACTGCGAATCATTGCCGGCAATATAAACAGCAATGTCCACCCCATTGCGACATACAATCCAACCATCCATTTTGGCTGCTGATGCGGATTTTTAATTTTCATGTATGACCCAAACAACACAATCCCCCACAGGATTCCAAACACAATCCATCCAATCAGCCCCCGCAGATTCACCAACAAAAACGGCGTGTATGTCCCCGCAATCAATGCATAGATTGCAACACTGTCCCAGACCTCAAAAAAACATTCATGCTTTTTACCAATTGTTGCGTGACACATTGTTGAACCGAAATACAACGTTATCATCGTCACACCAAAAATCGCACACGATACAATTGCCCATGCATCACCCTTGATGCCCGCAAACACCACCAACAATGTCAATGCCGCAATGGCCAACCCGATACCAATACCGTGGGTTAAAATATTTACAATTTCTTCGGCGTGTGTGCTTGGTTTTTCCCAGCGAAACAATCCCGTTGCACGCAAAACCTTTAACAATCTTGATGCATGTTCATCTTTTCTAACGGCCTTGATTCTGGCCCGTTTTGTCTGTGTCATTTTATCACCTTTTCGATTCGTTTAATGACCCGTTCACCGCCCATAACCGACATAATGGAATACAGGTCCGGCGTATTTGTGCGACCCGATAATGCCACACGCAGGTTCATTGCCACATCACCATTTTTAACACCTGTCCTTTCGGCAATCGCAATAATTTTCGCCCACCATGTATCTTTGTCATCGACCGGATTATATGTTTCCAAGAACGCTTTTAATGCATCCCTATTAAATTCATATTCGGTGTTTGGAACAAACAATTCATCCCAGAAAAACGCAACATTTTCCAGTGTCTGTGACCATGTGATAAAGTCCTTGCGTACACGCTTTGGGTTATCACGTTCAATCCCCAAAACGCCCGTCAAGTAATCTACATCCGCCACCTGCATTTTGTTTGCGTCATTACCATATTCATTGGCCCATTGGGCGACACGTGCAACCAATTCCGGCACCGGCAGCGAACCAATAAATTCCTTGGCCCACCATTCCAGTTTATCCGTATTAAACAGCGCACTGCTGGTTGGGATTTTTTTTACCCTTAATGGATAATTCCAAATTGTTGTATCCGGCTTTTTATTTTTTTCTTCTTCAAATCCAGATGCCACAATATTGTACAGATAGTTCAACACCGCCTCAACCGGCCAACCTGCGGTTAAATAATGCATAGTGTTCGCCTCTGGATCGGTGCGTTTAGACAACTTTCTAGAATTTCCCGTTTGTTCATCTAACTTATTAATTGTTGCAACATGAACATATTCTGGATTCTGCCATCCCATCATACGGAACAGTTGCAAATGTAAATTTAATGAAGACAACCATTCTTCACCACGCTGAACCAGTGTTGTTCGCATAAAGTGGTCATCGCACAAATGCGCAAAATGATATGTTGGCAATCCATCATTTGATTTAATTAAAACAATATCCTCTTCATTTTCTGGAAAAGCCAAGCGACCACGAACCTTGTCATTATAGAAAATCTTATTATCTTTATTTCCCATTGAATACAAACGAATCGACGGAACCATACCACTATCTAAACGCGCGATAATCTCTTCTTCGGTCAAATCCCGATCGCGCGCCCATTCACCATAAATCCCGGTTGCCCAACCCGCAGACTTTTGTTTTTCACGGATTTCATCCATTTCTTCCGCACTTAGGAAACAAGGATACGCCAACCCCCGTCCCAACAAATCTGCCACGACACTATGATAGACTTCTTTGCGTTCAGATTGATAATACGAACCATAATCGCCACCATATGTTGGACCTTCATCTGGTTGCAAACCGAACGCATCCGCACACTTCAAAATAACATCAACTGCGCCCTGCACTTCACGTTTTGTATCTGTATCTTCGATTCGCAACATAAAGACCCCATCTGACTGCTGGGCTAATTTTTTTGCAATCATCATTTGATACAGTGTTCCCAAATGCATAAACCCAGTGGGACTGGGTGCAACACGCGTAACCATTGCGCCGTCCGCAAGATTACGTGATGGGAATTTTGCTTCTAATTCATCCAATGTATATTTTGGTGCACCGCCCAATACACGTGCAATTAAATCTTTTGATAAACCCGTTCTCATTTTTGTTTTCCTTTTTCCCATTCTGCTTTTAATTTTGAATATCTAATTTTATCACGAACACTGCCATTTGGCCAAATACCTTCGGCTCGCAAAGTCCCCTCTTGAACGTAATTAAATTTTTCTGCAATCGCACGCGATGCCATATTTTCTGTATCAGACGTTATAACCAATTTACGAAATCCAAAGTACCCAAACCCCATTTGTTCTATTTCTGGGAACAGATTACTAATTACACCACAGCCACGCGCAGACTTTTTTAACCAATAACCCAATTCAGCCACACCAGTATTCCACATAATATTCGAAAATCCGATTTCCCCCAAGAATTCATCGCCATCAAAAATACCGAACATTAAAAACTGTTTCCTATTTGGACGACGTGAATAATCCAGCAAAACTTCTTCTGGTGATTTATACAAACCATTTGGCATCCAGAAAATCATATTTTCCGCATCAGAATCATAAATATCAAAAATCTGTTGTGCCATTTCAAATGTTGCCGGCACTGATTTCAATAAATATCTGCCACAAACTATATTGTTTGGAAAATCTGCCATATCTATATATTCCTTGTTTTTTACCAATCTCAATTCTATACTAAATATATGGAAAAACAAGAAATAAGAACATTTGGACGCCGTCACGGCAAAAAATTATCCGCGCGTCAATCGGCACTGATTGACACGATTTTACCAACCCTAAAACCGACAACGGGCGACATATTGGAAATTGGATTTGGTGCGGGCGAACACGTACGCGACCTGGCAATTACCAACCCAAACAAAATCATAATCGGCGCCGAACCATTTATGAACGGTGTGGCCAGTCTGCTGTCTGCGATAACCGATGAAAAATCGAATCGGATTTTGGATGAATATACGGGCATCCGTATCTGGGCGGATGATGTGCGGGATTTTTTGCGTGAAACAGATTCAAAATTCGAACAAATCTGGGTCTTGCACCCCGACCCCTGGCCGAAAGCCAGACATGAAAAGCGCCGGTTATTGTCTGCTGAATTCTTAAATTTATTATCAAAATATTTATCCAAAAATGGCGAAATAATAATCGGCACAGATCATTGGGAATACTTTGATTGGATACGTGAACAAATAAAATCAACGTCCCTAGTTGCGACAATTCCAGACATGGAAATTATCCAAACGCGTTATCAGCATAAAAACAAGGCGGGTACAGATGCCCCAAAATATTTGATTCTAAGAAACGCTTAATAATTTACAAAGAAACGCAAATTAGACACCAATTCAGGCCGCACCGATTCGACTAAACGTCGTGCCTGATCGATTCGTTCGGGTCGATTTTCCAGCGCAAAATGCAACGCACCACCAAAATCAGAATCCCACGCGTTCAGCAATCCGTACACCCGCCCCACAAAATCTGATTTTTTACCCGCATCTTTTGTCAAAACGAAACAAACAGCAGACGCATTAATGCGCTTTAATTGGTGGAACAAATCCGCCCAATCTGACGCATCAATATCACCAATATCCAGCCCGATAACCAAATCCCGATTAAAGAACAAGTCATCACGAATAATCGCAACCTGGTCTATCATAGATTTAAGGTGTTTATACCGCACAAAAACCATCGCACCATTTGCCCCACATTTAAACGAAGCATTTATGCGAATTGTCAAATCAGACATAACCCGCTCGTCAACCTTGTCATCATTGACATAAAAACGTCCAATCAGTTTAATTGACCGCCCCTCAATCCATGGCCAAACAATCGGCACAACTTCGGGTACGACCGAAATCATGTTTATACCGCGTTCTGTGACTAATTCTGTCATACGTGCCAAATCTGCACCATCAGTGTCCGCGCCACACCATATCGCTGGCACGACATCTATTTCATCAAAAAAGGAATTCATATCAATCATAACACTTTTTACTTTATCACAAATATGGTACAATAAAAAACGATGAAAAAGAATTTTGAAAATATTTTATTAGGGCTTCTGTGGTTGCTGGCTGCGACCTTGGGAACAACATTTTGGTTTAACACACGTTTTGGATTCAATCTGTTTTCTGGGGCACATTGGGATTACCTGGCCACGCAACAGGTAACACGCAATCCGGTCAGTTTTTGGTTCTATTTTTCATTTGTAGCCGCAACATTTATCACATTGTTTGTACTATATTTATTAATCAAACCACGTCGGCGTAATATAAAAATTTCACCACAGGCCCATGCGCCAACCTCACAACCAAATCTACCCCAGACACAAAGCACTGTAAATCAAGATGCTTCACAAATAAACCTTGCCCCTGGCACGACACAGCATGCCCCAGCAGCCCCTGATTTGCCACCCGTCGCCCCAATGCCACCACGCCCGCCACGACTAAATGTCGCACCTGCAAATACATTTGCACCGGCTGCGACCCCCGCCGCATCAACTGGCGCGATCACCACACCAACGCCATCTGTTCAACACGCATCAAATCCACCTGAAAAACAAGATTGGCCTGAAATTCGGGAAATATTTTCAATGGCTGGATACGTTATCAAACCCGAACCACGTATCAATGGCAAAAAAATGGCATTGCTTGCCATTGGAACAGACGAAGTTCTCTATATGGGCGCTGTCGGAATATCAACAACCGATATGGTCGCATGCGTGAACAAAATGATTAACCTGTTCCATGACACATTGGACGACATCGAAATAACCGTAAATGCATTTGTATTAAACCCAACAAATGTAACACCTGATTCTGGCATATTAACATTTGACAGCACGACTGCTTTGCGTGATTATATGAATAACCATCGTAATGCACCATTATCTGCAGACGACACAGAAAACTTTGCGGCGTATTCTGAATACATAACAACCGTAATTGAATACATAGGGAAACTGTAATGCAATTAAATGAAAGCGCGGCGGAAAAAATCTTGGCCGACATGTCAATGGACGATATGCCCGTATCAGAGCATACGCCCATCCCAACTGCATTATCCCCAGATTGGTTTAAAAAATACAAAGAATTATGTCACGAATTTACGTCCAGCCTAACTGACTCGGTCCAAGAACTAGCCTTTATGAATTTAAGCCAAGACGAATTCATGGGACTATTGATGGGTCAAAGTATTCCTAAAAATATATCATTTCGATTCCGCATCCCATTAATGTTGGGTGGAAAAATGGAAATCGATAACATGTTTATGTGTTGGACATTCCCACACAGTATGCGCATGGACAAATTCATAATTATGCAGTCTGATGCAAAAACAATATGGCTTCCGAACCCGACAAAAAAAATCTACCTGCCGGCGCATACAACCGGTGGCGGTGATGGTGGTAATGCAACCGAAGACAGATTGGCGCAAATGGCGGCACAATTAGCGGCTGGCCGCGAATAAAAAATGGATAAAACATGGTTATGACACGCGACGAATTTTTATCTGCAATTAAATCCCGCGGTGCGTTTATTGCCCCTGCTGCGACACCACAACAAATTACAAATACAAATTCTGTTTTACAGCATATTCGCGCTGCAATCCTGCCGATGTTTATGATTGAATTTTTTGCAACAACATCTGGCATATCACTGGATTCTGGATATATATTTGGGCCAAATGAATTTGAAAACGGTTCACGCACCCCTGTTCCAGATATAGTAAGTGTTAACCGCGAATTTAGTACCCTGCCCGGCACAACTGGCAAAACACTGTTTGGTCGTAACGACTTGTTCTGGTTTGCATTTGATACATTTGGCACATGCTATATGCTGGACAATCTATCATTACGTGTTTTACGCAAATACGACGATCCATATCGCGCGATGACCGATTGCTTGATTGCGGGGAAATATTAAAATGAAAAAAATATCTGTATCTTTATCAGGGCATCAAACCAGTATAACCCTAGAACCAGAATTTATTGATGTGCTAAAACAAATCGCCACCGCACGCGGCGTATCCATTGCATCAATTATTTGCGACATTGATAATAAACGAAACGCGGATACAAATTTATCATCTGCAATCCGCGTTTGGATTTTAAACCAAGTCATGAAACATTAATCTTTTGATTTAGTATCTTTATTAATTATAAAATTTCCAACTGCACCACCAACAACGCCAAGCCCACTAACCGTTGCACCAGTTTTATTTTTCTTGGTTGTTTCTTCTTTTTGTCCAGCCCAAATCTTAGCATCTTCACCATCGGGGTCCGCCAATGCCCGTGACAAAGACGCATACGCACCAGATGTAATTCCAACACCGACATCATCATACAAACCCGTTGTCGCAGAATCCAAAATTGGTTCTGATTCAATCCCGGGTTTTAGCCCCAGTTGCTCTTTGCGTTTTTTCAAATCATTTGCCAACATAACATATTCCGCATACAGCGGCACCAGTTCGCTTGCCCCCGGCAATTCAACATTTGTTTGGCCACCATGGATATTCATACCCGCACCATAATCACATTTGAAAGTTGCTAAATACGCGGTCATATCCATTTCTGCGTCTTTATCTGCATTCTGTTCTGCCAGGCCCGACGCCAACATCATCCCGCCTATACCACCTGCACCCATTGCCGCCGCCCCCAACATACGATTCGCCAACGATTGTTCTTTGGCTTTGGCTGCTTCGTATTTTTGTTCCAAAACAGACATTTCTTCATAAAGGGCAACAAATTCCCTCCCAGAAACTTCATTGTACACCCCAATATAAGGATTATCCATTTCCGACAACATAAACCAATCCTGAGCCAACCCCACAAATGGAAAACACAACCCCATCAAAAACAAGGTTATTTTTTTCACCCTTTATCTCCTAAATATATGTCTTGAAAGGTCAAAATCACGACCACTGATTTCTACTGATGGCAAAGTATTACTCTTCCACTCTTTGGGATTTTCATTTGAACGAACACTATATAACTTTTTCCCAAATGGCGACCCCTTTGGTTGCCTTTCAACAGACACAATATCATATTTACCAGCCAGTGTATCTTCCACTTCTTGATTTACCCAAGCATAATATTCATCATACTTATATGTATCACATATCACCTCTATTCTTAAATTTTCACCAGTATAACCATCACTATCATGATTGGCATTATTGAGTAAAGATACATCGCAAGATATTCTTTTATTTTCTTCTGGAACATCTTTTGTAAATGAGACAATTCTCTCTTCATACAAAATACTTCCAGACAATTTGTCCGACATCCCCTTTTCGGTGTCAGACGACAAGGTTTCTTGTATTCTAACCGTATACTCAACAAAACCATCTGGCCAATGACAAATTTCCCATCCGTCTTTGAAACACTTTTTTTCGTCCAATTCTCCCCTTGATAACCAATACTCTTCATACCAAGGATTATCTTCATATTTTAATTCACGGCCCATTTTTCCTGCCGCCGTTTTCAAATCTGATAAAAATTTATTTTTATAGTATTCGTATGACAACTGCGCCAAATAAGAACGCATCCTTATTAATTTTACTTCATTATTTTCAACAGTATCTTCTAATAACTCGACATATTCTGGGTCTATCACTCGCATTTTTTTTACTATATTTTCATAGTCTGACTGCAATTCAATTGCGATGCCCTCAACATCTGCCATCAGCAATTCTTTTTCCATTTGGACATCTTCTGCCCACACCGGACAGCAAAACATATACAACAAAAACACACACAAACCAAATCGCATTCACCCCTCCATTTGCAAAACAAAAACCACTGAATTTTTTTTCAAGTGGTTGGAGGTTAGAAACTATAAATCGGTATAGCGGGCTTATTTTTATATATCACCACCCTCCAACCCATGGTTGGAGTTTTTTCTACCTGGTTTAGCCCCAGGCACCGATTTCAAGGGTTTCTACGCCCCCGACACCAGACAAAACATCTGATATCAAACTGTGTTATATCACATTTTGCTTTCTTTATCAATCACGCACATCGCCAGGGATGACATCGCGGCAAATGCCAATATGATAATAAACCACCAATTCATACCAATTACCCGATATGGTGTCATATGTGCCCCCCATACAAACCCATCTATGTGCCCAGATGCCCCAATTGGCATACTATCTATGATTGTGCCATCTGCGCTGATAAACGCGCTTATTCCCGAATAATTCGCACGAATAATCGGCAATCCAGATTCGATTGCGTACCGACGCACCATATCCAAATGTTGATATGTCCCTGGTGTTTTTCCGAACCAGTTATCATTTGTAATATTAATAATCGCATCCACCACCAAACCTGCATCGCGTGGAACAAGCGAATCGGAAAAAATAATTTCATAGCATATCGCTGGCGCAAAAACAAAGTCACGTCCCGATATATTCAAACTAATTAATTCCGGTCCATCCCCAGGGGCTAAATTTGCCGGACTTGGCAAAATCCCCAGCGGTCGATATTCACCAAATGGCACTAAATGAGATTTGCTGTATACGCTTAAAATCCGGCCATTTTCATCCGACACAACCATTGAATTTTGTAATCCTAATGACGGTTTATATGTCGATGCCCCAACAATAACATTTGTCCCCAGCGCCACCCCCAGCGGCATATCATCCCCATCAACCAAGACAAATGGATACGTTGTTTCCGGGTAAATGATTAAGTCTGGTCGCACATCCCCCACCCCCATAAATAATAATTTACCTAAATTCTCTTCGGCATTTTTTATTGCCTGTTCACGACTATGTGTTGCCTTTTGACTTTGTGATAACGCAGGCTGAACAATTCGTATTACCTGGGGATTTAATTCAGCCCCAGCATCGGCGCGAATCATATTTTCACGCCCTGCGAACACGCCAACCAATCCCAACACAACAAACACCATCAGTGTCGCAATATTCACGCGTTTGCGAAAACGTAACAGTTCCACCACCGCACAAGCAAAACCAACAATAACAAACGTTAACCCCATCGCCCCCCATAACGACATTGAATTTGCCAAGACTGGCAATCCCATTGAAATATTAGCAATCGGATTCCATGGAAATCCTGTAAACAGCCATTCACGCAACCATAAAACCATCACCCACACAGCTGCAAAGAAAAATGGACGGGCCGCAGTTTTCATGCGTATAGCGCGCAGTATCGCAAACGGCACACCAAATATTATTGCGCCCGCCAACCCCAAACCAATGATTCCAGGCACTGTCCAAACGGCATATTGACTGGTTAATTCTGGCACAACATATATTGAATTTAGCACCCACCAAAACATAGATATTCCATACATCGCACCAAACGGCGACACACGCAAAAACGCACCCCAAAAACCAACCTTTTTATTTGCGCTGACCGTCAACCAATACGCACCCATAAAACACAAAATTGTCAACCACCACATATTAAATGGTGCAAAGCCAAACGCCGCAAACGCACCAAATACTGCGTATAGCGCATATTGCCAAAACGAATCTTCACGTATTTTAAATTTATTTACAAACGACATCAACCGTGCACCCGGACACGCGCACACACAACTACACGAATCACAGCTATCTGAATCATACGGATTTTTTATTCCCAACTTCGCTAATATTTTTATTTCTTGTGATTCCATTTTTTTCGCCTGTTTATCGTCCAGATGGTCATACCCCAATAAATGCAGCACACCATGCACAACCATATGCGCTGTATGTCCTGCAACAGATATATTTGCATCCTTTGCTTCACGTACAACTGTATCCAACGATATATAAATATCCCCCAACAAAACATCGTCACCCAATTCAAAAGACAATACATTTGTTGGTGCATCCTTGCCACGCCAATCACGATTCAATGCATGAATTTCCGCATCATCGGTTAATATAATTGAAACCTCTGATTCTTTGTGTGCGGGAAAATTCTGCGCACACACGATTTTTTCAAAATCAATTTTGTATTTTTTCCAGCGTTTATCGTGTATATCAACAAAGACCTTCATATTTCGCCTGCCTTTAAAACTACTTATGCCATTTTTCTTTCTTCGCCATAAATCAAAACATCGTGAATTGCGTTTTGTTTGCGTATTTGTTTTATGCCACTTTTGTATGCAGTCCGTCTTGCACCAGCCGAACGCATTTTTTCACTCAAACGTTTTTCAAAATTTTCATATGATTGCCCCGAATTACGTTTAGCAAGATCAATATTTTCTTTGGCTTTGGCATAATGTTCTTGTTTTTCGGCATTATTACTTGCAGTATCACCTAATTTTTCACGACATAACGCCGCATTATAATATGTATACGCCTTAATACTATTCGGCATACCAGCAAACAAATCCGAACGTATCAATCCTTGAACAACTTCCAATCCCTGCTTATATTCTTGATTTTTGTAATACGCAATAGACAAATTGCTATACACAATATAATTCTTTGGATCTTCTTCCAGCGCATCTTTAAACTTTTCTATTGCCCGATCATATTTTTCTTCAAAGAATAAATTTTCGCCTTCTTCATTTAGTTTTTCAGACGCGCTCATTTCCACGACCTGCTCTGCCTGTGTATTTTCTATATCAGCGAAATCAACAACATCACTGCGGAATAATTTACCACTTCTTATGGTACGAACTTCATAATCCGTCATGTATGTTTTCACAGGCTTTTGTACAGTTCCCCTTGTTTCTCTATTTTGCTCTTTTTGCAACAGTTCATTTATATTATCCAGGTGAACCATCCCCTTAGCCTTTGATTTTCTATTTTGTGACTCATAAATCAACAAGCGTCCCCGCTCCATTGTTTGCGAATCAAAAACAGACAAATATTCACTATCTTGTTTCAAGACACTTTCTAGTGTGTATGGGGCTTCACTAATGGCATCTAAAATTGCATCATCGGATATTTCCCCCAACATATACAGCGCACACACAGCATACTTATTTGGCATCCCACCCCATTGCGTACCGCGAATCTTGCCCAATTGTTTAACCAATAAATTTGCGATTTCTTTGGTACTTTTACCATTATTTACTGCGTCACGCACTGGCGCCCCAGAATTACCATTTGCAAAAGTATTTTCCCCCGCATTATATGCCGCCACGACCAACGAAATAAACGTACGGGCTGGCATTTTTGCTGTGAACTGTCGTTTCATTTTCGGATATATTTCTTGACGACACCATGCTTCTGTTAACTTTTTTGTTTCATCAACAGAAATCGTTGAACCATTTCCAACCGAGCGTCCCAAAATTTGTTTTGCAAAATTTCTGTGTTTGGCATCAGCAATTGTAAAGCCTGCACCAAACGTCAATGTTCCACTTGTCCCATTATCATAATACGCAGTTTCAATGTATCCTTCGGTTAAAAACATATGCGCCACCACATATGGTGTAATAGCATCCATTTGTTTTTCCCACTCTTCATCATCAAGCGATGGATCAATCATCAAGTTTTCCAGCTTATTTTCCCCCGTCAAATCTGCAACCCACTCTTTGACAGCACCTTTTACCTTTCCCACGGATTCCTTAATTACAGAATCTTCCTGGGATAAATCAACCCCCGCAAGGGTTGCTGCAATCGCTATATAATAAGCAATATGTCCAACGAAATTCGGATTCTTTTTAACAAACTTACGCCACTGTCTTTCCTTGCCTTCTCTGTCGGTCTTTTTAATTTTTGCGAACAGTTCTTCTAATTTACGCGTTAAATGATTATCTAAGGTTATATATTTAGTTGTCCATAACAAGGCTATGGCCAATCCTGATGCGACCAGACCACCAACACGCGCACCCTTTTTAATTTTCTTAACAGGAATTTTTATCTGTGTTTCACCAATATTGATAATTTTATCAGGGGTATTTTCTGGAATTTTTTTATCCCGCAATTTACGTCCCGCACGACGCACGACTTCTATTGGTGCATTTACAATCTTTTCAAATTTTTTTGACATTTTACTTCTTCCCTAATCCTGTTTTCTTTGCGATTTTTGAACGTTTACGTGAATATGCTGGTGCGACAAATGGATAATCCACCGGCAACCCCCATTTTGTCCGATATTGTTCAGGTGTCATATTAAATCTTCGCTTAACATAGCGTCGCAGCATAACGTGCCACGTGCCGTCTTCTAAACACTGAATCTTATCAGGCTGAATTGAATCTTCGATTTGTTGCGGTGTAACAGATGCCCCGCGTAAAATTTCACGTGCCTGATTTACAGCGGTTTCCATATCCAAGTCCGGATTAGCCGCCATCGCCGCCGCCGCCAGGTTTGCCACCGCCAACGCAAATTCAGAACTTTTATTTACATTTACCAATTGCCAACCCCTGTGTTTTTTAATAGAATAATTATACCATAAATAAAGACCAAATAAAAGCGAAGTAAAACCATGACTCGACCACTGGCTGATTTAATGCGCCCTAATACAATCGCGGATGTTGTTGGACAAACAACATTGCTGGGTGAAAACGGTTTGGTTCGTCGTATGGTCGATAATAAAAAATTATCAAATTTAATTTTATGGGGGCCACCGGGATGCGGAAAAACAACAATCGCACGCGCATTGGCAAATTCGGTTGATATGGATTTTGTACCAATGTCTGCGGTATTTTCTGGCACAGCAGATATAAAAAAGGCAATGGATGCCGCACGTATGAATCGTGACATTGGTCGCAACACATTGCTGTTTATTGATGAAATTCATCGATTTAACAAGACCCAGCAAGATACCCTACTGCCCTATCTCGAAGATGGTACGGTTGTATTCATGGGCGCAACCACCGAAAACCCCAGTTTTAATTTGAATAACGCATTACTGTCACGTTGCCATGTTGGGGTCTTGCAACCATTGGCCACCGAAGATTTATTGACCCTAATAAATCGCGCCGAAGAATTTTTAGAAAAAAAATTACCACTGGACGAAAACGCACGAACGCACCTGGCCCAGATGGCGGATGGCGATGCACGCTTTTTATTAAACACGGTTGAATATTTAATTAGCGCAAATTTTAAGCACGATTTAACACCCGATGAATTGGATAGCGCGGTGCAAAAACGCGCACCACTGTCTGATAAAAGTGGCGACGAACATTACAACCTGATATCGGCGGTGCATAAATCCCTGCGGGCCAGTGATACGGATGCCGCACTGTATTGGACGGCGCGCATGATGACATCCGGCCAAGATCCAATGTACATATTCCGGCGCCTGACCCGATTTGCAGTCGAAGATGTTGGCCTGGCCGATCCAAATGCATTGCAAATGGCGATTGCCGCCTGGTCTGCATACGAAAGATTAGGCAGTCCAGAGGGGGACTTGGCCCTAACGCAATTGGTAATTTATTTAGGGACCGCCCCAAAAAGTGTTGGCAATTACAAAGCGCAAAAGGCGGCATACGCCGTGGCCCGTGAAACAGGTTCACTAATGCCACCAAAGAACATTTTAAACGCGCCAACAAAAATGATGAAGAACCTGGGCTATAACGCGGGATACATCTATGACCCCGATACTGCAAATGGTTTCAGTGGTCAAAATTGTTTCCCGGAATCGCTGGGCCGACAAAAATTTTATCATCCCGTTGAACGCGGCTTCGAACGCGAGATTAAAAAGCGTTTGGATTATTGGGAATCTTTACGCAATAAAATAAATGAAGATTAATTAGCTAAATAATAGTATCCAACACTAACCACCAGCCACTTACACTAACCACTAAAAATCCCCCATCCGGGGGATTTTTTAAAACAGTATATTTACGCGCGCCCCAATCTGCACATCATCACCTTCAAACTCATAGTCAACATGCCCGATATATTGCGTACGACCGAATTGACGAACAACCTTCATCCCAACCCACTCTTGATTAAATGATGGTTTGGTGGCCTTGCGAATTGTTGCATCAATTCCCAAACGCCAATCGGCATCCAGTCTAAAATAAGCCTGGGGGGTAAAATCAATATAAGACATCCCAAGTTCATCATCAAATATCCAGTTTGACTGAATTGTCGCCGCTAATGTCAGTCCCGCCCATTGACGTCCAAAACGCCAACCAGCATAATATGTTGAATCTGCGTAATCGGGGGTACGAACCTTGCGACTGCCCCCGAATTTGAATCCAAATATAACATCTGAAATAAACGTATCAGACGTACCCGCACGATACACGCCGCCTAAATCAGTGCTGGAAAAACCATCATTGTCACCACCAAATTCATTTTGATAATGCACACTGGCCGACAATACAAGACGGTCATTTAATCCATACGATAATTTTTCACCAAAACGCAAAATATCATGTCCCAAAGATACAGTTGATTCAGACAAAATCTCTTCTGCACGCGGCATATACAGTGGATCTGAGGTATCAAATTCCACGACATTTGCATTTGCCGTTCCAAACATCAAAACACCACCTAAAAACGCTGATAAAATTTTTCGCATGATTATAATCCTCTCTCCGATTTAAGATAATATACCGCCCCCATTATGGGGACGGTTATACACGACTTTGCTTAGAAGTGGAATATCGCCTGAACCCCCAGGGACATTTCACTTGGTTTATCAATCTTAGATTCGCCATACTGTGTCAGCCCTGTATTTTCCAATGGGCTATACATATATGTCTTTAAATCTTTGCCATCGGCACTGTCATAGATTGATGATTTAGCATACAAATTCAATGCAAACCAATCGTTTGGCTGCCACCCCAGGGCCGCCTTAACCGATGCCTGGTTATGCCATCCATAATTACCAAAGATACCCTCAACATTTAATGTCCAATCCTGGTTCAATACGCTGAATACACCCAAACCACCTTCGACATAGAACATATCTTTTACATCGGTATCATACGCGATATAGAACGCACCACCATTTGATTCTTCGACGATTGCGCCATATGAATTTTCATCCAAGTCCAGATACCATCCGCGCACTAAACCATAGATTGTAGAACGTGAAACCTTGTACCCGGCTTTTAAATCCAATGTCACATTATTAGAGAAATCTTTTTGATGCTGATAAAATGCCATTGCCGTTGCAATCCATTTTTCATTATCAATCATGCGCCACTGACCACCAATACCAAACACGCTCAAACTACTGTCATCCATCTTGCTGTCTGCATCGGTATTATCAAAATCAAATTTATAATCTGCCATGTCATACTTTGCCATTGCAACCAACGCGACGCGATCGGTAATACCATAGCTAAAATCTTCTTTGATTGAAAATGTTTCAGATTTCCATTTTCCACCTTGTTCTTCGAAATACAGACTTGGCAAATCAAAATCGAAAGAATTCTGATTATATGAAAAATCCGTTATTGAACCAAAGTTTCCACCCAATGGCTGGAAAAACGGATGTGCCAAATAATATTTACGATTTAATTTATTTACAATTTTTTCAGCGCGCGTTGTACGTACCGTTGTTTTCGTAGCATTCGCCGAAGACGATTTTGCCGCATCATATTGTTTGTACAGGTCACTGCGTTTTGTTGGGGTCGAATAATATAAATCCCCACCATCAGACTGTTTATACGTACGTGTTGTTGTACGTGTCTGATATTTTTTATAGTTCACATTTTCACGTGTACGCGTGGCGGGTGCGCCTGTTAAATCTGCACTGGATGCACCACGTACACCAAAATTAGTTGCGGCATCCGCGGTCCCAATACCAAACGCAGCCACTAAAACTGCAAAACAAGATAAAACCTTATTCATTATATAACTCCTTTTGCCATAAATTATACCACAAAAGCACAAAACAACCAAGTCCTTTTAAAGTAATTATATACCTTGATAAATAAAAGTTTATCTTAGTGATTAGTGGTAAGTGTAAGTGGAGAGTAGAAGCACTATGATGTGCGGCGTCCGCCGCACCCCGACACTAACCACTAGCCACTTACACTAATCACTAAAAAAATCCCGCGTTTCGCGGGATTTTTATAAAACCTGGCGCTTGCCACTGGCATCGGGTGCGCTAACAATGCCTTCTTGCTCCATCCGTTCAATAAATCCGGCGGCTTTGTTATACCCAACCCCTAAACGACGTTGAACATATGAAATCGTCGGTTTTTTATCACGAATAACGACTTCTTTGGCCTGTTCATAAAGGTCAGCGTTCTTTTCTGCCTTAACCTCTGCTGCGGACGGCGCAGGCGCGGCGGCCGCCATCATTTCTTCGCCATCGGTAACACCGGCGGCATATTCGGGCGTCCCTTGCGCACGCAAGAAGTTACCAATCTTCGTCAATTCATCGTCGGCAATAAATGCGCCATGGATACGAACCGGGATACGTCCAGCCTCACTAAACAACATATCGCCCATCGCCAGCAGGTTTTCTGCCCCACCTTCGCCCAAGCATGTTGTACTGTCGATACGGCTGCGCGCTTGGAAAGAAACGCGTGTTGGGAAATTCGCCTTGATAACGCCGGTAATTGTGGTCGCGTCTGGTCGCTGTGTCGCCATAACCAGGTGGATACCCGCCGCACGTGCCTTTTGCGCGATACGCTGAACACAGGCTTCAACCTCTTTCCGCGCCAGGCTCATTAAATCTGCTACCTCGTCAATAATAATGACAATATATGGCATATCAGACAAATCGATTTCCTGGGTTTCGAATAACAATTCACCGGTTTCTTCATCTGTACCGACGGCAACCTGCTTAGTCAATTTTTCACCCGACGCACGTTTTTCCGCCGCCATTTCATTATAACTTTCGATATTGCGTGCGTTCAAGACCTGTAATTGCTTATAGCGCTCTTCCATTTCGCGCACCGCCCATTTCAATGCATTAACCGCCGCCGCTGGGTCTAATTTTACGATTGGCGTAATAAGGTGCGGAATTTCATCCCAGAACCCAAAATCAACACCCTTTGGGTCAATAATCATCAATTTGCACTTGTCCGGTGTAAAGTGATACACAACAGATGTAATCAGCGATTGCACAAACACAGACTTGCCCGACCCCGTACGGCCCGCAATCAACATGTGTGGCATTTTTGCCAAATCAAAATACATTGGATTTCCACCAATATCCACACCCAACGCCAATGGGATTTTATACTTAGACTCTGTAAATAACGGATTATCAATCAGTCCGCGATAACGCACCGTTTGGCGATTCAGATTTACCATTTCAACACCAATTAATTGCGTACGTGGAATATGCGCGATACGAATATTTTCCGTCGCCATTGCGCGCACCATATCGGTAACCGTCTTATTAACGTCTGTCATACGCGTGCCTTCGTCTGGCATAAATTCGTAAAGTGTTACGACCGGCCCTGGCTTAATCCCAACGACACGTCCATGTACACCATATTGGGCAAAGTGCACTTCCATATTCTTAGCATTTTGCTTTAATTCCGGTGTCACAACGCATTTACCAAAGTTTGATTTTTCCAAGAACTTTGGATCTGGCAACGGGTAATCCCCCATTGCAATCGTGGGACGTGCCACCGCCGCGGCGACGGGCGCACTGATTGCACGTGTTGGACGTTTACGCGATGCACGTTTTTTTGGCGCTTCTTCGTCTGAATCTTCTACTTCTTCGGGTTCTTCTTCTGCTGCCTCTTCATTGTCTTGATATGATGCCTTGGCCGGCATAGACGTCAAATGGAACGCCGCCAATACCCATCGCACCACATACCACACGCGACGTGCCACCATCACAACGTGTGACCATTTAATATGTAACAGCATCGCCCCCATAACCATAAACACCGCCACACACATTAATCCAACCAACCCAGACCACACACCACCAATTAAGCCACCTAAATCATTTGCAACAATTGCACCAGCCAACCCACCAAATGTCCCCGATGGCGCGACCAAACCAAAACCCGCCGCACCAACAAAGGTCGCGATAAAAGCACGCAAAATATCATATTCTGGGGTTAATTCTTCGGACCTGTTTATCGCCAATGCTAAACCACCCCGCATCACGCACAAGAAAACAAACAACGTTGGCACAAAACCGATTCCATAACGCAAGAAGCCCGCGATTTGCCCCAATATCGATTGTGAACCATATGTACCCGCGGCTGCAAATCCATCCAGATACGGATTATGAAAAAACAGCGCCACCACCAGACATACACCCAACACCACCAGGCCTGCCCCAAATGCGCGCAGTACCATATTCTTTAAAGCCCCCGACATACGTTCGGGTAAAATTCTTGATTCCTTTCTCATGCCATGCATTTTATCACAAAATTTGTTAAAAAAACAGGCGATAAATTTATCGCCCTGTTTTTTATTCACTGTAATAACAGTTCTGACCATATTCCCACGTTCCAAAAGAATCTGAAAATTCTGTACCTGATGGAATATAGCATTCTGTAATACTGGTTGCGCCACTAGATTTTGTCGTTCCATACACCCCACCCGACGACGGACAACGCTTACATTCCATCTTATCCCTATAATACCCCTGAATACAGGTAAAAGTATCATTTATATAGTCTATATTTTCCATTGCCCCATCTACTATCTCTTCACAGGTAAAAGACCATTCACTACATAACTTAAATGGACGCACCCCATTATAGCACGTGCTATTTCCGGGGGTACAATCCCCTATACCAATACAATAAGTCTTTCCCTCCGTTGTAACAATTTCACAATTTTCAACAAATGGATCACAGTCCACATATTCATATTCTATATATTTACTGCATACCTGTGTTCCCATCATTGCCGGGCTGTCTTCATTTTGATTACAAAATATGTCCCCATCACTATTGATGTAACATATATAAACAGAGCCCTCAATACTCAAACGTATTCGTCGCACTTCTGCCCAAGAATCGCCAAAAGCGGCCCCATACAGTATTCCAGAAATTATAAAGATTTTAAATTTATTCATTCTTTGACCTCCTTTGATTTTCACGAATGAAAAAACCACGCGTTTTCACGAGTGGTCAGGAGGTTCAGAACAATCATCAAGAATTGTGTGCTTATTCAATATATTCGCAACCCTCCTGACGAAAATATCAGGAGTTTTTTATCGCCTAAAAACGAATACGAAAAAACACGCTATTGGGCGCGCCGAATTTCGTTTCCAAACGCTTGATGCACAGGTTCTGACACCTCATCATAGCAAAACACTATAACACAGAGATTATAACCGATAGTTTTTGTTTTCGCAATTGCTTAGATAAATAAAAATTTATCGCAGGAAGTACGAACAGAATTTTTTACAAAAAAAATTCTGTCATCCCGTGGCTTGACCACGGGACCCAGGTCATAGAAACATTATTATTTGTGCGCGCTCTGCGCGCATAACCTGGTTTCCGGTGTCACCATCACCCAAAAAATTCATTTGAATTTTTCGGGCCCCGATACGCCCCGGAATGACAAAAACGTGAAACGTTTTTGTAAACTAATTACTTCGCTAAACTGTTATTTATATAAGTAATTATGTATTCCTCCACTTACCACTAACCACTTACACTAATCACTAAAAAATCCCGGCAATGCCGGGATTTTTTATTTCTTCATCAATACCCATTTCACAATATCGGCAATAACCATGCCGATAAACGCCCCAAAAACAACATCGCTGAACCAATGCGCACCAATAAATATACGCGATGCCCCAACAATCACCGCCAACGTCCATGTCAACGGTTTATATTTCGGCGCCAACATCCCAATCATAACCAACCCCGCAAATGTCACCGTCGTATGTCCCGATGGCATCGAATGCCATGCCCATGTAAACCTATCAAATTCTGGAATAATACCCGACATAACAAATACCGGTCGCAGACGCGCAATCGCAACCTTTAATACCCATACAATGGCACTGGCCCAAAAAACACTGCTTAGAATTAAAAACGCATGACTTGTCTTGGTTTTTACAAATGTTTCCTTGAAAATATCCCAGAACTTGAATTGAATTTCCTTGTTCTGAATAGATTTAATTGTTTTTACTAATCTTTTTATCCCATACACCGCAAAAACAATCGCAGAAACAACAATCCAAACCTTTGCATCAAATACACGTCCAAAAAATACCCATATTCCCCAATCGCCAACACCACGCGTTATCATATACAAAGGCGCATCTATAAAAAACATACCGAACAAAACAATTGCCGCCGTAACAACAGCCCCCCACCCCAATCGTTGCCACAGCATTTCATTATTCTTTGTTAAAAACATTGTCCACACCCCGTATTTTTTATTCTGCAATTAGTTTACTGTAAACCTTTTTATCCGTTAAAATCTTGGCTGAAACAGCGGCTGCGACCGCATCTTCGTCTGCACCATTAACAATTATCGGACATCCCCGACGCACCGATTCTGGATTTATACTTGCATCCTTGTTAAAATCCTGGGCATTAAAGTCATTATTTAAAACGTTCAAGAAAAATGCATTTTGTTGCTGTGTGGTGCGAATATTAGACAAACATACAATCGGAAATACACCACGTCCATCCAACACGCGCCCCGCCCCAGTCTTTAACGATTTGTTTAATAATTCCAACGCGCCACCATTACTTAAATCAATATTTGATGCAATTCGTGCATTACCCGCCGTTGGTGTTCCAATCAAAACACCACGTGCATTTTCATACATAGCGGCCGCTATTGCCTCTGCTGTGCCACGCGTCATATTAGACATAACCACAACCATTGGCGCATCCGTCACAGCATTACCACCTGGGACAACTTCGACTTCGTCCATGGCGGTCTCTTTGATACGCATAACGGGTTTTGCCCCAATAAACAATCCCGCCAATTTTGCTGCTGCACGCTCGTCATCACCCGTTGCTGCACGTAAATCTAAAATAATTCCACCGACATCTGAATAACGTGCCAATGCTTCATTAATAATCGCAACCGCATTATCAGATACACGATGCACAACAATTTCTAAAATACCACCATCTTCACCCGAACGATGAATAATATCAGAATCTGCCACCACCACCGTCGCACGACGCAGCACAACATCACGTGACCCTGTGGGTGATAAAACATGAACCTTGACTGTACCAGAATTAAACCCAGACATTGCCGCCGCCACCTGGGCATCCGACAACCCCGCCGTGGCAACACCATTAATATTTGAAATCAAATCCCCTGCACGAATACCGGCAACATCGGCGGGGCCACCTTTGAAAATTCCTGCAACACGGAAATTGCCACGTGCATCACGTGCCCCTTCCAGACCCACACTGGTCAACAACCGACCATCTTCGGTAATTTCGGCCACACGCGAATAAACATATCGCCCATTTTCATCAATACCGCGCATTAATGCCGCAATCACAGCTTGATATAATTCACTTTCCGACATTGCGCGCAAACTTGTATCCATTGCCCGCATCCGTAAAACCAACGCGGTTGTAATTTCACCAAACCCCGCCCAATCGCGCGCCGCGGGACGCGGATAATTTGCAATAATCTCGTCCCCCCATACCAAAACAACACGTTCGTCGGTTGCTGCAACATGTGCTTTTTTATTTAAATTTTCCAGACTTTCAATCGCAACATTAATATTCTTGCCTGCCCAATTTATGTCGTTCAGCTTTTCATAAATTTCGGCAAAGGTTTTTGATACCTCAAAAACTTGAATACCGTCTTGAACCGGTTCGTCTGGGAAAAACAGACCATCTGCGCGCGCACCACCAATCACCAAAACAGATGCAAACATCAATATAAATTTATTCAGCTTTCTCATCAATATCCCCCTTGGCCGATTGTGATGCACACGCTTTTAAAATTAATTATTTATTATCCCCACGCAGGTCGAAATTCAACAACACTACATTAGAAATATAAATACTTGTAAACGTCCCCATAACGATACTGAACGTCATTGCGATTGCAAATTCACGCAGCACTTCGCCACTGAACAGGAACAATCCTAACATCGCCAATAATGTTGAAACACTGGTCATCATTGTACGACGGAACATTTCATTAATAGACAGGTCGATTAATTCCGGCATTGGCATTTTGTGATATTTATTAACATTTTCTTCGATACGGTCATAGTTTACAACTTTGTCATTAATCGAATAACCAATCCCCGTCAAGATAACCGCAATCGCCGTCTGATTAAATTCCAGGCCCGTAATCGAAAAGAAACCAAACATCAACACAAAGTCCAAGAACAGCGACACCAGCGCCCCAACGGCATACCCCCCGCGATAGCGCACCCATACATAAACCGCCATCATCAAGAACGCAAATAAAATCGCCAAAATACCGCCACGAATCAATTCGCCACCAATTTTTGGTCCAACAATTTGCACCTGGGAATACGTCACTTGATCGCCCAAGATATTTTTAATCTGGGCAACGCGTTCGTTTTGTTGCGCATCCGTCACACCCTTGGGCAATCCTAAACGAATCAAAATCGCATTACCATCAATCTGTTGTAATTCCGGACTAAATTCAGACAATTCCGAACGCATCTTGTCAATGGTCATGGATTCAACAACGGGTGTAACCTCCATCGAAATACCCCCGGAAAAGTCAATGCCATAATTAAACCCGCGTATCAATATAGACAGCACCGATATAAGCAACAGTGCCCCTGAAATAATATACGATAATTTACGATATTTCATAAAATGCAGTTTCATAACATTTCCCCTTTGCATTTATTATTTAACAAAACCAATCTTTTTATTTTTGCCGTTCATGTACCAGTCAATCAGAACCTTGGCAAACCATACGCATGTAAACAGCGTTGTCAAAATACCAATCGACAATGTTACCGCAAACCCACGAATTGGACCAGCACCAAACTGGAACAATACCAAACCACAAATAAGTGTTGTCAAGTTTCCGTCCAAAACCGTCTTTAATGAACGATCAAATCCCATATTTACCGCACGCAGCGTTGGGACACCGGCACGAACCTCGTCCCTGATACGTTCAAACGGCAATATATTCGCGTCCACCGCCATACCCAACGTCAGAACGATACCTGCGATACCTGGCAATGTCAGTGTCGCCCCAAACAGTGCCGTCAACCCAACAATCATCCCCAGGTTTATCAGCAACGTCGCACTGGCCAACACACCAAACATACGATATGTAAAGATAAGGAATATAAAGATAAATATCACACCAACCAACGCACCAATTTTACCGCGTTCGATTGTGTCTGCCCCCAATCCTGCACCAACGGTACGTTCTTCGATAACAGTCAATGGCGCTGGCAATGCACCCGAACGCAACAGCACGGCTAAATCTTTTGCACCCTGTAATGAAAAGCCACCCGAAATCTGACCACGGCCACCCGGAATTGGTTCACGAATTGTTGGTGCAGACAACACACGTCCGTCCAACACAATTGCAAAGCGTTCGTTTACATGTTCGGTTGTCAAACGTGCAAACTTACGTGCCCCCGTTGCATCAAACACAGTCGTCACAACCGGCAAATTATTCTGATCAAAATCCGCCTGGGAATCTTTCAGTGATTCACCCGACACTTCAACACGGGAATAAACTGGCACAACCTGATTTGGCGCATCCATATACGGCAACAAATCCGTTCCATTTGGTGCACGACCCGACGCAATCTGATCCGGTGATACATTTTCATTTACCAAGTGAAATGTCATTTTTGCTGTCTGGCCAATCAGATTTTTAATATGTTCCGGATTATCAACACCCGGTAATTGCACCATAATATATTTACCGCCCTGACTTTGAATAGACGGTTCTTTCGTCCCCAGCGCATCAATACGACGACGAACAATTTCAATACTGCGCGCCAAAGCATCTTTTGTCATCTCTGCCTTTTGCACATCGGTATAAGATAATGTAATTGTTTTACCACTGGACGTGATATCAACAGTATTACCAAACGCACTCTTCAATCGCCCCTTGGCATCACTAACCTGGTCTTCATCACGCACAACCAATGATACCACGCCATCGTGATTACGCAGGTTTGAAAAACGAATAACCCCCTTGTCGCGGTTAATCAATGCGCTGCGCGTTTCTTCGTACAGTTGTTCCGCCTTTTCCTGGAACATGGTGTCGGTATCCACCTCTAATAACAATTGCGCCCCACCTTTTAAATCCAGTCCCAACGGAACAGGTTCAATCCAAGACGGAAAATAAGGCGCTAGTTTCGGCGACATTGTTGGCACCGCCAACAGAACACAAAATACTGCTGTGAAAATAATAGCCAGTTTTTTAAACATACCCATACCCTTTTATTCTTCGACCGATGCCACGGCGTTTTTATTAACTTCGATAACAACACCCTTGGCCACTTCTATTTCAATTGATTTATCGTTAATTTTTTTAATTGTGCCATAGATACCCGCCGCCATAACGCGATTACCCACCTTTAACGCATCCAGCATTTTTTGATATTCTGCCATGCGTTTTTTGTTTGGGCGCACCATAAACAGATAGATTATCCCGAACACAACAATTAAATACAGCACCATACCCCAAACACTGCCCTGTTGGGCGACGGTTGCAGTTTGCGCCACATTATCAACAACAACTTCTGCTTGATCCATTGTATTTCTCCTTACTTTAATACTGGCACAATAGTAAAAAAACCTAGAAAAGTAAAGGGAAAATACAGAAAAAACTTATTCCACCGCGTGATAGATTTCACCATTAAAATTTATATTCAAATTCCCCACGCCACTTTCCAATTTGACATAACATTTTTAATAGAATCCACCACTAGTCACTAACCACTTACACTAATCACTAAAAAATCCCGCGCTTCGCGGGATTTTTATCTTTCAAACCAACCATCGATTTCCGAAATCGGAATAATTTTATAGACCGGCCGACCATGATTACATTGCCCCGCACGTTCGGTACTTTCAATATCACGCAACAATGCATCCATTTGATTTACGTCTAATTTTTGCCCTGCACGCACCGAATGATGACACGCATAGTTCGCTAATTTCAAATGCAGTTTTTCATTTAACCCCGACGAATGCCCGTTACTGCGCACCTCTTGCGCAATGGATTTAAGCAACGCGCCCCAATCTAAATCCCAATCGGCGGGCTTTTCAAAAATCGCAATCGCATCATCCCCGAACGCATCCAGATGCAAACCCGATGCGCGCATTTCATCCGCCACCGTCAAAACCGCCGCCACGTCTTCTTCACGCATATTGATAACAATCGGTGTCAACAAGGGTTGCGTCTTTATCGCGTGGTTGCGCAATTTTTCATACGTTATGCGTTCGTGTGCGGCGTGCTGATCAACAACAACCATTGCACTTTCCGTCTGGGCAATAATATATTTATTTCCAATTTGCCCAACAACACGTCCCAATGGCATTTCAATAGCCGGTGTTTCTGCATCAATAGGCGCATTTTTAAAATCGTTCTGTACGCATGGTTTCTGGGGCAAAACAACATCCGGGGCTGCACGTGATGCAACATGAAACGCCCCCGGTATCAAACCAAAATCAAAACGCGCCGGCGCAGCACTTTGCGGTTTAAAAAATGTATTATTCGCCGCATTTACACTTGGTTTATCAATCTTTACATTTTGCACAATCGATGGTTGTGAAACCATCGTTCGCGCCAACCTATCCCGCAGATTTTTAATAATAAACGCGCGCACGTGGGATGGTTCTAAAAAATGCACTTCTGTCTTAGCCGGCGATACATTAACATCAACCGCCTGGGGGTTCAGCGTTAAATTTAACGCACACAGCGGAAATTCCCGCGCATGCATAACATCCATATATGCGGCCCGCAACGCACCAACCAGAACCTTGTCCTTGACCGGGCGACCATTTACAAATAAATATTGATCCACACTGGATGCACGCCGCAATGTCGGCTCTGATATAAACCCAGACAGTTTTAGCCCAGAATTAGACACAGATTCCGCATCCACATCCAGCATACGTCCACGAACATCATCCCCCATAACCGCCGCAATGCGTTCGATTAAATCCTGGTTCTTTGGAAAACGCCATTTGTTATTCAGTGTAAATCCAACATCCACACGCGCCATCGCAAGGCGTTTTACCACCTCTAACACACTCATCAATTCGGCGCGGTCGCCACGCAAAAATTTCAATCGTGCCGGTGTTCGCCCAAACAGATTTTTTACCCGAATACGTGTACCTGCATCCCATGCGCACGGCTTTATTTCCATAGTGTTGCAATCCAGATGCCATCCATTTGCATCCATACCATTGCACGTATCAATTTCCATATCAGACACAGATGCGATTGATGGTAATGCTTCGCCACGGAAACCCATAAAATTGATATTTAATAAATCATCGGTCGGTAACTTGGACGTTGCGTGACGCATAACGGCTGTTGCTAAATCTTCGCGGCTCATACCCATGCCATTATCAATAACACTGATTAACGTGCGCCCACCATCAACAACGTCTATAACAATCTGGTCTGCCCCCGCATCCAGCGCATTTTCCACCAATTCTTTGACCACACTGGCGGGACGTTCGACCACCTCGCCGGCGGCAATTTGATTGATTAAAAAGTCTGGCAACACGCGTACAGACATCGTTTCAGCCTTTTATGATTAATCCTTGAATTTCACGTCTAAGATTTCATATTCTTTTTCACCGCCCGGTAATTTAACGATGCATGTATCACCGACACAGCGACCAATCATTGCCCGCCCAACCGGCGACGTACAAGAAATTACCGTACGCCCATCGGATTCGATGTCCGACAAAATACGACACTGCATAACATTTCCATCTTCGTCTTCGGCGGTGACACGCGCACCAAACATAACCCGATTCCCAGTCAGACTGTCTACATCAATAATTGCAGCGTTTTCAATAACCCCCTCTATAAACTGAATTCGTTTATCAATTTGGCGTTGTTTTTCCTTGGCTGCGCTGTAATCTGCATTTTCAGACAAATCCCCCAGCGACCGTGCCCACTGCACAGTTTTCAAGATTTCTGGGCGCTGAACTTCCTTTAAATCTTTTAATTCCTTAATCAGATTATCAAATCCCGCACGTGATATTGGTTTCTTTTCCATGACTATTTCCTATACGTTTAGTACACAGATTATAAGAATTCATTTTAATTTTGCAATTAGGAAATCTTCGGTCTATAATTTAAGCCATGTTCAGACTTAATATTTTGACCAGATTCCTAATGCGCCGATTTTTTAGCGGCTTTGGCTTGGTAATGCTGGTGGTATGTGGAATTATTTTGGCGGTAACATTTGTTGAACGCTTGCCGTCTAATCCGGATGCAATGGCCGCACTTTATGAATCCTGGGTACGATTACTGGAATATGTGCCATTGTTTTTACCGTTGGCGGTATTTATGGGAACATTACTGGCATCATATAACCTTACTAAATCCAGCGAAAGCATTATTGTATCCAGCGCCGGTCTTTCCCCATATCAATCGTCACGTCCGTTCTTTGTTGGTGCCGCCATTATTGGCATTATTGCGACAACGATTGTCAATCCATACTCTGTCGGGGTCAGCACAAAAAACATTACCCCAAATCATTTAAAGTTGGTCGATAATCAAATCTGGCTTCGCGAAGCATCACCGAACGGCTTTATTACAATGAACGCTGACACAATGCATAAATCTGGGAATATATTGTTATTTGACAACACAACCATATTTTTCCAAGACCCATCCTTTAAACTGGTCGAACGAATAAGTGCCGAAACCATACGTTTATCTGACGATGGCCTAAACGCAACAAATGCAACCATTTGGGACAGCGACGGCAATATGCGCAAATCAGATTGGCATACCGACACCCTGCTAAATCCGCAAACGGTTCTGGACCGTTATTTGCAACCAGATCAAATTTCGTTTTGGCAACTGCCCAGTTTTATCAGCAAGATGTCTGAAATCGGTGCACCAACCCGCGGCCACTTGGTTCAGTTTTGGACATTACTGTTTTTACCATTAACTATGATTGCTATGGCAACACTGGGGGTCGCATTTTCCCAGACCAAACAGCGCCGTAATTACAGTTTTGGTGTAAAATTCAGCATTGGTATTTTGACCTGTTTTGCAGTGTACTTTTTAACAAACATGTTTAACGCATTGGGCGCAACTGGAACATTACCACCATTACTTGCCATTATTGCGCCACCACTGATTATCATCGCAGGTGCTGGGATATTTATCACCAGTTTTGACACAATTTAAACACATAGGGTTAAATTTATGCCAATCAAGAAGAAAAAGAACAATACATTTATTAAATTTTTGGTCTGGATACTTGTCTTGTCGCTTATTGGACTGATGATAATATCCTTTGCCCCGGTACAACACATGAACGAAATCGTGGTATACCCATGAACTATATAGACATATTTTTAGAAGCCCTGTCTGCTGAACGCGGGCGCAGTCAAAAAACATTGGCAAGTTATGAATCCGACCTGCGCTTGGCAAACGATGCAATCGCCGGGGGACTGATGACGGCGAACGCAGACGCATTGCAATCATATTTATCCAGCCTGTCTGAAAAGCCGACATCCATCGCCCGCAAGGCATCTGCCCTGCGCGGTTTTTACAAATTTTTAATGCTGGAAAAAATTATTACAAAAAACCCAGCAGCTAATCTTGAATTACCAAAACGCGGTCGTACATTACCAAAATTTTTATCAACCGATGAAATAGACCTGCTTATTTCATCGGCGGGCGACATAAAAACTTCTACACGTCTGCGTGCAATGATTGAATTGCTGTACGCATCGGGCCTGCGGGTATCGGAATTATGTGAATTGCCAATGACGGCCATACTGGGCGATAAATTATTAATCCACGGCAAAGGCGCTAAGGAACGCATTGTCCCCATGCACAGCGGCGCTGTCAACGCACTAAACAAATGGCTAAACGCACGTGGTGACAACCCATCCAAGTATGTATTTCCATCGCGTGGCACATCTGGTCACATAACCCGTGACGCATTTTTTAAATTATTAAAGAAGTGCGCTATATTATCTGGCATTGAACCGACACGCGTATCACCACACGTACTGCGCCACTCGTTTGCATCACATTTGCTGGCCGGCGGTGCAAATTTACGCGCAATTCAAACAATGTTGGGACACGAAGACATTTCAACGACACAAATATACACACATGTTTTACCGGAACAGTTGCGCGAAACAATTGAAATGTGTCATCCCCTGTCTAATACAAAGGAAAATGATAAATGATAAAAAAATGTGATAAACCCGGTTGCACCAAGGCCGGCACATGCCGCGCCCCAAAATCACGTGATTTGCGTGATTACTGGTTTTTTTGCCCAGAACACGCCGCCGAATATAACAAGAATTGGAATTATTACGCAGATATGACACCCGACGAAATCGAAGACGATTGGGAACGTCAAACATTTGGCGCACCATTAAAGGACAAAGACACCGCCAACACGGATGCCAACGATTATGCACGCTTTATCAATGATTTTATCACAGGCCGATCTAAATTTGATAAAATGCCCGCAAAAAGTAAATTACCAACCAATGTCGTATCATCATTAAAGGTATTTGATTTGGGAATATCCGCCACATGGCGTGACGTTGGTGTTAAATACCGCGCACTGGCGAAAAAGTACCACCCCGACACCGCAGATGACAAGAAAAATGCCGCCACCGAATTTGCGCGTATTTCCACCGCATATGAAATATTAAAGAAGCATTTTGGAAAAAAGTAAAAATCCCCCAGCAAAAAAACTGGGGGATTTTTACTATGACATTGGGCACGCCTCTGTAAATTCGTATGTACCAGTATCGTCTGTATATGACATCCCCACCGGCGCATACATTATGCACGACCCCGCGGGATTGGATACCAGGCACGATTCCGCCGTGCCAACGGAAACATAGCCACTGGGGCATGATGTTGCAATTATTGTGTCCGGCATGTCAATTGCGATATAACCCGATGGACAACTGACACTTGGTGCGGCGGCGTGCGCCAAAATCGGCACACACATAAGAAAAAATATAATTCGTTTCATTAGCACTACCCTTTAATTAACCAGGTTCAATAATATCGCAGATCGTAATTCTAAATCCGTATCCGCAAAATATTCCGCACAGGTGTACCCGCAACTGTATAGGCAGTTTGCAGTATTTTTACCAGCAAACACCCACTTCGATACCGCAGGTTCAGTCATCATACACCAACAATATATGTTATCTGTCGCATTATCTGATACAGTTAACCAGCTAATTGGTTCACCATCGGGTTGATCAGAACAGGCCGAAACACCAGATACACTTATAGTTGTACCGGTGAATACATCACACGCATTACCCCAATTAACATCACCAAAATTAGTTCCACCATTGTAACACCATGTCATATCTGGTTCGTCGTTCAACGCCACGCATTTTTGTACCGCCAACGCCGGCGTGGCAAGCAACGCACCCACCGCGGTTAAAGTTAAAAGTTTTTTCATCTGTTTCACTCCTTTTTGTTTATTCGCGAAAAAACAAAAACCACCGAATAAATTCGAGTGGTCAGGAGGTTAGAAACAATCTCAAGTATTGCGTGCTTATTCAATATATTCGCAACCCTCCTGACGCAAATATCAGGAGTCTTTCAACAGAATACGCCCCCACAATGTTTTTCAACACAGGTTTATATTCCATCGCTTGAGTGAGGTTTCTACGCCCCATCACGATAAAATCATCGTGACATATATATTATAGCCAATTGTTTACTATTCTGCAAATACTTAGATAAATAAAAAGTCCCCCGGCACAAAGCTGGGGGGGACAAAAACAAAAGTAATTGAACAAATGTGCCACATGTGGTGGTTTTGACAAGTGTAGTGTACAAATTGTTACATGAACTTGTCAAAACCGCCACAGATGAACCGGTTGGCATTTATTATTGCTTATTCAAATATGCGATTGCATCCATTGCGGCACTGCACCCCGTACCAACGGCCGTCGCAATCTGCATCTTTAATTCTGAATGAACATCACCCGCGACAAAGATGCCCGCCGGCATCTGACATGGGCTAAGGCGTCCCATATTATCGCGCGCAATATCTTCGCTCAAGAAATCTGTATTCGCTTCGTGTCCAATGGCAACAAACAAACCATCCGTTTCAATCTGTGCGCCATCTGTGGTTGTAACGATTAATCGACCGTCTGGGTCACCTGGCTTTTCTGCGATTTTTGCCAGGTCTGTATTAAACAAACACTCGATATTTTCACGTTGCGCTACGCGTTCACGCAATACAGCCTCGGCCCGGGTAAATGCCCCCTTGCGGTAAACGATTTTAACGGTCTTTGCCAAATCTGCCAGATACAGTGCATCGTTCAGCGCACTGTTTCCGCCACCCATAACGATAACATCTTTGTAACTATAAAAGAATCCATCGCACGTTGCGCAATATGAAACGCCCCGCCCCATTAATTCACGTGCGCCTTCTATTTCCAGTTTACGTGGTGATGCGCCGGTTGCAATGATGACGGTTTTACCAACATAATGTTTTCCATTATCGCCCAATACGTTAAAGCCCGATTCTGCATCGCCATCAATACTTTTTGCAGATACAAACACAACCTCTGCGCCAAATGATTCAGCCTGACCTTTCATAAATTCGGCCAATTCCATCCCAGACCCGCGCCATCCTGGATAGTTTTCCAGTGTTGCGATACCCGCCATTTGACCGCCCAAACGATCACCACCTAAAACGATAGTCTTTTTATTTGCACGTCCCGCATACAGCGCCGCCGTCAACCCCGCCGGGCCCGACCCCAAAATAATAACATCATACATTACAAATGTATCAGACATAACAAAACCTTTCCCTTTCATTAACACGGGCACAGATTAACACATAGAAAATAAATAATCAAACCCTAAAACAGCATTTGCCCCACATGGAAACAACGCAGTGACGCATCACATACCAGTGTCATATTCAAATTCCGCATACGTTCACAGAATTTTAAATCTTCGGAACAGATATAGAATTTATCGTCTTTTTTACCTTCGACATATTCGAACCAGTTACCTTCGAATTCCTTCATTGCATGGAATACTGAATTTTTAACCAACGTGCATCCGAATCCGCATCCCCCAATTGGCACAGGCGTCCCACCCGCCCATTTGACTAATTCTTCTTCCATAACATTTTCCAGTTCTTCACTAAAACGCTTGCGCGCATAAATTTCTGAAATTTTTGGTCCATTTGGTATTTTTTTGATATACCACCCTGTTGCTAAATCCGCATTTGCCCGCATCAGATTAACCAGCAAATGTTGTGGCAAAATCACATCTGAATCCACGAACAGTGTATAATCATATTCCCCGGCCAATGTTTCGAACACTTGGCGATTGCGGGCCTGGACCACGGTATATCCCTGTTGATAGTTAAAGTCAGCCTCTACATTTTCTGGGATAATTAATGTAAATATAGATTTCAGTGTTTCTTTGCACACACGTTCAAAACATGGGATTGTAATCAACACGCGTGTTTTATGTGTATGCAACATACGCCCGAATACGCATTGTGGTAAAACCTCGCGTCCGTTAAAGTATCGGTCACGGTTGTAAATTACGCGATTTTCCGGCTTAACATTTTCCAGTATTTTTGCGATTTTTTGTGCATTTACCTGAACCTTGGAAATTTCTGGATGAAAAATATTGACACAGTTAAAAGATACCACCGTATCATAATTTTTTTCGGCCATTTCATCGGTAATATCGCCCAGGTTAACCACATCGGCATCACCCGCCAAATCAGATTCAATCCATTTAACATCTTCGTCACGAACGTTCATATAATCTGGGAAAGAATTAACAATTAAAATTTTCATACCATATCCTTTTTTATGTTTGTTCTCTCTGTTGCCCATTCATGTATGAATGTCCCGACGCCCTTAGAACTGGGCGTTCATCAAAATATAGAAATCATTTAAGGTCACGCCGTAAATCGTACCGTTTTGCACAACCGGGAAATAAATCGTACCAGTATTTTTCTGTAATTCTTCGGCGGTTGTGGTCTGTTCAATTTTAACCTGACTTCCTTCTACCGTACCAATAACAGTACCCAGAGTATTTACACTATGATAGGATGGAACTTGTCCGGTAGAACCATAACCGGCTGCCAAAACATGGGTTATTTTGCCAGTTCCATTCCCTCTGAACAAATACGACGTCAAGCCATCACTATTATTACCACTTCCACTTACCTGCACCCAACCAGCACTACCATAAGACGAAGACCCCATCAATACATATGGACTACTACCGATTCCAGACTTACTATTGAAAACCATATACGACCCCCACATTGACCCATAGGTCATCCCCACGTGAGAACCAGCCACTTGTCTCAATCCACCTCTATAGTCACCCATAATAAAATACTGTTCCGAACCATAGCCAATACTACAAAACGACCCCAGATTCTTCCCTAAAAAGCCTATCAAATCAGGCATACCCACATATCCATATGGACCACCCGACCCAGATCCAACCAACACAGACCAACCACCATATGCATAGCCAGTAGAACTAAAACCTGTCAACGGCGCATACCCTGTAATCTTAGAACCTGGAATTTTCGATGCCAAATCTGAAATCGACACGCCGCTGTACGGGCCACCAACGGTCGACCCCGCCAACAGATACGACCCATACGACCCCGATGCATACCCCGAAATCACAGAACCCGCAGGAATCGGGCTTTGGTTTTGAACCCAACGTTGAACATAATCAATTGATGCAATATCTGCGCCCGCCGGCACCGCAACCATCATTCCGGCAACTGATAAACTAATATTTTTGGCGGTTTTCTGCATTTTCCCCTCGTTCCTTTTGTGCCGAATCCAAACGGTGGTTTAGTTTCGGCATAAAACACCGAACAAAATACCGCGGAAAACAGGGGATTTTAATAGGAATCTTTGCCGAATCTAAACCACCGTTTAGATTCCTTAACAATCCATGTAATTATACAGGCTTATCCACCATGTGTCTACCAATATTTTCATCATGTATTAAATATACATGGAAATTTTATTGCATCCATGCACAAATCGTCATATAATGAAAACAATATGAAACACGAATTTGTATTTTTTAGTTCTTCATCATCCCCGTTGGGGGAATAATTTATCTGTGTACTTTTTCATAATTTTGCATACAATAACAAACAATTAAACCAATCCATAAGGGGATAAAATATGTTGGATATTAAATTTATTCGTGAAAACCCAGCGACCGTTAAACGCGCATGCGAATTAAAGGGCATCGTCGATAATACTGATAAAATCTTGGAACTGGATGCGCGCGTACGTGAACTGAAAACAATTACACAAACAAAAACTGCTGAAAAAAATAAAATCACACGCGAAATTCCAACTGCCACTGACCGCGCACCACTGATTGCACGCAGCAAAGAAATCGCAAACGAAATCGCAGCAGACATGGCGGAATTGGCCACACGCGAATCCGAACTGGATGACTTATTGCATCGCGTCCCCCAGATTCCTGCTGAAACCGTCCCATTTGGCAAAAGCGATGCTGATAATGTTGAGGTTCGTCGCATCGGCACCCCACGTGAATTTGATTTCACCCCACGCGCACAATGGGATTTGCTGGAAATGAACGGATGGTGGAAACCTGAAAAAATTGCTAGCATTTGCGGCACACGCACATATGCCCTGTTTGGCGAAGCGGCCGAACTGGAACTGGCCATACAAACATACGTTCTGCAAAAATTAATGGGCAAAGGATTCACATTTGTAAACTGTCCATCAATTACAAAACCACAAACAATCTTTAATGCGGGGCACTTTATGGGTTCTGACCCATCGGTTATGGCAAACGATGTATTCATGCTGACGGACACCGACCGATGCCTGGCGGGGACGGCGGAAATTATCTTAAATTCCCTGCATGAAAACGAAGTATTGAACGAAAAAGACCTGCCGATTAAATACGCAGGATTTTCGCCATGTTTCCGCAAAGAAGCCGGTGCTGCTGGTCGCGACACCCGCGGAATCGTGCGTATACATCAATTTAACAAGGTTGAACAATACATATACTGCACCCCAGAACAATCAGACGAAATGCACGAACATTTGCTAAACAACCTGTGCGAAGTAATGGCAGATTTGGAATTACCATACCGCGTAATCGAAGCCTGTACCGGCGACATGGGATTTAACAAGGTAAAAATGCACGACGTCGAAGCCTGGTTCCCAAGCGAAGGCGCATATCGCGAATTAGGCTCTTGTTCATCGATTGGACAATTCCAGGCCCGTCGCACCAACACGCGTTACCGCGCTGCGGACGGTTCGCTTCAATTCTGTGCAACTTTGAATAACACAGGGATTGCCCTGCCACGTGCGATTGTACCGGTAATTGAAAACCACCAGAACCCAGACGGCTCGGTAAATATTCCAAAATGTTTACAACCGTTAATGGGTGGACGCACCAAAATCGGTGGCAAACACTAATAAAAAATCCCGGCAATGCCGGGGTTTTTTTAACGTTGAAAATTATGCACCATTTGTTTCAACGGACGCACCAATGGATTTGATTCCATAATATCTACAATTTTTTGTGTTTTACGTGCCACATTAACGATTTCTTTTGCGAATTTATCAGAATTTTCACGAATATATAATTGCAAAGAAGTTCTATCATATTCCCAATTTTGCATCAACCCTGCCAATTTGTACAAATCGCTGTATAGTTCGTGTGAATAGCATGCATTTTTTACATTTTCAATAAACTGTTCACGTGGCCCATGCACAATGTAAAACGAATCCACAACCCCAATTCCTTTGGATTTTGCATATTCAACCGCACGGTTGTTCCACACATCCTGTGTCGCGGCACGCGAAAAGTACGCAGCCGGATTATTAAAAACATTTTCCAGATAACGCAATCCCCCAGCCGCTTCACGACGTTCTTCTTTAGTCAGATTTTTCCAACGTTTTTTCAAATCTGCGCGAATAAAATAGTAATAGTTAAACAGCGCAATTTTCATCTGCGCATAAATAAAATCTGTCCATTCGCCACTACGCCCATTTAACCCAGGACGCTTCATTAACAAATTTTTCTTCATTTCAAACTCCTTTGGTTTCAATCAAACCCACATTTATAAATATAGACAAAAACACACAAAAGTCAATATTTTTGATATAAATTCTTGATATTTGGATTTTTTCATATAAAATTATCAGCCGACACAAAAATCTAAGGATAATACAAATGAAAATTCGCAACATTGCAATTATTGCGCACGTTGACCACGGAAAAACAACATTGGTTGACAACATGCTGAAACAGGCGGGCACATTCCGCGACAACGAACATATTGACGACCGCGTCATGGACAGCGGCGACATCGAACGCGAACGTGGGATTACAATTTCAGCCAAGCCTACATCAATCCAATGGGGCGAATACAAGATTAACATTGTAGACACACCGGGACACGCTGACTTTGGTGGCGAAGTAGAACGCATTTTATCCATGGTTGATGGGGTTGTACTGTTGGTTGACAGTTCCGAAGGCCCACTGCCACAAACTAAATTCGTATTATCCAAGGCATTAAAACTGGGGCTGCGTCCGATTGTATGTATCAACAAAATCGACCGTAGTGACGCCCGCCCAGACGAAGTTTTATCTGAAACATTTGATTTGTTTGATAAATTGGGGGCAACGGATTCCCAACTTGATTTCCCATACTTGTATTCGGTTGGGCGTGACGGTTGGGCGGTTCGCGACCTGAATGACGAGCGCAAGGATTTAACCCCCCTGTTCCAGTTAATTGTTGACCATGTACCGGCCCCCGATTGCAACGGAACACGTTGCCAACTGGATGCGCCATTTACAATGCTGGCAACGACCTTGGAAGCTGATCCATACGTTGGTCGCATCTTGACCGGAAAAATCGAATCCGGCACTGTTCGCGTTGGTCAATCAGTCAAAGCCATCAACATGAACGGCGAATTTATCGAAAACGCAAAAATTACAAAAATCATTGAACACCGTGGTGTTGAAAAGATCTCACGCGACACTGCATCCGCCGGTGACATTGTCGTTGTAGCTGGATTTTCTAAGGCAACCGTATCTGACACCCTGTGTGACCCAAGTGTTACTGAACCAATCCCTGCAATGCCAATTGATCCACCAACCCTGACAATGACGTTCTTTGTAAACACATCACCGTTGGCGGGGAAAAGCGGTAAAAAATTAACATCCCGTATGATTGGCGAACGCCTGTTCAAAGAAGCCGAAACTAATATCGCATTAAAAGTTGAACAAAGTGAAAACAACGAAGCTTTTGAAGTTTCTGGTCGTGGCGAATTACAATTGGGGATTTTAATTGAAACAATGCGCCGTGAAGGATTTGAACTGTCCGTTTCCCGTCCACGCGTCGTTATGCACACCGATGAAAATGGCAATCGCCTTGAACCAATCGAAGACGTAGTTATTGACGTAGACGATGAATTCAGTGGTGTTGTAATTGAAAAAATGACTAAACGTCGTGCAACAATTACTGAAATGAAGGCATCTGGCAACGGCAAAACCCGTATCGTATTTTCAGCGCCATCACGCGGTCTGATTGGATACTTGTCTGAATTCCGCACAGACACACGTGGCACAGGCATTATGAATCGCGTATTTGCAGAATACGGCGAATACCGTGGTCCAATTCAGCAATATCGCCCAGGTGTTCTTGTATCAATGGAAAAAGGTTCGGCTGCGACATACGCACTGTTTAACCTGCAACCACGTGGAACATTATTCATCGACCCCCAGACCGAGGTTTATTCCGGTATGATTATCGGCGAACACAGCAAAGAAAACGACCTGGAAGTAAACCCGATTAAAGGTAAAGAATTAACCAACATGCGTTCGGTGACCGCTGATGAAAAATTATTCTTGGCCCCACCACGCCGCATTTCATTAGAAGAAGCCCTGTCTTATATCCTGGACGACGAATTGGTAGAGGTCACACCTGCTACAATTCGCCTGCGCAAAAAGGAATTAGACAGCAACACCCGCAAGAAGTTAAAGAAACATATCGAAGAATAAAAACACCCGCCAATTGGCGGGTAATTTATTTTCCTAAACACAATTGTCCAAATGTCATATCCAGTATTTCATTGGCTGTAATTGCCCCTAAAATTTTTCCAATCGCATCCGCCGCACGACGTGTATGTTCTGCAAAAATATCATAATTACCACCCGCCGCAATAGCACTTTCTAATTCTGAATATGCCGATTCCAATAATGATTTGGTACGTGCATTTATTGATAAATCAGATTCACGTCCATCAAACATTTCATGAATTTTTTGACGAATAATATTCATTAAATCTTGCATACCATCGCCTGTACGTGCCGATGTATAAATTGCATTTTTGCACGAACGTGTTTTCAACACATCAGACTTATTTACAACAACAATTTCATTTTGGCTAAAATCGCCCTCTGCCAGGGTTTCATGCGTATAGACACGAATAATAATATCTGAATTTTCTATTTCGTTCTTGGTTCGTTCAATGCCAATCGATTCAATTTCATCCGTCGTTTCACGAATTCCGGCTGTATCTGATAAATTCACCATATACCCATCAATATCGATTGTCGCGGACACCACATCACGTGTCGTTCCCGCAACATCCGACACAATTGCACGATTTGAACCAACTAAATAATTAAATATTGATGATTTTCCCACATTTGTTACCCCCGCCAACGCGATATTTATCCCGCCACGAATCGCACGTGCCACACGATAACCACGTAACGCCACACCAATTTCATCATACAGTTTTTTTGTCCGCGCCATAATTGTATCACCAATATTAGCCGGCAAATCATCAGGACTGTAATCCAGCATTGCTGCTGCAAACGCAGATATTTCAACCATCTGCGCACGCCAAGTGTTATAAATATCACTGTCGCGTCCCAACATAGAGCGCAACGCATGCTTACGCTGATTATCAGTTTGCGCATCCAACAGTGCCGCCAAACCATCAACATCCGCCAAATCCATCTTGTTATTATAAAATGCGCGACGTGAAAATTCGCCTGGGGTCGCCATACGCATATTTAATGACGACAAATATTCAAACACCGCATTAATCACCGCCGGCGCACCATGGGTATGCAATTCAATAACATCTTCGCCGGTAAAACTGTGCGGGGCTGGGAAATAAATAGCTAAACATTGATCAATTAAATCACCTGCTTTATCACACAAATTTGTAAAATACGCACGACGTGGCACAACCCCAGATTTATTTACAAATTTTGCAAATATGTCCTGCAGTCCTTCACCTGATATACGCACAACCGCAACACCAGATTTTCCATGTCCACTTGATAAAGCAAAAATAGTATCGTTGTTATTCATCTTATTTATTACCACTTATTTCTTTTAATGCCATTGGCACCAATGCCGACACATCCGCCGCCGGATTTGCAGCAACCAATTTCTGCGCCATATCAATTATATCCAGACGACGATACCCCAATGCTTCCAGTGCCATTAACAAATCTGGCAACGCCGACGAAGTCCCCGACGCGCCACCAGCCCCTGGGGCAAACAATGTTGCCGACACCCCACCGATTTTATTTTTTAGTTCTACGATGATTTTTTCAGCCACCTTTTTACCAACCCCTGGGGCGGTTGAAATGGTCTTTGCATCCCCCGTTGCAATCGCGGACATTAACATATCTGTACTAATTGTTCCCAATATAGTCATTGCAACCTTGGGCCCAACACCCGACACACCCGTCAACATGTTAAACAGATTCTGGGCATTTAACGACGTAAACCCGAACAATCGTATAGAATCTTCGCGCACAACGGTTTCAATCCACAGTTCCACCGTAGATTTATGGGTTAAATATTCTGCTGTATGCACCTTGTACCCGACGCCATGCACCAATAAAATTACATATCCATCACCGATATAGTCAACTATGCCTTGCAATTTGCCAATCATCTGTTATCCTTTTGGGGTAATTTTAATCTAATTAAATAAAAAGGTCAAATATGAGTGGACACAGTAAATGGCATAATATTCAGCACAAAAAAGGCGCAGCCGACGCAGCACGCAGCGGTCTGTTTACAAAGCTGGCACGTGAAATCACAATGGCGGCAAAACTGGGCGACAAAAATCCAGACAACAACCCTCGCCTGCGTTTAGCTATTTTAACAGCACGCAAAAATTCAATGCCAAACGACAACATTAAACGCGCAATTGAAAAGGCATCCGGTGCAAACACCGAAAACTACGAAGCAGTAAGATACGAAGGATATGGCCCAGGCGCTGTTCCTGTTATTGTTGAAGCGTTAACAGACAATCCACGTCGTACTGTTCCAGAAATCCGTAATATATTTGCTAAAAATGGTGGAAACATGGGCGAAGAAGGCAGTGTTGTATTTATGTTCACACGTGCCGGTCAAATTATGTATCCTGCATCAATCGGCAAAACCGAAGATGAAATGATGGAAATCATCATGGATGCAAATGCAGACAACCTGGAAACAAGCGAAGAAGGCTTTATCATCACAACAAAACCCGAAGACTTCATCAACGCCCAGAAATTCTTGTCTGATAAACTTGGCGAACCAGAACAGGCTGAATTAACCTGGATTCCAAACATGCCAATGGATTTAGATGACGAAGCATATGCAAAAATTGAAAAATTGGTTGATGCACTGGATGCGAACGACGACGTTCAAAAAGTATTCACCGCCGCCGCATAATGTTTTACTGTGTACTTAAAAACCGCCACATGGCGGTTTTTTTACACACCTAAACCATAACAAAATTAAATCGGGCATCTGTGCAATGATGCCCGATTTGCTTTTAAACGAATTATATTTTTATTCGTGTTTATCTGGATATTTACCATCAATCAAATTCTGACGTACAACATGGTGTTTAACCTTTTGTGTACTGGTCAATGGCAAATCTTCTGTTGTCATTGCAAAATGGGTTACCCATTTATAGCTGGCAACTTTTTTATTTGCCGCCGCAACCGCCGCAGACAATTTTTCCATTGTCATGCTTGGTTCTACACTAAATACGCCATATGTAACTGTCTTGCCTTTGACAACATGTTCAAACACAGCGACATTTTTTACACCTGGGATTGTGATAAACATCCCTTCCAGTTCGTCTGGATAAACATTTTTACCACTGTCCAAAACAATTACTTGCTTTTTACGACCCGCAAAGTGTAGTTCGCCGTTTTTATCCATAGACACCATGTCACCCGTGTTAAAGAATCCGCGTTCATCGAACACTTCGGAATTAACACCTGGGTTATTCATGTATCCACCAAACACCTGGTGACCACGCACCCACAGCACACCAACGCCTTCTTCGTTTTTATCACGAATTTCACATTCGTTATTTTGGGTTGGTCCACCAAAGGCAAACGGGAAACGCTTTTTTGTTGGTTTTGAAATACAGATTGGTCCAACGGTTTCTGTTAAACCATAACCTTGGATAAATGTCAGACCTAAACGTTCATAAAATGTTTCAACCTCTGGCTTGGTTGCAGCGCCACCCGCCACCAGCAAGCGCGCACGACCACCAAACACTTCCAGAATTGGTTTTTGAACCTTGCGCACCAGTGCGCCCAGGCCAATTTTTTCTAATTTTTTGCCATACTTCAAAACAAACGATACCAGCCACCATTTTTTCTGGGCTTTTACATTATCGATAATTTTGTTACGGAACACTTCCCACAAGCGTGGAACAGCCGGGATAACCTGGGGACGGAATTTTTTAAAGTCCGCCATAATTTCTTTTGGATTAACCGTTGGCTGTAATATAACGCCCGCACCAAAATGCAACGTAGCCAAGATTTCAACTGCAAAACCAAAAACATGGTACATTGGCAAAAATCCATACAGATAATCACCTGACTTGAACCAAGCCGCCATATCTTCCAACGAATTCGCACATTCAGTCAAATTAAAGTGCGTCAATGGAACGACCTTTGGTGTACCGGTTGAACCCGACGTAAACGACATTGTCGCCACATCCAACGTTTCTATTGCAGCAGGTTTTAAATCTGGATTAACCTTGCCGTCTTTCTTGGTGATTTCATAGAATTTAAATTTATCAGTTTTATAGACAAAAGACTTTTCTGCACAAACCATTTTGCAATTTGTGATTTCTGCCATATTGTCATATTCATATGGTGTCAGATTTGTATCCAACAACAATACCGTTGCCCCCAAATACCACAAAGCAAACATGGTTATTGGAAACTCTGGAATATTATGGGATAAAACACCAACAACATCACCCTTCTTAACACCCGCCTTGTCCAGTGACGTGGCACGTGCTTTAACCAATTCTACAAAATCCTTGTACGTAACATTTTCGCGGACCAGATATAAATTATCTGGATATTTTGCCGCGGTCTGTTCCAGTAATTTGTACATATTCATATCAAAAATTTCCTTGTTGTTTTTATATTGGACTGACGTTATTATACCTAAGAATAACAGGAAAGCAAACATGAAAATTTTAACACTTAATATCAACAGTATTCGCGCGCATGCGCAAAGTTTCTTGGACATTTTACGCAGTGGCGAATACGATGTAATCATGGTCCAAGAAATAAAAGTAGAAAACGCAATGTTTCCACATAACCTGTTTGATGAATACGGATATAATGTAAAAGTATTCGGACAAAAATCATGGAACGGCGTTGCAGTATTTTCCAAATATTCTATCGAAGATGTGACATGTGGCCTGCCAACATATGCGGATGTAAACGCACGTTTTCTTGAATGTGTAATAGACGGTCACATACGCATTATAAATGTATACATGCCAAATGGCGACACGGTTGAATCGCCTAAGTTTCCATATAAACTAGAATGGATGAACGCATTTACAAAATACATATCACAATACACCAATTCACCAGAAGCCGTTATCATCGGCGGCGATTTTAACGTTGCAATCGAAGATCGCGACATCTGGAAGCCCAAGAATTACGAAGGCATTGCAATTTCTGCCCCCGCAGCACGCGACATAATGAACCAATGGCTAAACATGGGATGGATTGATGCATGGCGCGCCCTGCACCCAGACGAAATTGATTACACATGGTATGGCTATCGCGGTCGTGACACTGTTGGGAACAAGCAAGGACTGCGACTGGATTACTTCCTGTGCAATACCACCGCAATGAACATGGTAAAAAATTGTGAAATAAATATTGAACCACGTCTGGCGGAAAAACCAACCGACCACTGTGGTCTTATGATTACGTTAAAGGAATAAAAATGCTACGCCTTGTTGTGCCAAGTCCCGACCTGGTGCACATCATCAGTCCGCACATTAATCAATTTGCCTCAGACACAGGCAAATTTCAAACCAACGATGTCAAGCGCCTGGTCTATGCACATAAAAACAATGATTGGGATGGATATTTTCAAAAACTACACGATGACGAACATAAAATAAATTCGCACGACGGATGGCTGCCTACAAAAACCTGGTGGTTAATGGATAATGATAATTTTGTTGGCGTATGCTCTTTGCGCCTTGGAAACACCCCCGAATTATTACACCGTGGCGGGAATACATCTGTGGAAATATTACCATCGATGCGCGGTCGTGGATATGGTCGCGACAGCTTAAAACTGCGCATAGACATGGCAAAAAAATTGGGTATGAAATCATTATTAATAACATGCGATGCAAACAATATAATATCACTTAATAATATAAAAAAGATTGTTCAAACATATAATGGCATCGAAACCGCCGCACCAAATGGCGAAAAAGCATTTATAATAAAATTATCCGACAAATAAAAATTGCCCATGTGGGCAATTTTTATTTCTTGTTTTTTCTAAACTCATCCAACGACACAACGCGTTTATCATCGGGTACAGAGCCTGGCTTTTCGTCCAATGGTAATTCCATATCATTATCCGGTGCAACCTGATTCTTTGGATGAAAAGACAACATAAAATCAACCGACGGATCTTTGAATTCAACCAGCGCAGAAAACGGCACACGAATAAAGAACGGCCGCCCATCAAATGTCAACTGAACCCCGAATTCACGTTCCGACACATTTAAATTATTATAAGAATATTGCAACACAATTGTCATAATATCAGGATACCGCATACGCAAGAAATCCGGCAAAACAACCCCTGGGTCACGTGTCTTGAACGTGATAAAAAAATGCGTTCCATCCCCCAGCCCATTTACCTGGGCATGAATTAATGCATCTTTGACAACTGACTTTAACGCGTTGTCCAACAATGTTTGATAATCAATACGTGCCATTTTATACCTCGCCCACAAGTATATTATTTATTTGCCCACCTTCGCAAGCAACAAATACAGCATTTGGCACATCTTTAAAAACATTTGCATCGATACCAGTTGCCCAAACCTGGGCGTTGGTTTGCGCCAATTCTTTAAACAGATTTGCCCGTGCATTTACATCCAGGTGCGCTGCTGCTTCATCCAATAAAATCAACGGCTGGCTTCCTGTTTTTACATGAATTAATTTTGCATGCGCCAATATTAAATCCAACAATATTGTTTTCTGCTGGCCAGTACTGGTCAAATGCGCAGGCAATTGCAATTCATTATTAAAGACACCAAAATCTGATTTATGCGGTCCATCTAAAACCATTTTATCGCCAACCAATTCACGCGTATTTTTCAGATATTCTAAATACGACCGTTCTGCATCACCTGCCGACAAGCCGTCAATCAGCATTTGTTCTATCTTTCCTGCAACCGACACTGCACAGCGCGACAAAAAATAATTTAATTCACCCGCATATTGAATACGCGCCGTTGCGACCGCCACTGCCGCACCCGCAATTTGCATATCCAACGCATCCAGCCAATGCGCATCCGCCCCCGATTTCAATGCAAATGCACGTTCTGACAATAATTTACTAAAACGCGCCACCCGCCCCGTATGCGACACATCAAACGCACCGGTTAAGCGGTCAAAAAAAGCACGCCGCTCGGATGCCGCGTCAACAAACAGCCTATCTTCACGTGGTGTTAACCAAACAATCCGCAAATATTTCCCCAGCTCAGTCAATGGTGCAGCATCCCCATCTATCTTTGCACGACGATTGGCATCACCCGCATTAAAAGTAATCGCAATATCCGATTCGTCCGCCAATGTTGCAAACACTGCAAAATTTCCCAGTCCACCGAATCGCGCAATATCGCGCATATCTGCCCCACGCATCCCCCGGTCACCTGACAACATTGATACCGCCTCTAATATAGCGGTCTTGCCTGCCCCATTTGGGCCAGTAATAATAACATTTGCGCGCCCCATTGTATTTATTCGGCCGCCCACATGATTTCTAAAATCTGTCAGTGTTAATGTATTTATCATGATTGCAATCATAATAAATAAAAGCATTACAAACAAGAAACAAAAAAACACCCGCAAAGGGGTGCTTTTTTATTTGGAGGCTTGGGTCGGAATGTTCACATCGCCGTTGGCGACCGTTGCTAAACGCAACTTGACTCACCACTCGCACGGATTCGTCGTGTGCGTGCACATATTGCACACGACAAATCTCGGCTCGTATGCGAACCGGGCCGGTTCGATATCTCTATCAATTTTCCAAACAAAAAATGCCCGACAAGCGGACATTTTTTATTTGGAGGCTTGGGTCGGAATCGAACCGGCATCCAAGGATTTGCAGTCCTCTGCATAACCACTCTGCCACCAAGCCTTAACCGTGTGTGTGCATATTACGCAAAAAAAAATTGTAATTCAACATAAAAATATATAAAATAAGAAAGACACAGTCAAAGAGAGAGAATTTATATGAGAAAACTGTCCTTTTTAGCATTTTTATTAGTGCCATTTTACGCATTTGGCGGGACGGATAATTGTGCGACATTGACACATGCACCATCTGAAACCCTGAATTTACCAGCGGTTATTGAACTAGGATTATGTCGCAACCCACAAACAACGGCATCATATTTAGCATATGAATCATCACGTTTTTCAAAAAATGCGGGTTATGCAAACTATTTACCAAACATTAGTGCCGGCGCAAACGCATCATTGCCCTATCGCAACCAACAATGGGGGGACTGGTCGTATGGCGCATCTCTTTCTGCATCATATTTAATATTTGATTTTGGCAAACGTTTATCCGACCAGAAGCAGTTAATCTATGCCTGGCAGGCTGCGGGATTTGATTATGATGAAACGGTTCAAAACTATATTTATGGTTTAATTGGCTCATACTATTCATTATTAAATGCAGATGCAGACGTAAAGTCTGCGGAAAAATTACTTTCGGTCGCTAAAACAGCACAAGACATGGCATCCAAGAAATTCAAGGCCGGTTCTGTTGCCAAAGCAGATGTCTTAAAAGCAGACACCACATTGGCCAGCCGTGAATTGGATTTAGAGCGCGCAAAAAACAATCGTGAAATTGCTAAGGGTAAATTATTGACCCAACTGTCATTTTCCGCAGATGACGAATTAAAAATCGCAGATTTACCATCGGAAATCGGCACACCGGGCGAAACACAATCACTGGACGAATTATTTGAAATCGCCCGTGCCAAGCGCCCTGATTTATTACGCGCAACAGCAAACAAAGATGCCGCATGGCATCGCCGTAACAGCGCATTTTTAAAGAATCTGCCGTCTATTTCTGCGTCGGGTTCATTATCATGGAACAACCGTCCATCCGAAACATATGGCGCAGGCATGGACGAAATCAGTGGCAGCATCGGCATCCGCGCATCAATGCCAATCTTTGCAGGCTTTGCAAATATGTACGGCATACGCAGTGCAAACGCAAACTATGAACGCGCAATTGAAACCGAACGCGCAACAAATGATAACGCGACACTGGACATATTTACTGCATATCAAAACTATAAAACCGCACAAAAGGTTTTAACCCAAACAGAATCATTGTTAAAATCAGCAACCGAATCAGAACGTGTCACATCTGGGATGTATCGGGTTGGGCGCGCAACTATGTTGGATTGGCAAACTGTACAATCTGAATTATTAGACGCACAAAAACAACACAATGCTGCACGTTATGATTTATTTACGAAACGCGCGGCGGTTGCTTTATCAATTGGTGAAATTCAAGCCGAACTAGAAAAGGACGAAAACAATGGCAAAGAAAGTGAATAAGAAAAAATTAGTCCAAGCATCCGAAAAAAAGCGCCCTTGGTATAAACGGTTATTGTCGTGGTTATGGCGCAAACGCTGGTGGATAATGATATTGATTGTGGCGACACTGGGTGGATTTTTCATCTTTGGCGGTGATGAAAATAAACGCGCCGAATATTCAATGGTAAATATATCGCGTGGCGACCTGCGCCAGGTTGTAACCGCCACCGGCGAAATCCAACCTGTTAATACAGTCAATGTTGGATCTCAGGTATCTGGGACAATTGACAACCTGTACGTTGATTTCAATTCAACCGTTGAAAAAGGTGACGTCTTGTTGACGATTGAACCATCTGTACTTCAAGCATCTGTTGATGAAGCCCGCGCTTCACTTGACAGTGCCATTTCACAACGCGATTTCGCAAAAAGTGAATACGAACGTAACAAATACTTATTCAGCGAAGATTTTATTTCACGTGTTGAAATGGAGCAATCCGAAACGTCATATAATCAAGCCGAAGCATCCGTAAAACGCGCTCAATCAACATATGACCGCGCAGTAACAAATCTGGGGTACGCAACCATTACATCCCCAGTTAATGGTACTGTCATCTCGCGCAAGGTGGACGTCGGCCAAACCGTCGCCGCATCGTTCCAGACCCCAGACCTTTTTGAAATCGCCGAAGATTTAACAAAAATGCAAATCGAAACATCTGTATCCGAAGCAGATATTGGTGTAATTACCGATGGGCAACCTGTAACCTTTACCGTTGATGCATACCCAACCGAAACATTCGAAGGACGCGTCCGCCAGGTTCGCTTGTCCCCAACAGTAACATCGAACGTTGTTGTTTACACCGTTGTAATCGACGTAGATAACACAGACCTGCGATTAAAACCCGGCATGACTGCATTTGTAACAATTATTATTTCCGAAAAACAAAATGTATGGAAGGCTGCAAACTCTGCATTTCTGGTCCGTACCTTCAAAGAAATTGTTGATGATTCAATAATCAATGGCGCAACACCAAAAACACATATGGCGTTAATGCGTGATAATGAAATCATCATAATTCCATATGAAAAAGGATTAAGTACCGCAACCGAAACAGAAATTATTTCTGATGAAATCCAAATGGGCGACAAAATCATTACCGGTCGTGTTGGCGCAAAAACTATGTCATCTGGCAACCAAATGCAGATGCGCAGTCCAATGGGTGGCGGTCGTCGATAACTAAACAACAAAAAAATCCTGTATTTTACAGGATTTTTTTAATCTTTAACTCTTGCTAAATCATCATAGACTTTATATTTATCATCCCCCGTTTCACGATATTCATATGGTGCATTTCCAATTGTATAAACATTGAATAATTCTGTGACTTTGTCTGTTGCAGCACGAATCATCACTTCCGTTGTGTCACAATCATATGGGATTGCCCTTACATCCCCATTTTTCATTTGTAAAAACATCATCACAGGCGTTGCCGAAACCCGCACATCTGGTGGCAATTCAAATCCACCCGATTTTAGCATTAATGCTTCTAATGGCAATTGTGGCATATTACCTTTTTCCAGTTGCGATTTATTTGGCGGTGTACCCGTCTTAAAATCCATTACACCATCACCCCAGACCAAATCCGCCCGCGCCCGAATATTACGATATGAATTACCAACTGGAAATTTTATCCGCCCCCCTATTTCATGATAAGGGTTTGAAATAGCGCCCAACACTTGCGATACCACCGGTGCAATTTCCACAAACCTTTTATGCCAAAAATGGAACATCACACTTTTTTCACCAATTAATTCACGTGCGCGCGCATCCATTTGTGCAACCAAGACATCTGGATTTAAATCATCTGCTTTTTCAATCACATCGTGTATTAAATTTCCAAACGTACGTGCATCTGGGCCAATCCACCAATCATCCAATACACGCAAACGCAAAATATGCTTCACATAAAACGCATATGGATTATGAATTAATAATTCCAGTTCTGTGACATAAACATCCGACCAATCCGGCGTATCAAGCTGCGGTGCAGAATAATCCAACCCATTGGGTTCTGGGTTATCGCGTTCCAGCACAGAATTAATAATATCAATTCCGGCATCTGAATCAAACGCGCCACCACGCGCAACCACACGTGATATAAATCTGGATTCTGTGGTTTGAACACCCCCCGACACAGCCGAACGCAACCAGTACACATCACCACCGCACGACAAATTCATAAAGTCCAACGATTGTAACGACACCTTGCGATTACTGGACGGAATACCAATCTGTTGTGAAATTCGTCGTGGCAACCATGCATTTTCATATCCACGGGCTGGAAACATCCCTTCATTTAACCCCGTCAGAATAACGACATCTGCGGTTTGCATACGTGATTCAATTGTACCCAATATTACAACATGCGCATCTGCATCTGGGCTACTGCGCACCGATACCGACGATATTGCATCTGCAATAAATGCGCGCGCATCCGCAGTATTTAATTGCACCCCCGCCGAATTCAAGGCACGTGACAAATCACGAATTTTTTCCCAAATTTCTGGAATATCGCCCACTACAAATTGCGGTTCAAAAGAATCAGAATACGTCGCAACTATTTCCGCAACCGTTTCAAATAAATCACATTTATTTTTTGCGTATAACTTATCAAACGTGTCTGCGCCACCTTCGACCCAGGAATCAAATAAATTTAATATCGCGCGCCCCACCCCCGTCATATTTCCAGAAACACCACCCGACGAATCAGATGCAATTCCACGCGCACGCATCGCCGCCGCTATACGCTGGTTTCCTGCGGCATCGGGCGTTATAACCAACACCGATTTTTTTTGCACTAATGCACGTGCAGCGATTTCTGCAACCGCCGCCGCTTCAACCGCTTCGGTTGGCGACAAGACAAGATGACAATGATTAATATTCTTATCCCTTACATATTCGGATGGATTATTTCCAAATGCATAATTCATAAAATCAATCGCAGATTTTCCCACATCAATCTGTACAACATCTGTGGGCGCACACCCAACACGTTCCAAGAATTTATATTCTGAATTATATGGATTTGTATCCAGCGCAAAATCCGCCAACCGCCCATCAATTTTACCAGATAAAATAATACGTCCCTGGGGCATCTTTGCAATCGCCGCCATTAAATCTGCGGTGGCGGGAACACTGGCGGTTGAACCACACACAACAACCAATTTATATTTATCCAGCACACCACACCATGCACGAATATCGCTGTTTCTTTTTTGTGTCTGGGTTACACGTCCATCAGCAAACTCGCACATTACCCGTGACATTATGCTCAACATTTGTGCTTTATCTTTAAAATGAGTGGCATATTTTTCATCCACCAACGCATCCCAATCGATTGTCGCGGCATCAACACCTTCATTTTCCATATAGTCACACATACGCACCAAATCACGCGCAACCGGCAATGCCGTCACCAGATTTTTTATATTTGCATCTGCCATCAACAAACGCGCTGCAACAACAACACGTTCCATATTTGAAATAATATCTGGACCAGTATCTGTATCCATAAATTCGGGTTCATCAATCCCTTCGCCCAAGGCAACCAAATGCGGCAAAATCACCGCACGTCCAGCACGTTTGACCAATGCCATTTCGACACTGCGCAACGCACGCCGACTGGGCAAGAATATCAGCATATCGCGCATATCCACCCCCGACGTATCCATTATATGAAATAAGGCATCCATCATCCGGGCTGGATTTGTCGCACAAAAGATATTTTTATTTAATGCCAATTATAGCCTTTATTGGTTCAAGACCTGTTTTCTTTTCTGCCGATGTTTCCAGTATTTCTGGCACCATTGCCCCATGATCTGTGTGTGAAATTTTTGTTTGGTTGACTTCACGAACTTTTTTATCTTTTTTCGTATAAACGATTTGATATCGAATTGCATTTGCATCACAAAAATCCATCAAATCCAGATCTGAATCCCGCACACCAATTCGTGAATCAATCAATATAAACAATTGCTTTAATTGACGACGTGTTAATAAATATTCTTCAAGTCTTTGCAACCACCGCATAGCATCCGCCCGCGACACACGTGCATATCCATACCCCGGCAAATCAACAATCATAATCCGGTCATCTATATTAAACATATTTATGCTTTGTGTACGCCCCGGTGTATTAGACGTGCGTGCGATTGGTGCACCAACAACCGCATTAATCAAGGACGATTTACCAACGTTACTGCGACCAATAAATGCATATTCTGCAAATTGCGTCCGTGGCAGGGATTTAACCGTTTCAAAACTACCCACAAACTTAATCATTGTCACCCCCCTGGTTCAGCAAACGTTTATACGCTTCTTTTTTTGAAATCCCGCTGCGCGCGGCTAATTCTGCGGCGGCACTTTTTGTACGCACGCCAACAACATCGTTTACAATTTCAGAAATTTCATCATCCGTCATTTTTCTATCTGGCGCTGGTCCAACAACAATAACAATTTCACCACGTGGTGGCTCTATACGCATTAAATCTGCGGGATATCCAATTATAGTCTCTTCGTGAATTTTGGTAATTTCACGTACAATTGCAATCTGACGCTCTGGCATAACACGTGCAAATTCTGCGATTGTTTTCATAATGCGATTTGGGCTTTCATAGTAAACAATCGTATGGCGGATTTTATTATCATCCCGCAGCTTCTTGTCATCAAAAAAACCACAGAACGTAAATCGGTCGGTTGGAAATCCAGACAATACCAGTGCACTAATTACCGCCGTTGGCCCCGGCACAACAAAGACATCCACACCCGCCGCACGTGCTGCACGCACAATACGAAATCCCGGATCACTTACCCCCGGCATACCCGCATCGGTCACAACAGCAATCGATTGACCCATTTGAATTTTTTCAATCAAGCCATCAACAACATCGCGCTCATTATGCTCGTGACACGAAACGCGTTTTGTTTTAATATCAAAGTGTGCAGCCAACTTTCCAAACACACGTGTATCTTCGGCGGCGACTAAATCTACATTTTGCAAAACCTCTATCGCGCGTGGCGACATATCAGATAAATTTCCAATTGGTGTTCCAACAATATAAAGCCCTGATTGCATTAAAAATCCTTTTATAGTAAAATGATACAAAATAAAATGGATTTTTCAATGTATATGAATAATTTTTTAAAATTTTTAGGTTTAATTGCTTTGCTGGCTGGTTGCGCAACAACCGCACCCGATGGCACATGGTCTGATGGATATGACACATCCATCGTTGGCAAGCCGACCGCCATACAATACGGTCGCCAAATGGATATGTACGGCACACTGGAATCTGATGACACACAACACAAAATCGCAGTACTTTTGCCAACAAGCGGAAAAAATTCTGCAATTGGAAAAACGATACAAACATCCGTAACAACAGCAATCTTGGAACAGAACAACAAAAACATATCTGTATCATTTTTTGACACCGCAACCAACGCATCTGATGCAATTAATGGTGCACTGGCCACAAAACCAGACGTCATCATTGGGCCTGTTTTTGCCGACAACGCACGAATCCTGCGCGACACAAAGCCATTGGACATACCTGCTCTGTCGTTTACATCAGATGCCACCGCCGTCGGCAACGGTGTTATGACAATGGCATTAATGCCAACAAATTCAGTTGAAACAATTGTTAGCCTGATGCCATCTAACGGTGTTAAGTCATTTATCATAATGGCCCCCAACAGCACATCTGGAAAACTAATGGCTGGAACCGCGACCAAGGCGGCTGAAATTTACAATGTCCCGGTCGCAGGTCTGTTTTATTACGATGCTGGCAACGCAACATCCATCAAAGACACGGCTAAAAATGCATCTATGAACACCGCACGTGCCGCCGCCAACACACGCGCCCGCGAAATTTTATCGGACATTTTAACCAACGAACAATTAACCGCATTGGAATATTCAAGCCTGAACATGCAATTGGAAAAAATTTCCCGCACAGATACGCTTGGCCCTGTTCCATATAATGCAATTTTGTTCCTAGGCGATGCAGAAGACACAAAAAAGCTAGCATCCTTTATGCGCTATTTTGGTATTTCATCACGCGATGCAAAATTATACGGCTCTGCATTATGGGACGGCACAGACATTGCATCCGACATAACAATGACGGGCGCAAAATACGCAACCCTGCCTGCACCTAACGAAGCATTTGTCACAACATACCAAACCATAACCAGCACCCCCCCATCACGTCTGGCGACATTTGGATACGACGCGACAAATATAGCAGTCGGTATGATGAAATCAAACAAATCTAATGCGGCATACCTGCTTGACCCCAGTGGTTATATCGGCACAGACGGCCTATTCCGCCTTAAACCAAATGGTGATAACGAACGTGCATTACGCATTGTAAAATTAAATGGCGATGGAACAACCGCGGATATAATTCCGGCTGCAACGAACTTTATAAAACCAATTTATAATATTGAACAGCGCAATGTTACCCCAGCCAACGCAATTGAATTGCAAAGTGACGGAATAACACCAAACGATTATATCCGTATTCCAGAACGCTTGATGGGAAAATATTCGTCAAAAACACTTGGCAAAAATAAAAATGCAGCCCCGGTTGTCGCGCCTACTAATATCATAACCGTCGTCCCAGCCGCAAATGATACAGAAACCATAACCGCCGCTGAATACACACCGGTAAAACTAGAATCTGTAAATCGAAAATATATCGAAGAAGTCGAGATAGAAGAATAACATCCTTTTGCTATGCCACCTGATGCCATATAAAATATGGTATCTGGACATGCAAAAACTCTTTCTTATTTTTAGTACTTTTTTATTATTTTCCCGTACGATTTACGCATCTGACAGTATCGCAACATATTCCAACATTGTACGCAAAACACCGTCCGATTGGAACACACGATATGAACTTGCCAAACTCTATTTTAATGCACACCAGTATTCTGCTGCACAATATAACTTTGAATTTATAACCGCCCAATGCGATACCCCAGACACAATAAAAAACACCACAAACAAATATTTATCAGAAATTCGTCACAATAAAAAATGGGATACAGAATTTGGTATCGGCGCAATCCCCGACAGCAGCATTAATTACAGTCCTTCAAACCGATACGAATGTATAAACACACCAAACGGCCCCATATGCTCAGAGCTTAGATACAACCCATCTGGATTTGGACTAAACATAAACGGCGCATTAAATTATTATGCGAATATTTATAAAAACCTGGGCCTGCGCACAACATTTGGTGGTGCTGTATTAAACACGTCTAACGATATCCCCACAGATTATTCCACACATTTTGCAATCGGACCGCGCTATATATTTTCCAACGGCGATATTTTTATTCAGCCATCTTTTGGCACACGCTTTTATAACAACCACCTTTATAACACATCGTACGGCGCACGCATTGGTGGCACATTGCAGTTTCCATCCAGATTATTTACAGACACCGCCCTGGACATAAAACACAACCATTATCATGACGAACATATAAATAATATATTATCTGGATTTGATTGGACGTTTTATATTCATCCTAAATACTATCTGAACAATCACAGTTTTATTTCATTTACCGCCGCCATATCACACAATGAAACAGCAATACCAGCCTTGGGTTCTGATACGGGGCGCATTGCCATTGGATATTTTTACAAGATTCCATACGGATTTAATTTCTATATAAACGCCATGTATTCACACAGCGAATATCATACATCCGGCACATTTGTCATAGACAATAAATTTCATCACACAACCCGCCACGATAATATCTATCAAATTTATACCCGTATTTATAACAGTTATATAAACCTGTATAATTTTATCCCCGCAATCAGTTACACATACACCATCCAAGAATCAAATATCCCAGCATACGACCACCACACGCACCAGGCAATGCTTGAAATCGTCCGGATGTTTTAAAAAACACCCCACACGGGGGTGTTTGTTTCTGGTGGGAGTGGCTGATTCCCTCGGACAAATGTCCTGCGGGGCATTCGTTAGCACTCGAACTGCGCACTGCTTGTTCTCGCTTACTCATTGTCGAACCTGCAATCTTTCGATTGCATGTTTCAAATCCATAAGCCACAACACACTAAAAATAAATGGCCGCCTTTCAGCGACCATTTATTTTTAGTGGTGGGAGTGGCTGGATTCGAACCAGCTCAGGCTTAAGCCAACAGATTTACAGTCTGCCCCGGCTCTCCAACTCCGGCGCACGCCCAATCTGTCCAAAAAACATATAAAATGTTTTTTGGTGCGGGCAGCGGGAATCGAACCCGCATTTCAAGCTTGGAAGGCTTGCATACTAGCCTTTGTACTATGCCCGCAACAAATTCAAAGCTTTACGATTATATATTATTTACATACAAAATCAAGTATTTATTTATTCACGTTTTAACAAACTTTGCACCGCCAATGGGAAATCTGGACTGTTCGCTAAATAAGAACCACTAACCAACAAATCCGCCCCAGCGTTCCAGCACATTTGTGCGGTTTTATCATTAATCCCGCCATCAACAGAAATCAAAAATTTCAACCCATACTTTTTACGTGTCGCCGCCAGTACAGAAATCTTGTGCAAACAATCTGGTCTAAAATCTTGACCTGCCGCGCCTGGCACAACCGTCATAACCATAACCTCGTCCAGGTCACGCAAAACATCTTTTAATATTTTTACAGATGAATCCGGATGCAACGCAATTCCCACACGTTTGCCCGCCCCCTTTACCACACGCACCGCATTACGCACGCCCGACGTATTGGTCGACAATATAACCGTATCTGCGCCCGCCGCCACCGCATCCGCCGCCCATACCGCCGGCCCTTCTGTCATTAAATGAACGTGTAAATGTGCATCCGTATGCGACCTGATAAATTTAATAAAATCGATGCTGCCTGCGACCTTGTCGACATAGAAACCATCCATCACATCGACATGAATCATCGATATGCCGCCCGCTTTGAACAAACTATACGTTTCGGCCCGTTTCATATTAAAGCACAATGAACTGGGCAAAATAGGAATAAATTTCGGTTTTTGAATTTTCTTTTTACCCCGAAACAATCGCCCAATACTGTCCAGCCCCGAATATATTTTTTCACGGCGCGCTAAATAAGCCTGACGCTTGGTGGCAAACATATCCCACACATACTTTGACAATGCCCGCACAGTGGCATCCCCACTCATAACCTCTGTTGGTATTGCAAATGTATTTTCAATTAAATCGCGTATACCACCCATTTCTGAGCCGCCACCTGTTAGCACAATTCGGGCTGGATGATATTTTTCCAATGCCCCTGCCCCGGCATCACGAATTTTACCAACCACATCCAGTATTATTGGCAACACAATATCATTTACATCACCGCGTGAAAAACCATACGCAGTATCAGCCGGCGTAAATCGATCCATTTCTTTTGGGATTAAATCTGCAACCGATCGTTTAATTCTGTCTGCGGCATCAAAATCAATATTAAATGCGGCTGCAATATCATTTGTAATTTTTGTACCGCCAACTGGAATCTTTATATGCCAGACCGGCCCCCGGTCTGTCCAAATTGATGCAGACGTAAATTCCGCCCCAAAATCTATGAACAGTGTATTTTGTTTTTTATTACGAAATGCGGCATTTTGTACAAATTGCGGATCAAAGAACGCAAGTGGTTCAATATACGCATGATGCATCAGCGAATGCATATTATCCAATCTGTCCAAGCGATAAAAAATCGCCCCAAATATAGACATCAACTGACGATCCACAGAGCCCACCGGGTTCAGCATATCCCGCGCCCCCGGTCGACTATATGCCAATGGAACAATATGAATTGGATGAAATTCATTTGGTGGCGCAATCTGAGAAATCTGGTTACGAATATCAGATTGGTTAATTTTATGCTCTCCTGACCATGTTGTACTTTTAACCACGGCCTGAAAAACAGATGGCCCCAGATTACCCGTTACATACGCCGTATCCAGATTTCGTCCAATTTGTTTTTCCAGCGCAGAAACAACTGATTTAATTGCAAAAATTGTATCAAAACTGTCTATGGAAAAAATCGCAGATTTTGCAAGACTGCCTGATTTTACATGATGCGCAATACCCCGGACACCCGACGTGCCAATATCAAGACACAAAAAACAAGAATCCATCATATTCATTGTCTGCACATCCGCATCAATATTATTTAACCAATATGCGCGCATCATCACGCATATCTATGACCTTAATCTTTTTGGCCAGCAAACCATGATTTTGGTTCAGTGAAATCAACGTACTTATCGCCTGCACAGGATTCTGTTCGGGCAACATAACCGTAATTCCACCCATTGTAATCAGATTCCATCGACGTCCCTCTATCCACTCCATATGGCTAACATCTGACACCATGTTTCGCGCCGCCGCCGTTATATCAGATATATCATCTGGCAAAACACCTACAAAAACCACCGCCCCTATATCACGCGTAGGACTTGGGGTATTTACAACCGTGCCATCTGCAGACAACGGGAAATAATTTTCACCATCAGACCACTGGGCCACAGCACGATACATATCTGCCCGCACGGCTAAATTTCCATTTGGTAATCTGCGCACAGCAGACTTTTTCACCCCCGGCACCGCCGCAATCCGCGCATTTAACGCATCCAAATCCACCCGATACGCATTTCGAACCAATCCACCCGCCGCCGCACGCATTGCATCCATATCAGCATCGCGCGAATCCGTCACAATCGACACACTGTGCACCTGGGCCAGTTTGCCACGCCCCATACCCACCATTATAATACGGGTTGAAAAATATATCGCCATAACTATGGCAACCACAAAACACACCCAAAACCAGATAGAACGCTTCATGCCCACCATTATATCATAAAAAACAAGAGACATAAAATTTAATTTCATGTCCCTTACCTAATATCCTATAAAAATTACATTGCCCGTAACAAATATCCCCGTCGGAACATACATCTGCGATATGCTCCAACCGTTTTTGACGACTGATTACGTGGCACAGACAACAATGCCCGCTGACCTACATCTTTGTATTCATTTGATTGAAATGTCACCCACAGCCCATCCCAATCCGGCATTAGCGAGCTTTGATTTGGCGACAGCAACTTTGCAATGCGCGAACGTGGCATATAAGACGGCTCATTAATCCCCAGGCATGATTTATGATCGCGCACAAATTGTTCGGTTGTAACCGCCTCATTTTCCCAGTTCAAGATTGTTGCATCATCAATACTGCCCCGGTTGGGTGATGCACACCCCCCCAACAAAAATACAGTACATAAAACAAAAAGGAATTTTATTCTCATATTTTTATTATAATTCATTTGCGTTTATGGGGCAATAGTTTTTATAATGTCTTAAAAGGACAAAGGAATTTATATATGGCACTTAGTGTTCAAAACTTTATAAAATTTGCAAATTATTATAACCAGACAGCAATGTTAATGTCCGCCATTTGCGTCCAAAAAGGCGGCATTGCAATGGAAAACTACGTTGGACGCTTTTATGCGGCGGATGTTCTGGAATTTGTTGTTGAATATGGCCACCGATTGATTAAGGCCAACCCAAACATTTCATCTGAAATTGTCGCATTGGTAAACCGTTTCGAAGAACAATTAAATCACGTACGCGATTTAATTACACCAACACAAAAGCCAATCCATGAAATGACATTGGCTGAATTTGAAAAACTAATGAATATCTAGTGGGGAAAGGGGACATTATGAAAATCATTAACAAATATTTAACATATTTTACATTTACGATATTGGGGATGTGCCTGGTGTCGGGCTGTACAAATCAAAATAAACAGGCACAACAACCACTATATGATAATATAACTGTTGTTGATACATTGGTAATTGATGAAAATTCTGTTCCTATTTTTCCAAAGAAAGCGGCACTGACTACTGATACAGCGCGCCGTTTTTCAATAGATTTACCAAAACGTTGCAATGTTGATTGGAACAATCAAAACATCGTTTCTGTTGTTCCCGAAGAAAAAATAGAAATCGTTCGCTTGGAAACGGGTGACCCCCTGCCCCAGCTTCAGGTTTCTGATTACGAATTTAAAAAATTAACCGTTAAACAGGCATTGGATAAATTACTAGACGGCACAGATATTTCAGTTATCGAAGACGGCGAAATGATTGAACGCATAACCGGCACGATTTCATCTGGCGACCTATCTGATGCGGTTGAATTAATGGCAAAAATGGGACATGCATATTATTCTTATGACGAAGCATTTGGCGAAATCCATTTAACCCACCGTGGAAAATGGCTGATAAAAATGCCAAAAAACGAAAGTATTATCATGGCACTTTTGGACGCAATGCATGGTGCAGATATGCGCAACCTGCTTGTCAACTGGGACGACAAAACAGTCACTTTCGAAGGCAACTATCAAACCGAACGCGAAGTTGCAAAAATCATATCTGATATTGCATCTAAAAAATACATGATTGGCTGGGACGTTGATGTATATCGCGTATACCCACGCACAGACAATCCAATTGTCTGGATGAATTTATTACCCGCATTTGGTGAAAACAATATAAAAATGTCAATCCCAGGTGTCGTTGGTCGCGCTTTGGTGACCAGTTCTGAAATCAACACAAAAACGCTACAAGAATTCTTGTCACAACAGGCAAATGTTGTTTTAATATCCCAGGGACAATTTGTAATCCCAAACGGCTGGCAATCGCGCTTTGATATTGGCCAATGCAGCAAAGAAGAACGTTTGGAAACAGACCTGGTTATTGGTGCAACGGCCGTCTATGGCGACTATGCGGGACGCGAAAAAATCGATGCAAAAATCGTTCTGCGCACCAGCAATGGCGAATTATCATCATTTGATATCCCAACCAGTGTTGGCGACAACTATGTAATCGTTGGTATTCCGACACACTCGTTCGTAACGACACCGGAAACTTTAATCAGTCCATTTGCAGAATTGGTTGTATTTATGTCACCACGTCTGATTTCAATCGTAGACGCTGCAAAAATCCCAGACAATGCACTAACACCATTGGCGGGCGATGCGTTACGTGCATTTCTAAGTGAATAAAGGTAAAAAATGTTTTCAAAACTGGAACGAAAAATAGCATTCAGATATCTTGGCGCGAAACGTCGCGGTTTTGGTTCTGTTATATCATGGGTTTCATTAATTGGCATCATGTTAGGGGTTGCAACATTAATTGTTGTAATGTCTGTAATGGGCGGATTTCATGATACCCTGTTGGGGCGCATAATTGGCATGAACGGTCACGTTGTTGTATATCACCAAGATGGCGCAATATCAGATTTTGATTTCTTAATCGATAAAATGAACCAGAACAAAATCGTATCCACACACACAACCGCTATTGTCCCCATTGCCGAAGGCCAGGTTATGGCCACCGCCGGTGGCAATAATACCGGCGCAATGATACGCGGTATTCGTATGAGTGATTTACAGAAAAAAACAAATTCTGGAACACGAATTTACGGCAAACCACTGGACGCAATCCAAGACGGCGAATTGGTGGCGGGCGCATCACTTACACGCGCACTTCGTGTAACAATGGGCGATAATATTTCATTGGTGTCGGCCAACGCCGCAACACCAACACCATTTGGGTCTATGCCACGCATTATGTCATATCCGGTTATGTCGTCTTTCTTTATGGGGATGTACGAATATGATTCAGGATACATATTTATGCCATTGGAAACAGCCCAAAAATACTTAAATATCGGTAACGCAGTAACACATATAGACCTGTTCCTAGACAATCCCGAAGACACCACCGCCGTCCAAAAATCATTACTGGAATTATTACCAGATGGATTTGTCGTACGTGATTGGCGCGAATTAAATCGTGGTTTTGTTGGTGCGCTTCAGGTTGAATCAAATGTAATGTTTTTGATATTAATGCTGATTGTAATTGTAGCGGCATTTAATATAATCTCGTCCCTGGTTATGTTAGTCAAAGACAAAAACAAAGACATTGCAGTCTTGCGCACATTTGGTGTATCACGTAAATCAATGATGCGGATATTTATCCTGTCTGGCACATCGATTGGTGTAATTGGAACATTTTTCGGAACTATATTTGGTGTACTGATTGCTATTTATATCGAGCCCATACGTCAGTTTGTCCAGATGTTAACCGGACGTGATTTATTTCCGGCTGAATTATATTACCTGTCGGAATTGCCATCAAAACTTGAATTAAGCAGTGTTGCAGGCATCGCCGTATTAGCAATTGCATTATCATTTTTAGCAACCCTTTACCCTGCATGGAAAGCCGCCAACACAGACCCGGTTGAGGTATTACGCAATGAATAAAAAACAAACCGAATTATTATTTAATAAATTTGTTCTAGAATCATTTAATGCCACTTGGGGAAACGATACATTATCTGCCAAGGCCGCGGATGAACGTTATAAATCATACGGCATCACACCACCACATAAAATATTCTATGAATATAAATTCCCAGACAACATGTCACGTTATGAATTGTTGATGCGCTATGACTATATGTATAGTTTTCAATCATTTCAGGCGGGTGATATGTTGCGCCAATGGGATAACATTAACGATTTGCGCCCAGAACATCGCAAAGTAATAAAAGAATATACCCGCGAACAAATCCAAGATGTTGAAAACTATATTCTGACCTACAAATCCCAATGGGCCGATAAAATGAAATATTATATTGACGAACTAAAGCGTCTGAACCCAGAACTAAAAGACATCCATGTCACACCTGAAAAAATTGATGACATTAAAAAAAATAACAAATTTTTAACACCTGAACAATACCAAGAAATCGCAAACATGAATTTTGTCCACGGTGCTGTTTTTGGTTTTTCACCAGATGACATAAAATATTATCTAAACAGAACCGAGGCACAATCTATACAAGACCAAAACGACGAACAACTAAACTTTATTCGAATTGGACATGTTATTGCACCACAACATCGTGATGACTTTGTAAAATCCGAACAACAAATTCAACAAATCGAAAACGCACGAAAACCACACGGACATGAATAAATGAGCAGTATATTAAATTCTTTATCAAAAATCCAAACCGGCGACATTGTTATGTCGGTTCGCGACATCAAAAAGACATTTATCGAAGGCGGACAACCCCTTCACATATTGCGTGGTGGTGGATTTGACCTGCACCGTGGCGAAATCATCGCATTGGTCGGCGCATCGGGTTCTGGCAAATCAACATTACTGCAATGCGTTGGCCTGCTTGACCGACCAACATCCGGCAGCATTATGATTAATGGCGCATCTGTCCAAAAAATGGACGAAGACATGCGTACACAAATTCGTCGCAAAAAACTTGGGTTCGTATATCAAAAGCATAACCTGCTGTCTGATTTTACAGCACTTGAAAATGTAACATTGCCAATGCTGGCCAATGGCATGAACGAAACTGATGCACATGCACGTGCATTAAAATTATTACGTGCGGCAAATGTCGCCCATCGTGCCGGCCACCTGCCCGGGCAAATGTCTGGTGGCGAACAACAGCGCACCGCTGTCGCACGCGCGTTGGCAAATAATCCTGATATCCTGTTGGCAGACGAACCAACCGGAAACCTAGATCCAAACCACGCAATGACTGTGTTTGACCTGTTGCTGGATTTGGTTCGTAAAAACAAAATGGCAATGTTATTCGTGACACACGATATGACCTTGGCCCAGCGCGCTGATAAAATTATTACAATTCGCGATGGAATTGTGGCATAATATAGTTAACAAATAAAAAAATGGAGAGAGCAATGAAAAAACAAACCAGAGCATCTAAACAAAAACCAACAACTACGTATCGCATCGTTCACACCCCTGCCCAGCGCTTTTGGGGAACGTTGGCATTTGTGGCATTGTTCGCATGTGGAATAATGGTTGGATTGGGAATTGGTAACAAACCAAATCATGTCGCAAATGTCGCGCACGCATCTGAAACTGCCGCCCCTGTACCATTTGCAGAACCACAGCCTACACCAGAAACAAAACAAACATGTGTATTAATCGAAGAATCTTTGTTGGAACGCCTGCCATATGGTGGCCCAGAAACCGGCGCTGATGAACGCATTGTTCGTGCAAAAATCTTTGCAAACTTGTCCGAACGCGGTTGCGCTGAAAACGCACAAAAATATCATGACATGGCAAAACAGGAACTGGCTATTGCCCGCGCCCTAGAAGATGATGAATTTGACCAATACGAAACAATAGAAGTTGTTGAAACATACAAACGTTTAAATATGCAGGCCGCAGCCGAAGAAATTTTTGAAACAGCAAAGAAATTAACAAATCCTGCGATTGATTTTATCTTAGAAGTCGAAAAAATAATAAACGAGCAATAAATGAAAATTTATAAACTGGCCTTTGCATCAATGGTCGCTGGCTTTGCCACCGCTGCGGTTGCCGCAGAACTGGCCGCAACGTCAAACATTGCCGAACGCAAATCTTGCGACCAAATCGCTACTGAAATCGCAGAATTATCTGCAATTACCGAACCCGATACGGATACAATTGATGCATTAACCAAACTGAAACAACAACAACGCAGTTTATGTCAAAAACGTGCCGGTGCACGTGGTGTTGCTGCTAAAAATGCACGTCGTCTGCCACTTTCATCAGATGAATCTGAATCAAAATCTGACAAAGACACCGACACTGATAAAACATGTGAAACGCCGGATAAAAACGGTTGTTGCCCAGGGGAAAAATACACTGACATGGGCGAACTGGGATTTAATTGTTGTCCTGAAACTGGGGGTGATTGCTTTCCGCCAATGGCAGTAACTGTTGAAGATGCAGCACCTGCATCTGAATCAGAACCCGCGCCAGAATTAACCGACGAACAACGGATTGAAAATATTGAATCCGGACTTTGCGCCGACGGAACAAAACCAAATAAATACGGTTGCTGTGGCGATGAAATATTCAAAGACATGGGAAATACTATTTTCGCATGTTGTCCGAAATCCGGTGGCGACTGTTTTCCACCTATAAAATAATGCCCAAACGGGCATTTTTTATTAAGAAAAATATTCATAGCCTTTTATACTTTTACAGTATACAATATCAAATATGACAAAACGCTTATTTTTATTTGCAGGATACGACAAACACGGATTAATTGATGATTCGTTGATAATGTACACAAACGCATTAAAGAAATTCGGCGATATTGTCGTGTGTATGGATTCTGATTGTTCTGAATCAGAATTAAACAAGTTAAACAACATTGCGATATTTGCGATGGCAACACGTCACAATGAATATGACTTTGGTTCATATAAACGCGCATATAACTGGGCATGTGAAAACCTGGATTTAAAAACTTATGACTTTGTTTATCTTGTAAACGATTCCATGTATGGTCCATTTTTTGATCTTGCCCCGTACTTTAAAAAGATGGAATCCGGTCACAATGATGCATTTGGTTTGGTAAAGAATCCACATCACATATCCCCACATATTCAATCGTGGTTTATTGGGATGCGCCCGTCTGTATTTATGTCCGATTGGTTTAAAGAATTTATACAATCCGTATGCCACCAAGAAAACAAGGGGCGCGTTACAACGCTTTACGAACACGGCTTTACCAAACGATTGATTGAGCGCGACTTATCATGGGATGCACTTTATTCTGCGCCACGTCGTTCGATATACAACCGTGTTAAATATTTTTTTAAGAAGAAAATGCCATTTGTAAAAAAGCTTGCATTTTCGCGTCACAACGGTGCATTGGGTCGACAAATATCATACGTTCTAAGACATATCGACCCCAACACACGTGATATTATTTTAAAATGCGCACGTCGTGTATACGGCGATGATCATATTTCAAAAATATTAACCCGTAATCCATTTAAAATTTTGTGGCGAAATATAACATACACAATTTATAAACTAAGGAACGAAGGCATATGACACAAAAGAAATTAAAACGCATCGCTGCCATCACAATGGCACGCAATGACGAATTCTTTTTATCACGCTGGATAAAATATTATGGCCAAGAACTGGGGTATGAAAACCTGTATATATATCTGGACGGCCTGGACCAGACTATTCCTGAAAACGCGGGTGCATCACACGTCACAAAATTACCCCACACTGATATGTCACGCGCCGCGGGCGACAAATACCGCATTGGTTTAATGTCAGACCTTGCAAAAAAATTATTCCAAGAATATGACATTGTTATCGGCTGTGATTGTGATGAATTTTTAATTATCGACCCAGATTTAGGCATTTCATTACGTGAATATTTATCAAATAAAAAGATTAATACAACTTTATCTGGTTTAGGGCTGGACGTTGGTCAGCACATGAAACATGAAAAGCCACTGGACACAACAAAATCATTTTTGTCACAACGTGAATACGCATTTATTTCTACACGATATACCAAGCCTGTTGTGTTAAACGAACCTGTTACATGGGGCTCTGGATTTCATCGGGTCAAGAATCATAATTTTCACATTGATAAAAATTTATACCTGTTGCATTTTGGTGCGGTTGATATGGACATGCTAATTGCTAAGGCTGCCAAACGTGGCGAAGATTGGGTAAACCATCTAAAACGTCGTGGTAACGGTACAATCAACGATGTAACAAATCGTCCTGCCCGTGGGGAAAGGTGGATAAAAATTGCCCGTAACATACAACGTTTTATTCGTGCGCCATATGCCATTAATAAACCAAATATGTTGGGTTTAAAAGTTGTTGTAAAAATTCCAGAAAGATTTAAAAAATCAAAAATTTAAAAGCCAAGGATTTATAATAATGAAAATAGATTTAGTTTACCTGTGGGTTGATGGTGGCGACAAAAAATGGCGCGCCCAGAAAGATAAATGGCTGGAAATTATAAAGGGTGAAAAACCTGTTCATAACGACTCTGCCTCAGATGCTCGCTGGCGCGACAACGGCGAATTGCTATACTCACTGCGCAGTGTTGAACAATTTGTTCCATGGGTAAATCATATTTATATCATCACAGGCTTTGGTCAAATTCCAAAATGGTTAAACACAAAACATCCTAAAATAACAATTGTTCCACATGAACAGATTTTTCCATCCGATGCCCTGCCGACATTTAATTCAAATTCTATTGAAATGTGCGTATCAAACATACCGGGATTATCTGAACACTTTCTGTTAATGAACGATGATTTGTTTTTCAACCGTGCATTAACACCGCGCTATTTCTTTGATCATTGCGGTCGCGCACGCGTTCGTTTTAGTCGCATGTCCAATCATCACAAAAATATCGAACAATGGAAACAACACGCTAATGAATACGAACAGACCTTGATTTTATCAGCACAATTAATTGATAATCTTTTTGGCATAAAAATGTACAAATGTCGTCCTTCGCATTGTGTCGACCCATACATAAAATCATCTATGATTGAATGCAAAAAACATAAAAAAATCGGACCAAAAATTAGCGCACAGATTTATAACAAATTCCGCACCGGCACAGAATTACAGCGCTGGGTATTTAACTTGTACGATTTTGTCCACGGCCGCGCCCAATTTATCCACAGTCGTGCACGTAAATTCACACGTCATAAAATCATCGATGCAATATACAATACAATTTTTGCCCTGCAGATAAGAAATTCGCCTGTATTTTGCACAGATACCGCATCCGCACGCAAGGCTATTTTGCGCGCACCAATATTCTGCATCAACGATTCCTGTGATACAGATGAAACAATCTTGGAAAACAACAGACGTTTTATGGCCGAGCGTTTTCCAAACAAATCATCATTTGAAAAATAAAAAGACCCGAACCCCGGGTCTTTTTATTATTTATCTTTTATCATTTCTAAAATTTTGTTTCGCACTTCTATCGCCCACTTGTATGGCGGTCGCGCCAGTGCACCCGACTTGTTCAGTTCGCACAAACAGTTACGCGCAACATCTTGGTCTGCATCTGAATCAAGATATTTCATCTTGCCAAACGCCTTGCGAATAAAGAACCATTTAAATTCTTCGTTCCATCGTTGCATCTGATAATCTGTGGCGTTTTCCGCATACGCTGCATACGCATCAATAATCCCAACACACAAACTTTGCATAATGCGCAACTGTTTTGCACTTAACACAATACCACCAAAATTAGGGATATAAAAATACAATGGCAATGGTGCAATTGTAACACGCGGATTACGCAGCATTACCCTGCTCCACCATGGGAAATCTTCGAACAAAATCCCTTTGATAAACGGTATATCTTCGATTAATTCACGTTTATATAAATTCTTCCATACCTGGCAATGTTTAATCAGCCATTTTCGATTTGGATTAAATTTATTGTGTGTGCGCTCTGTTGCATATTGATATACGTCATCGGTCACACGTGTCTTGATTTTATTAATATTATATTTTTTTCGAATTGCACGTGGGATGACATTATCCGTATCCATTTTTAATAAATGCCGTATCATCAGTTGCGGTCTATAAATCCGATCATACGTAAACGACACAATATCCGAAGAATCCCGAATTGCCAAAGAATACGCAATTTCCATTGTCTGGGGATGAATAAAGTCATCACTGTCCAGATACATAATATAGTCCCCTGATGCCTTATTCATACCTGCATTTCGCGCATCCGACAATCCGCCATTTTCCTTGGTCACAATAATGAAACGCGAATCACGCTTTGCATATTCGTCCAAGATTTTTGCACTATTATCTGGACTGCCATCATTAACACATATCGCCTGCCAGTCTTGAAATGTCTGGTTCATAACACTATCCAAACACCGGCGCAAATATTTTTCAACGTTATATACTGGGATAATTATTGAAATTGCTGGCATAAGAAATCCTTTTTACCTAAACATATTTATTAATTTTCTGCATCGCCATAAAATCATAACCTTGTGTTTTTTCGCAAAATCTTTTCTGTACTTTTTACCGATTTGATATTGCGCTTTAACCTTGGCTCTGTGATCTGCGATTCTTGAATTCAGCGCAGAATTTTCATTAAACATATAATGATAACTAACCCCCGGCACAGTTACAATAAATTGCGCCCGTTCAATTGCATCCAACACAAACAAAGTATCTTCTTGGGCGATTAAATTCGTATTAAATTGCAGATTATTATTCTTTATAAAATCAGCACTAAACAAATAACGCCACACATAAGAATCCGTCAAAGCATATGTATATCTTAGTTTTTCTGTAATTGTCCGCCCCAATTTTTCCTTTGTATAAATAATTGGCTTGGTATATTTATTATCACTAACAAACCCAGACACAACCATATCAGCCATATACTTGTCCGCAATACTTATCATTTTTTCAAGATATTCTGTATCCAACCAATCATCCGCATCCAAGAATTGAATATATTTTCCCCTGGCTAATTTGATACCGTCATTTCTAGCTGCAGACACACCCGCATTTTGTTTATGAACAACCATAAAGCGTGCATCTTTGGCGGCATATTCATCCAGTATCGCCGGCGATTTATCTGGACTGCCATCATCAATACAAATCGCCTGCCAATCTGCAAACGTTTGATTAATCAGGCAATCCAGACATCGTCTAAGATACTTTTCCACCTTGTACACAGGAATAATAATTGACACAACCGGCATAATAAAACCCTTTATATTTACATTTTTAGCATTTCTGCTGCAACCGAGCCAGCCTTTGGATTCTTAGCCTGTTGGTATGTTGTTTTCTGGAAAAATGCACCACTGGTAACACGTTCAAATTCTTCTTTGTTAAACGGTTTATCATGGTACGCCCACCACAGTGCATGTGTTGGATCTTGGTCAACGTGTGGCATTTTAGCAAAATATTTTTTTGCACGTTCGTCATTTTGAACCATTGTCTTAAACAACAACTGATGCATAAAGTAATCAAAGCATCTGTTTTCGTGCATCCAATAATCCAAAATCATTGCACGCCACGCATCCAGCAAATATGCCCCCTTGCGTGAACGAATAAAACAGTTCTGCATATAAGAATATGGACTGCCTACTTTTTGTCCCGCCATATAAACAAAGAAGTCTTCTTTTGCAATCCAATCTGGAATTGCTTCTGTTACAAATCCTGTGGAATCCAGCCAATAACCACCATGATTATAGAGCAATTCTACACGACAAATGTCTGCGAAATGCGCATGTGAAATTTTACCTGCACGACGTTTTTTCATAATTACTTCGGGCAAGGTAATATAATCAAACACAGTCTTTTCATCTAATACAATTAATTCTTGCTTACAGTGTTTACGAACACTGCGAAAGCATGCCTTAACCAATGGTGGCGCATTATCTTCACCTTGTAACCACAATGAAAAAATCTTGTCGTTTTTATCATTATTTTCAACTTTTCTTTCAACCACAGCCGCCGCCGCTGGCAAATAACGTTTAAAGTATTTTGGAATTACGCGTTCAATAACCGCACTGCGAACCTTACGTCTGTGCAATCTATCGCGCCAGAACCAGTTAAACACATGTCCCTGCATAATAATTTGTGTCATTGCCCATGCTCTTGAAATATTCATCATATATCCTTTCTTTGTATTATTTCCTGACAAACAATCCCCAGCCACGCAACCGCCAACTGGGGATTAAAATCACTACCACTCGTCTGATTCTTTTTTTATTTTTTTATAAATATATTCTGTTTCACGCATCATCCGCTCCTTTTGCTCAGCCATCCATATCGTTTTTCATGGGCCACTCCTTATTACTAGCCAATAAAATCATCTGAATAAATATTTTTCATTGCGCTCTCCTTTGTATTTATTCTTCTAAATCTTTCATATCATCATCCTCATCAATTGGGCCGGTTGTCATTTCTTCGGCAATCCCCGATGCGCGTGCCATAATTTTATCAAGCAGCGCCTGCTGTGCGTCCGGATGATCTTTTAACCATTGACGTGCATTGGCTTCACCTTGCCCCATACGTTCACTGTTGTATGAATAGAAACTGCCCGCCTTTTCAATCAGATCATATTTCACACCCATATCCAAGATTTCACTGATGCGTGAAATACCTTCGCCATACATGATTTTGAAATCAACGGTACGGAACGGTGGCGCAACCTTATTCTTTACAACCTTGACCCGGGTTTCATTACCAATAATATTTTCTTTATCTTTAATCTGACCCGTGCGACGAATATCAAGGCGCACCGACGCATAGAATTTCAACGCATTACCACCTGATGTTGTTTCTGGGTTACCAAACATAACACCAATCTTCATACGGATTTGATTAATAAAGATAAGTAATGTGTTACTGCGCGAAACCGAGCCCGCCAATTTCTTTAACGATTGACTCATTAAACGTGCCGTTGTACCAACAAATGAATCTCCGATATTACCTTCTAATTCTGCCTTGGGTACTAATGCCGCGACACTGTCAATTACAACAACATCAACCGCCCCAGATTTAATCAAGGTATCTGCGATTTCCAATGCCTGTTCACCGGAATCAGGCTGGGAAATAATTAAATTTGCAACATCCACCCCCAGCTTTTTTGCATATGACGGATCTAATGCATTTTCCGCATCAATGTATGCACATGTACCACCCTTTTTCTGGGATTCTGCGACCGCATGCAACGCCAATGTTGTCTTACCAGAACTTTCCGGCCCATAGATTTCAACAATACGTCCTTTGGGATATCCACCAATTCCCAACGCAATATCCAACCCCAATGAACCCGAAGAAATCGCCTCTATATTCTGTTGAGAACCATCCCCCATTTTCATAATAGCTTCTTTGCCAAACTGCTTTTGAATTTGTGCCAGCGCAGATTCCAGCGCAGGATTTTTTGCGGGCGCCGCATCTTTTACAACATCTTTTTTCGCCATATATTTCCCCTTTTATTTCGTAATAAAATCATAGCGGGGATACACATAAAAAGCAAGGAATTCTTATCTTTTTTCTGCCAACAACACAACTGTTGCCAAAACACCAATTGCCGCACTTATCCCCCACACAGCCGACGTTGTACCAAACAAAGAAATCACCGCCGCCCCCAGCATTGGAACAATTACACTGGGCAAATTTACACTTGTTCTGAACACACCATAGAACTTTGTTTGTTGTGATTTTTTTGTCGCATCAAAGAACAACAAATCATGTATCGATTCCATCAATGCGCCTGATATTTGCCACGCAACAAATATAATCAACAGCGAATATCCGGTTGCAATTGTTGCACATGCCGCCAACCCTGCAAAAGACAAGAACCCCAACATCATCCACATTTTGTTTCCATATTGCTTGGCTAATTTTCCCATCGTCTCGCTAAGCAACAGATACGGTATAATCCCCAACGTCAAAACCCATCCCAACACATCCTTACTAAAGCCCGCTTCTATTACCATAATAGGCACATATAATACACGTAACGCACGCAATGAATAATATCCAAAGTTTACCAGATATGCCCGCGTTAATCCCGGGGCTTTAAAAAACGCAACCGTATTTTTCCAAAGCGCACGAAATGTTCGCCGCGGATTCACAGGCTTAATTTGCTTATCCTGTTGCACAATTGCAAAGTATTTAAATATCCCCCATGCCACCATGTATATCAATGCCGATGCAAAGAAAGCAGACCTGTTTGTACCAAAATATTCAGCAATTGCCACCGCCACCATTGGCGCGAACAACGCACCAATATTTAACCACAAATGATACCGCGCATTAAGGCGCGCCATCCCAACATTTCTGGAAAAATCAGACATAAATAACGGTATTAACATCCCAACCAATACCGCTGCAATACCACTGGTAAAATCAAGAATAATAAAAGTACGCGGTAAAATTGAAAAACTCATCATCGCGTAACAAGCCGCCAACATCAAAATTGCGAAATAGAAAACCCGCACTTTGGAAAAACGTCTAAATATTTCATTTGCAAACAAACCAATAATCAAACAGAACATTGAATACAACGCAACATAAATACCAACTGTTGCCGACGACCGAAATATATCCAATATTACTAATGAATAAACAGCATTATAAATACCATCCGCGAACCCTGTGAACAGCCCCAGGTTTGCAAATGAAAACCCACTAACTTTATTATTAACTGAAATATATCTGTCCCCTGCCATAGTATAACATTATACCACAAAATCAGCTAATTTACTAAAACAAATAAAATCCCCCATTGGGGGATTTGCATTAGGGATGTGGGTTTGGGACATCAGAAACTCATACATCTGTATCCACAAAACTATTGTAGCATACGTTCGACCGCTTGCACCACAGGTAGCATTTCCCAAAAATAAAATCCTGCAAATGCAGGATTTTATTTCTTATTGCATACCGACCATAAATTCGTCTGCATAGTTTGACACGACCTGGCCACCAACCGAACAATTAATATCTTCAAAACCTTTCTTAATCTGGTTCTTTTTGATAATACTATTCGATATCAAACCACCGGCTGTACCTAATACTACACCTGCGGTCGCGTCTGATGCCAAACGTGCTGTATTAAATTTACCTTCGGCATTTTTCCAAACACTAACATCTGCACCAGTTGCAAATGCATTTAACACAGACATTGCAGAATTAATTTTATCACGTGCAACTTCTTGCTGACGCACTTTTGAAACGTCTGCATTCAGTTGTTTGATTTGTGGGTCAACATATGATGCAATCATCGCTTCAACCTGGGCCTTTTGTCCTGCACTCAATTTCTGTGTATATTCAATGATAAGTGCAACAACTTCTTGTTTTTGACCCTCACTCAATGACTGCGTATTTTCCAAAATCAACGCAACAACTTCTTCTGCTGTTGTCTTTTTAGCAATCTCTGCACGCAGTGCATTAATCTGGCTACGTTGAGATGCACTCAAAGACTGCAAACTTGCAATTTTACTTAACAAGACCTGATTTTCCGCCTGCAATGCCGCAACATCTGCTTCAACCTTAGCCAAACGATTTTCGATTTCACCAACAAGTTCTGCGACGACATTATTCAAATCTTGAACAATCTGATTAAATGTCGCTTGAATTTCTGCACTTAAATCATTACCCAATTCAGCCACCGCATTATCAACAGCTGTCTGGATTAACCTCCGTGCTTCTGCCTGCGAAATCTTAGAATCCAACTGTTTTTCAATACTCTTTATGTCTGCATTAATACCTTTAATCGCTTTATCAAACTTCGCATCCTTGGCACGTAATGCTTTATAACGAACATCGTTTTCAAAATCCACTAATGCCAATTTTCCTTTCAGCTTAAACACATCCCATTGGACTTTAAGTAATTTCTGAGACAATCTATTCAAACGATTATCAATCTTGTCCATACGCGCATTTGCTTTTTTCGCACTTTCACGTATCATTACTTCGACCTGTTTAGTTTGTTCTGCGCTCAATTCTGCTTCTGACAAAGCTTCTTCAATTAAATCCATAACTTGGTCTTCGCTCATTTTGTCATTGATTTGCGACTGCATAGAGCGCATCTTGCGATTCAAGCTATCGATTTTCAAGCTCTGTACTTTATCCTGAACTTCGTTCCACCACATTCTGGCTTCCAGTTTTGCAACACGAACCGACAAGCCGTTCAGACGCTTTCTTAATTTCTGAACATCGCCGCCCAGTGCACTTATTTCACTATCAATCATTGATTTAACCTGGGCCAGTTGTGTATCGCTCAGTTCTGCACTATCAATTGCATCCTGAATCATATCCATAACTTCATCTTCGGTTGGTCTTTCCTTGATATCTTTCTTCAATCTATCAATCTGATTTCCCAAAGATTTTATTTTTTGATCCTGATATTTATTTATAAAATTATTTTTAAGTCTATCAAACCAAGTTTGAACTTTTACCTTTGTTAAATCTGATTTAACTGCATCTAATTCTGCCTCTAACTCATTAACACGCTTTGTCAATCTGTCTAATTTGATTTTCAAACCACGTGTTGCAACACTAATTTGTGTTCTAACCTGTTGCAGTTGTGTACGATTCAAACGTGCTGTTTTCAATTCTGCTTCAATCAAATCTTCAACATCTTTTTCCGTCAGCATTTTCTTTTCCATATCTGCTAACTTGTCCCCCAGATTTTTTATTTGTTTGTCTTGGGAATTGTTACGCAAATTATTATAGAAACGTACCCACGCAATCTGCGCTTCGTTCTTAGTAACGCGCCAGCTTAACGAATTTAATCTGGAATTAATTTTATTAATGTCCATTTTTGTTTTGCGGGCACTGGCTTCTATCATTTGCTTAACTTGTGCAACCTGCTCGTCTGTTAATTCCATATCTTTGATTGCGCCGTTAATCAAATCCATAACCTGGTCTTCGTTAACCTTGGTTTTTAACTGAGATCTCATATTGCGCATCTGACGGGTCAAACCATTTAATCTTGCGTTTTGAAAACTGTTGGTAAGGTCATCCCAGAATTGTTCACGCTGTAATTGATTAACGTCCGCCTGCAATTCTTCGATTGCAACCCCCATTGCTTTTAAATCCTTGCGAATTTCAGCTTCTGATTTATTAATCATTTTCTGAATTTTTTGAATATCAGATGCAGACAATTTCTTGTTAATTTTAACTTTTTTAACTGTAACGTTATAAATTTCTGTTACATCCATATTAACGTTTGCATTAATATGCTGAACAATATTTGTTTGATTAACGTTTAAAACATTAGCAATATCTTTAACTTCTTGAATTTCTGCACAATATTTACCATTATATTCATACAACTTTAACGTATTGTTATATTTAAACTTGTTTTTTCCAACCGAACAATATGAATCAACAGCTGTTGCCTGCCATCCATACCCAGTTCTGTCAGAATCTGGAACATTTACACATTTATAAACAGCATCTGACCTAGCACTTCCCGAACCAACCGCAGCATTTTTCAAACGCATTGTTTCGTTAACTTTACAATATCCTTGTCCACAAACATACGCATTAACTTTTTGCCCTTCGTTACGCTTTTCATACTTAGCAGTCGATGCATACAAATAATCATCATACGATGAATTGCCCCCCTTTGGCAGTGTATACGACGTTTCAACACAGGCACCAAACGCATTTCCTGTAAACACCAAAGTTCCCAGTAAACAAATCATATTTTTCATAGACATCGCTTTTTCTCCCTAGCCTGCTTTTTATAATTATTTCAATTTTCCCAACAAACCGATAAATGGATTTGTTGTTGCATCACAATCTGTTGGTTTATTACCACCCCACAGAGCATTATCCGAACAATTTTTTTCTAAATTTTCCAATGCGCTTAACACACGTTTGTATTCTGTTGGGTTTTCCTTTTGTAATACCTTTAACTGTGACAGCATCAATTCTTGACCTTCTAATGCCTTTTGACCTTCTACTTTGCCACCAATTAATTTATTACCAAACAATTCCATTGCGCCAACACCAACACCCGCGCCACCCACAACAGATGCTGCAATCCCCCAATTACGCGCCTTCTTTTTACCATCTAAAATACGTTTTTCAAGCATCGCTTCATCAACCCATGAACCACAAACCAATACCTGACCCATTTCAAAATATTTACCTTTAATATCAGACAAATCGATACGATTATCCGTCGATTTTAAATCAACCTTTACATAACATGTGTTATTCATTGGATCTTCGACATCTTCGACCATATTCATATAATTATCAGTCATGGTATTCTTAGCCGCCCAAACGAACGTATTACTCATACCAATATTGTTTGACATACAAATATTACGCTGCCTTTTCATTTCTTCCAGTACTGGATCAACCGTCGGCACTTGAACCGTTGTATCAGTATCATTTGGAATAACTTTATCTATGACCGCCACAGCCGCCTCTACCCCAGCATCTTCCGGCTGGGCTGAACGTTCCGCCGCCGCCATATTATTATTACCTGTTGCGCTACGATACATTTTTGTACTGTGCGCACCTGCGCCAACAACATTACGTCCTGCACGTCCTGTTGATGCTGCATCCGCCACACCACAACAAATCAAACACATCAAAAATACTGATATTTTTTTCATTTTTTCTCCCCCAAGAAAACCATAATTTATTTACAGGAATATTCTACCACAAATCAGAATATTAAAAAAGCAAAAAAAAAGCGCAGTTAACTGCACTTTTTTATCCTAGTATAATTTTTCGACCATCACCATATTGGCTAATAAATACATTAATCGTATCATCTGGTAACATGTGTTTTGCAATTTGTGGCCACTCGATTAACGTAATATCGTTTTCTATTGCGTGCTGCAATCCAACCTCAACCAATTCATCCGCATCTTCGATACGATATAAATCAAAGTGCGAAATTCCATCATACGATTGCACAATTGTAAATGTCGGACTGGGGACAACTGTATCCGCCCCACGCAGTGTTTGAATCACCGCGCGTGCAATTTCAGACTTTCCCATCCCCAAATCACCATGCAATGCAACCACACACGGCGCAGACAACGTCCCCGCAAACCCCCGTGCCCAGTCGCGCATTTGTTCAACATTTTCTAAAACATATTCCTTCATATCCTACTCCACCAGCAACAAGTCATCTTCCAGTTTATGAATCTGGTCGCGAATTTCAGCCGCCAATTCAAATTCCAGGTCTTCTGCCGCGCTGCGCATTTTCTTGTTCAGTTTTGCAATCTCTTTGCGCAGTGTTTCTGCATCCATAACCCCACCAGATTTATCATACACAAATCTGCGTGATTTGTCAGTCTTTTCTTGTTTATCACCAACCTCTGCAAAAACGGCCTTAGTCACTGTTTTTGGCACAATACCATGCGCATTATTATACGCCATTTGCTTTTCACGACGGCGCGCCGTTTCATCCAGCGCATCCCGCATAGAATCTGTGATTTTATCTGCATACAAAATCACCAACCCATTTGCATTACGTGCCGCACGCCCGATTGTCTGAATCAACGACCGCGTTGAACGTAAAAAACCTTCTTTGTCCGCATCCATAATTGCAACCAATTCGCATTCAGGCACATCCAACCCTTCGCGCAATAAATTAATCCCAACCAAGACATCAAATTTACCCAATCGTAAATCACGCAATAATTCAATACGTTCCAACGTTTCAATATCACTGTGCAGATATTTTGCCCGTACCCCATTTTCGTTCAGATAATCTGTTAACTGCTCCGCCATTTTCTTAGTTAACGTCGTAACCAACACACGCCCAGACGTCTTTTTAATCTGGTCCAGTAAATCATCCACCTGGTGCGCGGTTGGACGCACGTCACAAACCGGGTCCAGTAATCCTGTGGGTCTTATAACTTGCTCTGATACTATACCGCCCGATTGTTCTAATTCCCATGTGCCCGGCGTTGCCGAAACAAAAATTGTTTGTGGTCGCAAAGTGTCCCACTCGTCAAACGTTAACGGTCGATTATCGATACACGCCGGCAATCTGAACCCATATTGCGACAAAGTCTCTTTGCGCGCACGGTCACCACGACTCATTGCGCCAATTTGCGGCACAGTCACGTGACTTTCATCAATAAATAAAACCGCATCACGTGGCAAATATTCAAACAACGTCGGGGGCGGCATCCCCGGGGCCCGTCCCGACAAATACCGTGAATAGTTTTCCACCCCACGACATGTGCCTGTATTTTCCATCATTTCTATATCGAAATTCACACGTTCCCGCAGGCGCTGTTCTTCGATATATTTCATATTTTCATGAAAATATTCCAAGCGCTCTTTTAAATCTTTTTTTATTTCACCAATCGCTTGTAAAACACTGGGCATTGGTGTCGCATAGTGTGTATTTGGATAAACAACAATTCTATCCAAGCGCTGTAACTTTGCCCCGGTCAAAGTATCAAATTCCCAAATTTCTTCGATTTCATCGCCAAAGAACGATAATTTCCACGCCCTGTCTTGTGCATGCGACGGGAATAAATCCAGTGTATCCCCACGCACACGGAATTCACCACGTTCAAACGCCATATCATTGCGTTTGTATTGAATATCAACCAACGCATGCATTACATCCCGCATTGAAATATTATCCCCCACATGCAATGCTAATTTCATACCCGCATATTGCTCTGGCGAGCCCATACCATAAATTGACGACACAGACGACACAACAATAACATCACGTTCTTCCAGCATTGCGCGGGTTGCACTGTGCCGCATACGGTCCAGTTGTTCGTTAATAGACGCATCTTTGTCTATATACGTATCGGTTGTGGGCATATATGCTTCTGGCTGATAATAATCATAGTACGACACAAAATATTCAACATGATTATTTGGAAAGAACGACTTCATTTCCGTATACAATTGCGCCGCCAGTATTTTGTTTGGTGCCATAATCAGTGCCGGCCGCCCCAGTTCCGCAATAACATTTGCCATTGTAAATGTTTTACCAGATCCAGTCACCCCCAACAAAACCTGGGAACGGCGACCGTCCTGAATACCGGTAACCAATTCAGATATGGCGGTCGGTTGATCGCCCATTGGTTTGTAATTACTTTCAAGATTAAATATTTTTTTATTCACAACCATTAGTATAATTCATTATAATTAAAATACAAGGAAGTAGAGAATGGCATTAAAACCCAGATATAAGCGCAGAATCGCATGGACGATTGTATCAATTATCGCCACAATAATATTGGCATTTATTATCACACCATCATTGATAACACTTAATTCTTTTAAGCCAATGATTGAACAGGCAATTGCCAACCAAACAAATGTCGAAGCACGCATAAATGGCGACATAAATTTTAGTCTGCTGTCCGGCGCCAAGATTGTTGCCCACGACGTAAACGTCCCAACCGCACAAATTGGTTCTGTAATGCTGTCTGTTCCATTAAGCAGCTTATTCAACCCCAGTAACCCTGAAATCAAAAGTACCGTTACTGTAATCAATGCAAACATAGACATTAAACAACTAGCACCTGCAACATTTAATCACACAATTAATATCTATGATTCAGAAATTCATTTTATGGGTCGTGAATTCTATATAATCAGTGCAAAAATGCAAGACAACCGTTTCCACGGTATTATCCGCACCCAGCACCACAAATACGACGTTGAATTTTCCGGCGATACATTTCATATAACCAACAAAAACAACGATCTTGATATTATCGGTCAGTTTTTTGACAACGGATCAATTCGTGGGCATATGTCATTTAAAACAGACGACCTAAACAGCTGGCTAGATATTGAACAACCTAAAATCAACACAGATTCCGATGTTACACTAAACTTTGAATGGGATGGCAATCGTGGATTTAAATACACTAATATCAAGGCCGGCTCTATCACTGGTAATATTGAAACAAAACCCAATGGTATCAAGTTTATTCAATTGAAATCAGACAATATCAACTATGACTTCTCTGATATTCTAAATTTTGGTAACGCATTAACAGAAACACAATATGACCTGGACTTTCATGGCAAATTAAAATTTATGAATCATGAATATAGACATATTCGCATCAATGCAATCGCAACAAACAACACAATTCAAATATCTAATATTATTGCCGACGACATTGCAATAACCGGTGGTCGCATCGATTCTGCTGGTGCACATGACCTACTGGTCACAATGCCATTTGACGGACGTGCATCAACATGTCTTTTTTCTGGCACACCAAACAATTGGAAATGCACCCCATACACATATGGCGACATTACGGGCGACGTATCTGTAAACAACAACTCGTTTGCTATGACAATTAATTCAGATAAAAAAATGCCTAAATCTGGAATTTTCAACGAACATATAAAAAAACTGGGGTCAAATGGTAAAATTAAATTCAAATTTTCAGACGTCGCCGGCACATATCATATAACCCCGGAAAACATCACCCCTGAATTTGAATTTGCAAACAACAAAACATTGCGCTGGGCAAATATAAACATCCCATTTTTACCAGGGTTCATGAACAGCGACCTGGGGAATTTCACATGGAATCACAGTATTATGCATTTTATTCCACACAATAAAAAATGGCAAATTCAGATTGACGGCAAAAAATTTGTATTAAGTGGCACATCTGCACACACATGGCTGCCAAATATGGATTTACGTGCAATTAATGACATGCCATATACAATATCAGGAATATATGACAATGGAAAAATTTCTGATTTCAAGCTAGACTTAAACGGCACTATATTCACAGGTTCTGTAAACAATAAAAACATAACATTACATACAGATTTATTAAACCTTGATAAATTTATTTCTGATGAATTCATCGCGCGTTATGATGAACTAGAATTTTTAACAAACACACCAATTTTAATATTATTTGGTATACCTGCACACATATCCATGTCTGCTGATAAAATAATATACCAAGATAACGAATATGCTAATTTTGTATACTCGTTAAAAGATAACGCAATGGTATTTTCTATTACTGATAACGCACGCGGTAATGTTTTGGTAACAATTGAAAAAGACAAATCAAATTACGATATTTTCGCCCAGATGAATAAATTTGTAATCAATGGCGAATTACTTAATAAAAACATGCCGTTAAACCTGCGTGATACAATGGTAACCGCTGAAATTCATATGACTACATCTGGACAAATCGCACATGATATCTGGTATAACATGACCGGTGATATGGATTTATCATTTGACGGCGGCGAAATTATTGGATTGGGACTGGATGAATTTTATGCATCAAGTAAGAACTTAAGTAAATTAAATATGGAATTCGCACTGTCGCGCGCACTAAACGACGGCATCACAAAATTAAAGAACATGCATATCGTTGGCCGATATGAAAACGGGAATTTTGTAACCGCCGAACCGTTTAATATATCCATGCGCCACACTGATGGACGTGGCACAATTGAAATAGAAAACGGCGAAATGTATACCGCCCTGGATTTAACAATGCGTGGGACATCACCTTCGACAACGACAATCCAACTGGACATAATGCCTGATGGAACGCGCCGTTATTCATTATCCGAAATTTTAATAAATTTTGATGCTGATTATATGCGTGAATTTATAAAAAATCATACCCAGTTTTAATCAGCAATTTCCCGCAAAAATTCATCACGCGAAATTCCATGGCCCATTGCATCCGCATAGTATGTATATGGGCCAATTTTTACACAGTGATAACCATTTTTAAAAAATCTGATATTACGACGATTCCTGACCAGAACTTTGTTCGGCCCAATCAAGTCCGCCTGCACCCCAAAAAACATACTTTTTATCCACCCCAGTATTCCACGTGACATATACGGCACATAAAGCACCCCACCCCTTTTCACAACACGTCCGACATTATATTTATCAATATTATGTTCCAGCATTTGCGATTGATATGGGGTCAACCGCAAATAAACAACCAGATTATTTATATTGCTATTATTCATAGTAATTCTCTCCTGCGGGAAATATTATATTTTTTTATTTCATATTCCCACAGGTATGAATCCCCATTACTTTTTGCAAAAATATTTGCCATTAAAAAATCCCGACAAACGCCGGGAATTTTTATTTAGTTTTTCTTTCTTACCTGGATATGAACATCACGTAATTGCTGTTCGGTAACCTCGTTCGGGCTGCCCATCAAAAGGTCTTGCCCACGCTGGTTGGCTGGGAACGCAACAACTTCGCGAACACTGTCACCGAATCCGGTAATTTCAGATACTAATCGGTCAATACCAAACGCACATCCGCCGTGCGGTGGCGCGCCATATTGGAATGCTGTGTACAGACCACTGAAATTCTTTTCAACCGCCTCAATCGGATATCCTGCGATTTCAAAGCATTTCTTCATAATATCTGGATTATAGTTACGCAATCCACCACTGCAAATTTCCAAACCATTTAACACCATATCGAACTGAGCCGCCTTAATATCAAATGGATTTTTAGTATTCAATTCTTCTAGTGTTGCCATCGGGAACGAGAACGGGTTATGCGTGAACTTTGGTGCGCCACCCCTGTCTTCATCTGGTTCAAAGAACGGGAACGATTCAACCCAACAGAACGCGAAATCACGTGGATTTACCAAACCTAAATCTGCCCCCAATTTGTTACGCAATTTACCCGCCGCCTTGGCCGCAGATTCCGCCGCATCACAAACAAAGAACAGTGATGAGTTATCACCTGCGATTTCACGCAGTTTTGCAATCCGCGTCGCATCTAATTTTTTTGCAACCGGACCTTTGGCTTCTTCGGCAAACACAATATAACCCAATCCGCCTAAGCCTAATTCTTTGACCGCATATTCGCCCAGTTTATCAAACCAAGAACGTGGTTTATCCGCACTGTTTGGTGCTGGGATTGCGCGAACAACACTGCCATTTTCAACTGCATTTGCAAAGATTCCAAAATCAGACCCACGGAAAACCTCTGTTACATCATGGATGATGATTGGATTACGCAAATCTGGCTTATCCGAACCATATTTCAGCATCGCATCATCAAATGTAATATGTGGAATTTCAGCATATACATTTGCATCTGGCGCAAATTCACGAACCAAGTTTGGCATAATTTCATCACCAACGGCCTGAATATCCGCTAAATCAACAAACGACATTTCCAAGTCTAATTGATAGAATTCCAGCAATCTGTCTGCACGCAAATCTTCGTCACGGAAACATGGCGCAATTTGAAAATATCTATCGAACCCAGACACTTGCAACAATTGCTTAAACATCTGGGGCGCTTGTGGTAACGCATAGAATTTACCATGATGCAAACGACTTGGCACGATAAAGTCACGTGCGCCTTCTGGACTGGATGCGGTCAAAACAGGTGTCTGGAATTCCGAGAAACCCAAATCCCACATTTTATCGCGCAACCATTTCATCATTTTGTTACGTGTCAAAATAGTATTGTGTAATTTTTCACGACGCAAATCCAAGAAGCGATATTTATAACGTAATTCTTCGCCAACTTCGTCTTCGCCAAATACCTGGAACGGCAAAACTTCTGAATTTGTCAGAACTTCAAAAGAAGTCGCCTGAATTTCAATTGCACCTGTGGGGATTTTATCATTAACCGCCGCCGCATCACGCGCAACAACATTTCCAACAACCTTAATCACAGATTCTGGACGAACGCGTTCCAATTCTTCATTACCACCATCAAAAACAATCTGTGTAATACCGTAATTATCGCGCAAATCCACAAACAACAATGCCCCATGGTCACGTTTACGATGAACCCACCCAGACAGTGTTACCACTTCCCCGACATTTGCAGCCGTCAATTCACCACATGTATGTGTTCTGAACTTTGATTTCAAAGATAACATTTTGGTCCCTTTTTTATTTTGCGGGCATCGAAAAAGATTTGGATTTTTCGGCACCCAATTTATTGTTAAAACATCAGGGGCGCTGGATATTTCCGGCGCGGTGCCACCCTGGCTTATTACTTTTTCATCAGGCTCAAGGACTCCGTGATTGTCAGACACTTCAACGTCCCGCACCCAAAAATTACGATTGCAATGCTAAACCAAAAAAATTCATTTTGCAAGCAATATTCAGCAACATATCCATGTTGCCACCCTATTTTGTATTACAGTTCAAACACTTATTTACCGCCGCCACGTATTTAGCAACTTCGTTCTGTGTTTGCTTTGAAGCCAACCGCAGAAAGTTTTGTGGTTTACCATTTATTTCAAACGTCATAATTTCATCAACCAGCATTTTTTTATTTATCACAATATCATACACTTCTGGATCATATTGCGAATAATATGTTGCTTCTGCAAAAATCCCTACACCTAAGTCAAAATATTCCTCCATTTCCTTCAGTGCTTTTTTAATCGCAGTATCCGCAATATCTTTTAATTCATATTCCGTCAAAATATTATATGTTACCTGGGGTGACATTATTCCCGGCTGCAACGGCTTTTTCTTCCCAAGACACGCCAGATACTCTGCCACACGTGCTGAAATTTCATCATATACAAAAATATCTGGGGTTCTAACACGATTATATCGCCACATATATCTTGTATTCAGTGCATGTCTTAACTCGTGATACGATGCCATGCTTTCTTGATTATTGATAAACTCGGTTATCTTGCGACAATACTCTGTATTTGTTAAATCATTGTAATAATACGTATGCACAGTATCCTGCAAACGATCATAGCTGCCCGCCATTGCCTGAATTTCACCATTTAACACTGCATCCATAACACGCTTGCTTGGGATATTAATTGTATCACACATATAAACAGTATAATTTGCCCCAGAAAACAGACGCAAAACTTCCTTGTCCATTTCTTTTTGTTTGGCCCCAATCCAGAACAACGCACCCGCCAATCCAACCCCGCATCCCGCGGTCGCCAATATTCTTTTAAGATATTTATTTTGTCTAGCCATAATATTTCCCAATAAATATTTGGCTTAAAATATAACACAAAATAAACAATTGTCAATATTTATAATACAACAACATGCACTTTTTCTTGCAAAAAAAATCAAAAACTATACGTTAAACCCATGCCATAAAATGCATAAGAATTATTTTCCGGCGCAGTATTTCCGTTTGAAAAATGATGCGCAAACACTTCAACCGATGTACATTCTGAAATACGATACCCCGCCCCCAGTTTAAAACTAAATAATAACTTTGATCCAATACGTTTATTTTGCTGCGCCTGGAAACCGGCCCCCACCCCAACAAAAGTATACCAATCATCCCCATACCACGGCGATACATCCATACTTAACATTGCGATTGGAATTGTATATTTATCCCATTGCCATCCATATTTCGACCCATGCCCCAGTGTCTGAATAACATTCAACGATTGCCGTGCCACCACACCAAAGAAAGTCGTTGGTTGCGAATACTGCAAATGAAACATATTAAACGGCACAAATTGCGATGGTGCTGGAATTAAAAAACCGTGATTTACCCCATATCCAAAATTAAACGCCACCTGATTTTCATATCCATTAAGAAATGGATTCACACACTCGGCCCGCGCGACATTTGTCGACAAAACCAAACCACACAAAACATATAAAATTTTTCTCATAAACCCTATAATATCATATTTCAGACACCCCCTCAATAAATTTATTAAAATAATTAATAATTGCAAATACGAATAAATCCCCAGACTATTTTGTTACTTGCAATCTGAAAAAAGTCTGTTATAATGCACTTCGCTTGGCAGCGTAGCTCAGTGGTAGAGCAGAGGAATCATAATCCTTTGGTCGGGGGTCCGAATCCCTCCGCTGCTACCAGAAT
>JAZQCG010000006.1:0-46661 GCA_045546155.1 Candidatus Enterousia sp.
AAAGAACGCCCATTGGTTCAGGGTTCTGGCGAAGAAGTCTGGAAATGGAATCGTAACGCAACAACAACAGTTAAATAATATTGTTGTTATTGATATTTAAAAATCCCGCAATTGCGGGATTTTTATTTTTTTAATTTTGCAGATAATTTAGATGGATTGTATCTTTCCCAAATTATACCGTGTCGAATTATATTCCCTGGATTTCCTGCAATAAGAACATTTGGTTCTGTAAATTCTTTGCAACAAACAGTTCCCGCTGCAACGACTGAAAAATCTGCAACGCGTGCATTTTTTGTTAATATTGCACAATCCCCAATCCACACATAGTCGCCAACTGTAATTGGGCCAGATACATGATTAATAATATTCATAGAATTCAAATCTATGATAGAGTGCCCGTCGCTGCCCCATATTTTTATATTATCCGCCAGCATGCATCCCTGTCCAATAATCAGTCCACTTGATTCTGGTAATTCTATGGACGCACCATTAATAGTGGTTTCTTTGCCGATTTTGCAGACTTGTCCATCGCCGTATCTGCAAACTATTTTTGTTTCAAAAAATCCCGCTGTACGCCCCAGTTCGATATTAACATTATTATTCATAACCAGTATTGTCGAACCATTGGCATTAAAAGGCATTTCGATTTTGATTGTATTATTGTTTCCTTCGACAATTATGTCCAGACCACGAATTCGTTCTGATTTATGTATTGGTCGCTCAATGCCGCCCTCAATAATAATTACGCGGTTATTAGAACCGCGTAAATGAACCAAGCCTGCATTTTCGTCTGATTTTTTGGAAAACCATTTCATTATCAAGCCCTTTGATTATTAAATTTTGGCGCGAACTTCTTCGACTTCATAGCATTCAACACGATCGCCTTCCTTCAAGTCGTTATACTTATCAAAAGACATACCGAATTCAACGCCACCTGATACTTCTTTGACTTCGTTCTTTTCGCGACGCAATTCACCAATTTTGCCATCGTATATAACGACATTGTTGCGCAGCAAGCGAACAAAAGCATCTTTTTTGATTGTGCCTTCGCTCATACGGCAACCGGCAACACGGATGCCTTTGCCGACGGTAAACAGTGCGATAACGTCTGCGTATCCGATGAAGTTTTCTTTGCGTTCTGGCGCTAATTTACCAGACAAGATTTCTTTGATTTCATCTGTAATACGGTAAACAACGCTGTGGTATCGGATATCGACATTGTTGCTGCGTGCCATATCACGAACGACTGAATCAGCGCGAACGTTAAACGCAATTACGACTGCGCCTGATGCAGTGGCCAAGCGGATGTCGCCTTCTGTAATTTGTCCAACCCCAGACGACAATATATCAACACCAACTTTGTCTGTATTGATGTCTTTTAACATATCAACGATTGCTTCGACCGAACCTTGAACGTCGGCACGTAAAATAATCGGCAGGATAAGTTTCTTGGACTCGTCGCGTTTTGCAAACAGTTCTTCCAGTGATGAACGTTTAACAGCATTTGCCTTGTCCTTGGCCTGTTGTGCGCGATATGCTGCAACTTCACGTGTTTGTGCATCTGTTTCCATAACGCGTAATTCATCACCCGCATTTGGCACAGAATCCAGTCCCAATACAACCGCTGGCTGACCCGGTTTAACAGATTTAACACGTGTGCCATCTGAACCAATCAGGCCGCGTACACGACCAAATGTTTCGCCTACAACAAATACATCGCCAATTTTTAATGTACCTTGGCGCATTAATATTGTTGCAACTGCGCCCAAGCCTTTTTCCATTTTTGCTTCAACGACGTATGCGACGGCTGGCATTTCTGCGTCGGCTTTTAATTCCATCATTTCAGCCTGTAATAAAATAGCTTCTTCTAATTTATCCAAACCGATTTTCTTGGTTGCAGAAATTTCAACGCATTGAATATCACCACCCATTTCTTCGACTTGAACTTCTTGCTGCAACAGGTCCATTTTAACGCGTTGTGCATTTGCCTGGGGCAGGTCGATTTTATTAATCGCTACGATAAATGGCACACCTGCTGCGCGAATATGGTTAATTGCTTCGATTGTCTGGGGCATAATAGAATCGTTTGCTGCCACCACCAGAACAACAATATCCGCCATCTGTGCGCCACGTGCGCGCATTGCGGTAAATGTTTCATGCCCCGGCGTATCCAAAAACGTAATCATTTGCCCAGATTTTGTTTTTACTTCGTACGAAGAAATATGCTGGGTAATACCGCCCGCTTCGCCGGCAACAACGTTTGCATTGCGGAAAGCGTCCAACAGGGATGTTTTACCATGGTCAACGTGACCCACGACGGTTACAACCGGTGCGCGTGGTGTCATTTTTTCTGGGTTTGGTTCGCGTTCCAACTGATCTGCGTATGGTTTAACGACAACACGTTTAACAGTTGCACCAAATTCAGATGCAATTAATTCTGCGGTATCTGCATCAATAGACTGATTCATAGATACCATCATACCCATTTCCATCAGTTTTTTGATAACATTGCCAACCTTTTCAGCCATTGCATTTGCCAAATCTTTGACCGTAATTGTGTCGCCCAGCGATACAACACGTTCAACTTTTTGTGGGGCTGAAAATACTGCGCGCGCTTTTTCGCGGAAACGTTTTAACGATGCCTCAGACCGGCGGCGATTTGCCCCGCGCAGACCGATTTCGTCGTCATCTTCATCACCACCCATAACAATGTCGTGAATAGATATTTTCCCGGACTTTTTAAAGTCTTTCTTAGAGTGTTTACTTGGGCGCGTATCTTCTTCGTCTGTGTTATTGCGACGGCGATTTGCCCCAGCCACAGCATTATTTGTAAATGTTTTTGGTGTGGGCTGTGCCTGTTTTGCGCGTGGTTTCACTTCTTCTTCGACTTCTGATACATTTGCAGCATTTTCACGTGCAGCCAATTGTTCGCGCACTTGTTCGTATTCGCGTTCTTCACGTTCGATTTCTGCGGCGCGTTTTTCTGCAGCCTCACGTTCGGCTGCTTCGCGTGCCTTGCGTTCTTCTTCGCGTGCTTTGGCGGCAGCCAACACCGCGCGCAGTTTTTCGTCTGCTGCGTTTTTCGGTGTTGCCACAGGTGTTGTCGGTTCGTCGCGCAATTCATTATTGTTTGGCGCAACGACACGACGACGGCGTTCTACGAACACCGCATCGCCCTTTTTACTTTGCACTGCGTCAATTGTAACAGATTTTCCAAGTGTCAGTGTTGCCATAAAACTACTCCACTACTAAATATTTATTCTTCGTCCTGGGTTATGCCGTATGCTACTTCGCGGGCCTTCATGATGATGCGGCCAGCCAAGCGGTTTGACATATTATCTTCGCCCAAGATTTCAACCAATTCATCAGATGCTAGGTCTGCCAAATCATCCAGTGATTTAACACCTGCCGCACCCAATTTCATAATTGTTGGACGTTTGATAAATGTAAATGTCAACAGATCATCTGTCATACCAAGCTTGTGACCTTCGTCCAGATAGTCTTGTTCAACCTTGTTCAGATAATCTTTTGCACGTTTCTGTAATTCAGCCGCCAATTCTGAATTAAATCCTTCGATTGATTCCAGCTCCGCGCTATCTACGAATGCGATTTCTTCAATTGTACGGAAGCCTTCTGTAATCAACAGATGCGCAATCATTTCATCAACATCCAGACCTGTGATAAACAGTTCTGTCTTTTCTTTGAATTCTTTTGCACGACGTTCTTGTTCTTCGGCTTCGTTCATAACGTCGATATTCCAGCCTGTCAATTGTGAAGCCAAGCGAACGTTTTGACCGCGGCGACCAATTGCCAATGATTGCTGATCTTCTGTAACAACAACGGCGGCTGTGCGTGTGTCTTCGTCAACGATGATTTTTGCAACTTTGGCTGGCTGCATTGCGTTAACAATGAACACAGCTGGATCTTCGGAATACAAAATAACGTCAATTTTTTCGCCATGGCATTCATTGATAACCGGCTGAATACGTGTACCTTTGATACCAACTGTCATACCAACCGCATCAATAGATGGATCTGCGGTTTCAACAGCGATTTTTGCATGCGAGCCCGGCGCACGTGCCACAGACTTGATTTTAATAACACCTTCGTAAATTTCAGGAACTTCTTGGACAAACAGTTTTTCCATAAACATTGGATGTGTGCGTGTCAAAAAGATTTGTGGACCTGAATTAGAACGTGCAACGTCCATAATTAAAGCGCGAACACGATCACCAACCGTCAAACGTTCGCCTGGGATTAATTCAGACCCTTTGATATAACCTTCGGCTTTGCCGTTAATATCAACAAAGATGTTTCCAAATTCGATGCGCTTAACAACACCACTGACGATGTCACCGATATTGTCTTTGAATTCTTCGTATTGACGACCCTTTTCAGCATCGCGAACGCGTGCAGTCATAATTTGCTTTGCAGTCTGGAAAGCCATGCGACCAAATTCTGGTTCTGGCAAGGCGTCTTCGACAACGTCACCAACAACTGGTGCTTTTGCGTATTTTTTAGCCTGGTCCACAGTTAACATTGTATTTGGATCATATTCGTCACCCGCGGATTCTGGGGATTCGATAACAGTAAACAAGCGTTTAACATAAATTGCGCCATTTTTGCGGTCGATATTTGCGACGATATTAAATTCTTCGCCATATTTATGTTTTGCGATTTTTGCAATTGCCGCTTCAAGCGATTCAATAACAATTTCACGTTCAATCATTTTTTCCTGGGCCAGGGAATCAATAGCCAAAAGCAAATCCTGGCGCGGCATTGAAACAAAAGACATTTGTTTAACTCCTTGCTACTTGTTTGTCTGTCTTATTAAAAGGCGGGGTTCTTTCAACCCCGCCCTTAAAAACTGTTTTAAGAACAAGCATATTCTAGCACCGAATCGAACAAATGCAAGGAAAAAGTAGAATATTATTTGACGGTTGGGCTTTTGGGTTTTATACTGTGAAATATGAAAATTATGAATAAGTACTTTTTGCGGCAACTGATTGCGATATTTGTTATGCTGCTGATGATTTTGACGGGTTTGTCCTGGATGGTTCAGATTATGTCTATGATGAAGTTCCTGTTGAACTATGGTGTGAATCTGACCAGTTTCCTGGGGCTAACCGCGCTGATGATTCCATTTATTATGTCTATTGTTGTGCCGTTTGTTACATTTATTGCGGTTATATTTATTTACAATAAAATGATTTCTGATAACGAAATAACCGTTATGGCGGCGTCTGGAATGTCGCCAAAACAAATTGCAAAGCCTGCGTTATGGATGGCGGTGGGACTGACGGTGTTGCATTTGATTCTAAGTGTTTGGATTGTTCCGGTCAGTCAGTCTAAGTTTTATGATACCCAGTGGAATTTGCGATATGGCATGGCGCACATGAAATTACAAGAGGGGGCATTTACCGAATTAAACGATGGTTTGGTTGTGTATGTAGACAAGGTGTCTGGACATGACCTGTCCCAGGTTATGTTATCTGACCAACGTGACAAAGGGGCATGGCAAACAATATTTGCAGAAAAAGGAAAATTGGTATCAACCACTCGTGGTCTGTCAATTGTTATGACAAATGGTTCACTTCAGGCAACCGGAAACGCAATGGTCACAGGTACATTTGACACATTTGATATGGATTTAAACGTTGTGGACAAGGGGGATAATACCGCATTTCGTGTTCGTCGTGTTCCAACATTGATGTTGCTGGAATCTGTGTTTGATTCGCCCAGTGTTAAACGTCACAAGACGGTTTTGACCGAATTGGCCAATCGTATATTGATGCCGTTTATGAATTTGATATTGGCTGCGTTGTGTGTTTGTGTTTTACTGCGTTCGTCACTATTGCGTCGTCGGGCCAGTCTTGCTCCTGCAATGGCGGTTGGATTAATGGCGGTGGTTATGGCGTTATTTATGTCGGGCGCTAATATGATTGCCAGTATCAGTGGACTGTTTATATTGGCTGGACTTGAATTTGTATTATTGGGTGTATTACTGTTTATATTGGCAAAGAAATGAGAAAGTTATCCGCATCTTTAACAATCTATGTGTTGTCTGCTGTGGCGGCGATGGCGGATTTGTCCGTTGATCCCAGCAGTGCCAAGACTATTACTGCCGATAAAATAGAATACGACATACAAAATGCAACAATCAAAACGTCTGGCCAGACTGAAATTATAAACCAATCCGGTCAACGTATGACATTGGTTGATTCATATATTTCCCAAGATGGCAGTAACCTTACCGGTGATGATATTAAATTATGGATTGGGGAACATGTATATATTGAATCTGCAAACATTGAACGTACTGGTGATACGACTGTGGCACGCGATGCGTTATTTACAGCATGCGACAATTGCGATGGGTTTGGTGATGCGTGGAAAATATCAACATATAAAATCGTCTATAAAATGGACGAACGTATGTTGCGGTTTTATAGTCCGGTTTTATGGGCATATAATATCCCGGTTTTATGGTTGCCATACTTTGAAATGCCTGATCCTGGGGTAAAATATAAAACTGGATTTTTAACACCCGATTTTGAATCGACCAATAAAATGGGAACTCAGATAAACATCCCATTATATGTGAATTTTTCTGATACACACGATATGACGTTTAAATTGTCATATCTGACCCAGGAAAATCCTTTGTTCCAGATAGAGCATCGATTAAACGCAATGCACTCTGAATATCGGACCCAGGCATCGTACACATATAACAAGGCTGGTGAAAGTCGTTGGCATATATTTAATGATGATGTAATTGAATTGGGTGATAATGCGCGCGCAACTATATTCTTGGAACGTGCATCTGATAAAACATATTTGCAGAAATATGGGTTTTATAGTGACCAGCCATATCTGGATTCTGGTGCAAAACTGGAATTATTTGGTCAATCAGCGTATGCGGTTGCTGATATGCACATATTCCAAGAAATGCGCAGTCAATATCATGGCAATACAACTGTGCCTGGTGGTAATATATTACCAAATATCCGTGGTGTGTACCAGACCGCACCATTGTTTGATGAAACATATATGACATTTATTACAGATGTCTTGGGGGTGTCTGGGGACGGCATGTCATCCCAGCGCGTAACGGGTGATGCCCGTATAACATCGCCATGGACATTATGGGGTGGAAATCGCGTAACTTTAAGTTTGGATGCGCGATATGATTTATATCATTTTGATAATACAGACTTGGTTGATAACGCTGATTTTTCTGGGTATAAAAATCGTTTCTTGCCCAGTGGGTTTATCGAGTGGGGATTACCATTATTCCGACCATCTGAAACCTGGACCCAGGTTATTGAACCACGTGCACGATTAACCGTTATGCGCCAAACAGACGAAGAACAATTTGGCTTAAACACAGATTCCGCAGGAACGTTTTTATCGGATTCAACGTTGTTTTCAGACAATCGTTTTTCTGGATATGATTTGTGGGAAAATGGCACGTTTTCAGATTATGGTGTGCGCTATTCTGCGTTTAATAACATCGATGGCACAACCGCAGAAGTTTTCCTTGGCCAGGCCTATGATTTCACAGATCGTGCACAAACACTGGATATAAACAGTGGTTATCATCATGGGGCATCGGACTATGTTGGGCGTATTGGATATAACAACAATAAATGGTTGGATATTGCAACACGATTCCGTTTGGACCGGACTGATTTTTCATTACGTCACATGGAAACATCATTGCACGTTGGTGGGAATAAAAACTTCTTGAATATTGGGCATATTTGGTCGCAACAATTTGAAGAAGCATTGGCACGCGAAGATAATATTAACGAAGCGGTTATCGGCGCTGGAATTCAATTGACAAATCGTTGGGCATTGCGCTGGAACGGCATTTACAATATGACGGTTGGTGATTTTCAACGACATGGTGGCGGATTGTTCTATGAACATCCATGCTATTATTTATCGATTGAATATCGTCGTGACAATGCGGTCAAAGAAGACTATGTTGGAACAACAACGTTTCAGTTTCGATTTGGTATGAGCATCGATGGCCAAAGATATTAAAGTGCAAAGGAAAGGGAATATGAAAAAAATATTGATACTTTTATCAATGATTATGACTATGCCGGCATATGCTGTATCTGTTATTGCGACGGTAAATGGCAAACCGATTACAGATACTGATATAACATCACGTACAACATTGATGGCAAAGCAGGGTAAAACATCATCGGATAATCGTCGCGTTGCATTAAATGCAATAATTGACGATGCGGTAAAATTAGCACATGCATCAAATTTTGGTGTTGTTCCATCTGACCCAGATGTTGATAAAGAATTATCAAAAATGAAATTGGGCGACCTAACGGCGGCTGAACGCGATATGGCACGCAGTGCCCTTAAATCTGAAATCGCCTGGCAGGTTTTAGTTGCGCGCACAATTGTTCCAAATATCGAAGTGACCAAGGACGAAATCGAAGCAGAAAAAGTATCATTAGCATCTGAACACGGATTGCCAATCGAAATGACAATTGTGCGCTTGATAAATATCCCAGCGGACGTCTCGAAAAAACTAACCACCCCAAAATCATGTGATGACGCAATAAAAATTGCCGAAGATTTAGGTGGCGCACCACAAAAAATCACTGCAATGCAATATGAATTAGCCCCCGACGTGCGTGAACGCGTTGCAGGGTTAAAAAAGTTAACCTGGTCATCACGCGTTGATGGAAATGTTTTATTGGTATGTAATACAAAAAAGATCAAAGAATACGGCGATTTGGATGATGTAATTAAACAAAACGCGATATTTAAATCGGCTATGTTCCAGGCAGACCAGCAATTAAAACAATTACGTCGCAAGGCGGTTATAGTAATCAATGACCCACGATACAAGTTATAAAAATGACAAAACAAATACTTTTTAATTTAACCGATGCCCAGTTGTCCCAATTTATTGAAAATATGGGCCAGCCGAAATTTCGTGCCAAACAGATTCGCCAATGGTTACTGCGTGGTGCGCCTGATTTTGCATCGATGAAAAATATCCCAGATACCTTGCGCCGTGATTTGGATTCAGTTGCCCAAACTTTACCAGTAAAAATTATCCAAAAACTTGAATCCAGTGACGGTGAAACAACCAAGTTTTTGTTGGAATTGTTTGATGGTGAAACAATCGAGTGTGTTTTGATGCGCACCACATATGGCAACAGCGTTTGTGTCAGTTCCCAGGCCGGCTGTGCCATGGGGTGTCGCTTTTGCGCCAGCACATTACTAGGATTAAAGCGTAACCTAACCGCAAACGAGATTTTTGCACAAATATTGGTTGCGCAATGGGAATTGCGTAATGATAAATTCAGCGATAAATCAATTCGTCCAAATGGTGATGTAAACAATAATGATGTATCGCATATCGTAATTATGGGCACTGGCGAACCGTTACAGAATACAGAAAACGTGATTGATTTTATTGAACGTGCGAATCGTGATATGGGGATTGGTTGGCGTCGTATAACGGTTTCAACATGTGGGATTGTCCCTGGGATTGAACGTTTAATCGATTGGGGGCGTCCGATTAATTTGGCAATATCCTTGCATGCGCCCACCGATGAATTGCGTTCCCAGATTATGCCGATAAACAATAAGTATAAACTAAGTGAAGTTCTGGATGCGGCTTGGCGTTTCACAGACACGCACAATCGTCAATTAATGATAGAATACATATTGTTGGGACGTCGTGATGCAAATGGTGAGCCAGTCCTGTATAACGCGACCCCAGAATATGCTGAAAAATTATCAGAGTTATTGCGTGGAAAAAATTGTATGGTAAATCTTATCCCGTGGAACGCGGTTGATGAACGTGATTTTGCATCCCCGTCGGGTAATGCGGTACATCGCTTCCAAGATATTCTTATTAAAAATGGAATTCATACACGTATTCGTCGCGAACGTGGCACAGATATTGGATCTGCGTGTGGACAGCTAAGGTTAAATAATGCAAAAAAATAATCCCGGGTTTACCGGGATTTTTTATGATAAGCATGCAAATGCAGCACTGTTATTTTTTAACACAAACCATCCCATCCGATAATCTGTTGCGTACACTGTGACCAAGAACATTGCAATTATCGCAAATACCATAACAACATTGCTGCGGTTGCCACGCATCGCATACAGCGCAATGTTATAGAATAAAAACAATATATACGCATCGACCAATATGCTAATAATCCACATAGACGTGCAATTAAAAGCCAACGCATTTACGCCCAATATAACCGGATACATAAAGAACACGGATGCCAATGCCTTGATTGCAATTTCCCAATCGCGTTCACCACCTGTAATTTCAGACACCAGCATTAACAACCCGCCCATAACGAACAATATTCCAACCGCAATAACCGGCGTAATAATTAACGCGTTAAACAGTGCACCAATTGTAAACGAAGCGCCCGTCAGTATATTTATTGCAAATACCAATATTCCGCCCAGTAATCCCCACAAGAAAGCCTTGAACATTGCTTCTTCCATATTGCCGTCGGCAACAATTTTTGTGAAATAACGACGTGGGTTAGTAATAATATCACGAACGTGTTTAAATGCGCGCTTAAACTTTTTTATCATTTTGCACCCCCAGATTTGATTATTTATATTTTTGCTTTATAATTACAAAAAATCAATGGAAAAAGTGATGATAAAAGTAACTATTGCAGGACGTCCAAACACAGGCAAGTCCACATTATTTAATGCCCTTACGGGAACGCGTGATGCATTGGTGCACGATCGCCCGGGTGTAACGCGTGACTGTATTGATGGCATGTTTTCAGATCGTCCATATAAATTAATGGATACAGCGGGCTTGGAAAATGCTAAAAACGGTATTGCGTTGGATTCGACCAATATGGCGATTGATGCTATATGTGCTGCGGATGCGGTATTGTTTGTTGTTGACGGTCGTGTTGGCCTAACGAACGAGGATTTAGATTGGGCACGCCTTGTCCGTCGCAAGACCAAGGCCCCCGTATTGTTATTGGTAAACAAGTCTGAATCTGGCAAGCGCATGGCAGATGTTCATGATTTTTACAAATTGGGTTTCGGCGAACCGCAAATGATTTCAGCCGAACATAAACGCGGCTTTGATGCAATCTATGAATTCTTGGATAAAATTGCGGGTGATGCGGCAAATGAACCGATTCCTGAAAAAGTATCTGACACCCGTGTTAAAATCGCAATCATGGGCCAGCCAAATGTTGGTAAATCAACCCTGGTTAATCGTGTGCTGGGGACGCAACGTCAAATTGTTATGGATGCACCGGGCATTACACGTGATACTGTAAAAATCCCGACAAAATTCTATGGCCGTGATATTATTTTGATGGATACAGCGGGCCTTCGTCGCAAGGCGGGCGTAACCGATGACGTTGAAACACTATCGGCGCTGAAATCTTTGGATGCGATTGGAAAATCAGACGTTGTTATATTGGTTGTTGATGCGACCAAGAATATTGAAAATCAGGCACTGGGGATTGCGGGTCGCGTATATGATGCTGGCAAAATTTTATGTGTGGCATTAAACAAATGGGATTTAATTGACCCATCGGAACGTGACCAGAAGTTATTAAAATTAAAGCACCAATTTTCAAATTCTTTTCATCAGATTATAAAGCCATTAATTTTGGCAATATCTGCGGAAACAGGCACCGGTGTTCAGAATTTATTCAAACGTGTTTATGAACAGTGGGATATTTCATCCGCCCAGGCCCCAACCAGTCTGATTAACAGAATTGTTGAAAAACTGGTCGCAGAGCGTCAGCCACCAATGTCGCGCCTGAAACGCCCGATGAAGATTAAATTCGCGCGCCAGACGGGACGTCATCCAATGCGTATAACAATAAACGTTGGTGGTGCATCGGATATACCGGAATCTTATACGCGTTACTTGCGTCGTGGGATTGCAACGGCATTAAAGTGGGAACACTTGCCCATTGTAATAGAATATGAAAAGTCTGATAATCCATTTGACTGACATAAATAAAAACCCCGCAATCGCGGGGTTTTTATCAAGGTTTAATATTAAAAGCCTTTTGGTGTATCCATTTTTACTTTTGATACTTTTTTATCCAATGCTTTTACGACTTCGTCTGTGATATCCAGATTTTGTGCATCTGCACCGATGCGTGCAAAACGACCGTCTACAACCATTGACAATTTCTTTTTCGCGATTGTGCCTTCGATGATTGGGTCCAGGTGTTTTGTCTGAACTTCGTTCAAAGCTTTCTGGAAAGACATTTCAATGCTTTGCGCGCGTTCTGTCAAATCGCGTTGTAATTCGTTAACGCGACCTTGGTAATCAACAACGCGACGTTGTAATGCTTCACGTGATAAAACATCTTGGGATTTTTCAATTTCTGCTTTTTCTTTTTCTAATTCCTTCTGACGTTTTGTTAATTCGTCACGCAGTTTAGATTCATAATTTTCTTTTTGTTTACGCAAATCTTTTAATGCAGCTGCATCTGTCTGGATTGCATCCATGCGGATAACTGCGATACGCAGGTCTGCTGCGTTTGCGGCATCTGTTGTTACCATTTCCATTGATTCTTCAACCGTTGCACCTGAATTACCGTTCAGACTTGATACCAACCAAGTGCCACCCGCTGCAATTGCAATAACGATTGCCGCGATAATGCCAATCTTGGCATAGTTTTTTGTTGCTGGATTTGCGTTTGTTTTTGTTGCCATTTTTCCATCCTTTTATTTTTTTGTTTTAGCAATCAAACTATAGCAATAAAAAATATAAATGGAAAGGGAAAGTTATCTTGCCGGGGCAATGCGTAATTCGACACGTCTGTTGGTCAGTCGCCCAATATCATCCTGGGCGGCGATTGGGCGTGCCGCGCCCCGTCCGACAATGAACATGCGTGTTGTATTAATACCATGCTGGGCAAAATATACCCCAACGCGCTGGGCCATGTCATTTGATAATGCGTTTGATGCAATTGAATTTTGCATTGCATCGGTATATCCTGCAATTTCAATAAATGTTGCGTCATACCGTCTAAGGATTTTACTGATTATATTCAGTGTATCATCACCCGTTTCAGAAATTTGTGCTGCGTTTAATTCCATAATTGCATCGCGTACCAAAATTACAACAACGTCTGTCCCTGCGCGCTGAACGGAAATTCCCGGTTTGCGCAATCCGTCATAAAGTGCGAATTCCAGTTCGGACATATATTTTATAATTCGCGCATTGTCATTTGATAATTTGTCGCCGTATTCAGATATTGGTTTAGTTACTTCGTCGTCCAGAATAATACGCCCACCTGCGCCCATGTATACGGGGCGTTTTGCAACGCGGGCTGTATCAGACATGTCTGAAAAACTTGCACCCGCCAAATATTGCGTCCATGTATTGCGATCGGGACATACATACGGCATACATGCCGTCAAAATCCCAATTAAAAACAAAGACACAATTTTTTTATGCATTTATTCTACGATAAAAGAAATCTGGTTTGTTGGTGTTGAAAAACAGTTGTCTGAACCTGCGTGTAATTCATATCCGTTAATTACAATGCTGGTGGCCCAATTTGGTTTAGCGGTTGAAAAGTATGCGCACTCGCCTTGGGTTAATTCTGTTAAATTAATTGAAAAAGATTCCCCGTCTGCACTGGAAATAACCGACCATTGTTCGCCCCCCAATGGTGATTTATCAGATTTTAAAGCGCCTGCTTTAACCAGGTAGTCTACTGATAATCCAGAATAATCCCCACGCATTTCCATCAGTAATTTTACATCACCTGCAATTTGTTCTAGTTGCGATGTTGCAATTGTACGCGCGTTGTTTTCGCGCATCATGCGGTACATGCCAATCGCAGCACCCGCCATAATTGTGCCAATTGCAATAACGCCAACAATTTCAATCAACGAACGACCAGATTCTTGTCTCATTATTTCACTCCTACTATTTCTGCGTTTTCAAATAAACTCATTGCGCTGGCAATCATTGGGTCTGCGGCTAATTCTTCTTGTTTTTGTTCGGTGATTGTGTGTGTGTGTACCGATTCCACAGCGCGTTCCATTTGCCATTGTTTCCCAGTCTTATCCATTAACCACGATGCTAAACGTGGTGCAAAATCTGCATCCCCTTTGCGGTCAAAGTATTTGATTTTGCAGTCTGTAATTTCTGCAACTTCGATATTGCTGGAATAATATGAATATAACAAGATTTCTTTGGATTCTTGCAGTAATTGCGCCAATTCAACTGCGGTTGTAATTTGCGGACGTTGTGGTGTTGCGCTTTCTGGTTTTTCAGGCGCCGAATTGCGATTGTTCAAAGCATCGCGAACCGCATCAGTGTTTGGACGTGCCTGGGTGTCATTTTGTTTCATTAATTCGGACACCGTTGGCATGTCTGCAATATGCATCATGCGAATAATCAGCATATCAAAGCATTGTTTTTGATTTCCGCTGGCCTGCATTTCTGGGACGGCGGCAACCATAACCTGCCAGATACGCGACAGGGTATTTAATGTAGTTGTTTTGTTTATTTCGCGAATTTGGTTGCGCTGGTCGGCGGTATATGGTGAATTTGTAACATCGCCTGCGTGCAGGCTGGGGTGCATACGTGTCGCCCAATGTGTCCATTCCATCATATCCAGCAACAGCATAGATAAATCAGCCCCATTGTTATAGATTGCATCAACTTTGTCTAATGCTGCGGCTGTATTGCCCGACAGTAACGTTTTCATAAAGTCAACAACAACCCCGCGGTCGGCGCGTTTAAGCATATCCAGTACTGATGCTTCATCAACGTGTCCACCGGTTTGCGCGATTGCCTGGTCCAGTAACGATAATCCATCACGCACAGAACCGTCGGCGGCGCGTGCCAACAATTCGTTTGCACCATCGGATAATTCAACCTGTTCCTGGGCGGCGACCCATGCGAAATGTTTTTTTAATGTGTCAACTGGAACGCGCATCAAATCAAAACGTTGACAGCGGGATAAAATAGTTACCGGCACTTTTCTAATTTCCGTAGTAGCCAGGATGAATATAACGTGTGCTGGTGGTTCTTCTAGTGTTTTAAGCAATGCGTTAAACGCACTGGTAGACAGCATGTGAACTTCGTCGATAATGTATACTTTGTACCGGCCGTTTGTTGGGCGGTATTGTGCTGCATCTAAAATATCGCGCATGTTATCGACACCTGTATGCGATGCCGCGTCAATTTCCATAACGTCGATATGCTGACCCGCTGCAATAGATTTACAGTTTTCACATACCCCGCATGGTGTCGCAGTCGCTGTATCGGATGATAAACAATTCAAGGCTTTGGCCAAGATACGTGCAGTACTGGTTTTTCCAGTACCACGAATGCCGGTGAAAATATACGCATGCGCAATACGTCCAGTATTAATTGCAGTGGTAAGTGTTTTTACCAAAACATCTTGTCCAATAAGGGTTTGAAAATCTTGACTGCGATATTTGCGTGCTAAAACAGTATAATTGCTATCCATACTAAAACTTCCTTTTGGTATACAATAGCAAACCAGCACTAAATTTCAACAAATAAAGTATGAAAAAAGTATGATTTTTATTAGTTTAAATTAGTAATAAAATCAGGGAACGGACTTTCTTCGTCGTCGTCTTTGTCGGCGCTATTGTTGGCTTCTGCTTCTGCGATTGCTTTTTCAGCTGCAGCTTTTTCTTTGCTGTCGCGACTGGAATCGATTTTTCCTTGTTCTGCATTTACGATGCGGCCATAGTGTTCGGCAGCTTGCAGTAAACGTTCACGTTCGATTTCGTCGGCTGTCTGGCGTGCCAGGTCAATGTATTGTTTTCTTTTTTGACGCCATTTATGACAACGTTGAATCATTTGTCCGACATTGGATTGATTTTTTTTGTTTTGCATATTTTTTCTTTTGTTAAATGGAAGACTTTTTCTCTATCAATTTCACATAAAACCTGAAATCAACAAGACAAATGTTAATCTATCTGAAAACTGATTGCAATATTTTTTTTCTGTTGCTATTCTTGGAATAATGTAGGGGGAATCTTAATCATTGCAAAAACAATCGGGTAATTTTTTAGTCCAAGCATTATTGGCCTTAACGCTGATATTTGCTTTTATTCCGTTTATTGCGGCCCAGCTTGCTGCGCGCAATGTTGATGCGCAAATGTATTCTTCCACGCGCCAGATTAATAATGCATCCACCGCCGCCCGTATATTTATTCGTGAAAATTCACGTCATATTTCGTATGGGCAAACGATTGTCGCCGGCGATGATTTTGCAGATGTCCTAGAACCATATGGTTTGCCGCTGGGGTTTGTGCCACGAACCGCCCTGGGGCAAGATATTGTCCTGGTTATGAATAAAACCCCCACAGATGTGTCGGCATATCTGGATATAACAGGCGGCGATTTATCAGAATTGGAAAATGCAGAGCTTGCCCGTCGCATTGGTTTCTATGCATCGCCGATTGATAATGGTGTGCGTGTTGGTATTGTTTTAACAGATGATTATTCTGATGTTGTTCGTCGTAATGAACCGAATTTGGATAACAGTGGTTTTTTAGCTGATCTGGATATAGGAAAGTTTTCTTTTCGTGGGGCGGGTAACGTGTTCGCATCGCGTGGCGAATTTACATCGGGCCAGTTTTCAACATTATCTATTGTTGGTACGGAATCTGGTCGCAAATCGCAAAATGACATAGATAATATTACTGCTAATAAAACAGTCTTTCAAAGTCGTACAGGCGAAGCCGCATTGGCATTGTCGCGTGGGACATTGTTGCTTGGTTCATTGGATGCGCGTACGGTTTCTAAGTTTGGTGACATGGGCAGTTTTACAGCAAATTCAGCGGCGGTGTATGATTTTTCAATGACGGCTGGTCGCACTGCGTTCACAGGGCCGGCCAAATGGAATATTCATGGAAATGTTGCATCAAATAAAATTAATTTCAGTGTTGAACGTCTGGATATTGATTCTTATTTAAATGTTGCCCGCGGCCAGGATGTGTTTATTGATGCAAACACATTGGAATACAGCACAAAAAGTGGTATCGAAGCCGGCACAGTCTATGCGTCTAATATCACAGTGCGCGACCAAACATCCCAGGGATTGTCCGGTGGGGCAGGGGGCGCAACGATTTTAGATATTCGTCCAGCCGGCGCATCTTTATTCCCAGATGTTTTGGTTGATTCCATTAATAACGATAAATTTGCAATTTTGAAAAATCCGTCCGCGGATAATGGCGATACTATAACATGCAAGGATATAATCATAGATTTTGGCGGTGTTTATAATTCCAAGTCTTTGGCGCAAAATTTAATATGCCAATATGTTTTCTGGCAGCGTCTGGAACACAGAATAAAAATAAAACAATGTTTAATGGCGGGTGGCAGTGACTGTATTTAAAACAAAGATTTTTACCGATGAAAATCGTGGTGCCAGTGTGATGGAGGTTTTATTGGCATTAGGGATTGTTGCGCTTGCAACCCCATTTGTTTATAACCAGATTTCACGCAGTACCCAAACTGTTCGTGATATGGCGCATGCGCATCAAATTATGAATATTCGTGATAATGTTTTGAACTTTGTCCGCATGAACCAGGACAAATGGCCCGACGTAGCGCAAATTCGTCTGGACGAAGAAGAATTGCGTGCAATATCAGATATGCCTGTTGCGGGATTGATTGATAAATATTCTGTGCGTGGCGCAACGATAACAGATGTGTACCTGGCGTATGAAATTGGTGATGATTTAATGGCGACCTCTCGCATTGCGTCGCATATTGGTGCAAATGCTGCGGTGGTGGCGGATGATGGGGTGGCGTATGGCGCATCCTGGGCGGCGGCGGCACCTGATTTTGAACCGGGCGACTTAATATATCGTATTACACGTGATGTTTCTGGCTCGGATACGTCGCGATATTTGCATCGTGCGACATCCGGCGAAGACGATCTTAACGTAATGTTTCGTGATTTAAATATGGGTGGATATAATGTGTATAATATTGCATCTATCTTTGCAGATTCGGTTACAGCAAATAATGCGACAGCATTCTTTGTAAATGCGAACGATATAGCGGCTGAAAATGTATATTTTTCATCTGGGGCCAACATGGATGGCGGTGATGTGTTTATCAACAATATGCGTGTGTCGGGCGATATAACCGGGTTTAAAAATATTTACGCAGATAAAATGAACGGCACAACGTATACAACATCTGGACGTATTATCGCAGACAAAGCGACGGTTGCAAATTCAATCAATGTGTCACGTGATTTGGTTTTAAAGTCTGACTCGACCAAAACAATCAGTGGTTTTACCGGAATTTCCACAGGTACAGTCGTTGCCCCATTTTTATCCACCGAAGAAATTATGTTCTATGAAGATTTTGGGTTAACTGTATCTGGTGAATTATTAATGTCTACGGTCTCGCCGATTCAAATTGGTCGATGGGTGTTTCCATCTACGACCCCACCACGTTTTTCAAAATTTAATATATCGCGTACAACCACCCCAGATATGCCAGAGACCTCGGAATTTAATGCAATCATGAAATCAGGCTGGATGCAGTCTGGGATAACACAACCAACGGAATAAAATGAAAGCCAGAACCAGAATTTTTAGTGATTTTATGCATAATCCCACACGGGGCAGTATGCTGGTTGAATTACTGCTAAGTGTTGCGTTGGCAGCATTGGTTATTCCGTTTATCTTTCAGTATCATCAAAATGCAGCGGTTCGCGCCCAGAATATTGCCATTACCCAGAATATGCGCGCAGTTCAAAATGTTTTGGAACGATATATTGTTGAAAATCGCACAGAATTATTGCGTACAGTTGGTAAAACGATAACGCGTGTAAAAATCGATGACCTAGCAGATTATGGTCTGGCACCGGTGATTATTGAAAATGGCGACAAGTATCAGTTGCGTGTTTTAAAGTCTACCGACACCACCGGCAGTGCCACCCTCCAAGGTATTGTTGTTTATAATTCGTCTGATATAACCCCAATTCGCACACGTGAAATTGTGAATATTGGTGGTTCTGATATGGGGTTTGTTGATGGTACGCGCGCATACGGTGCGTTCGGCGCATGGCGTAATGATTTATCAGATATTGGCATCAGTGCCAAAAATGGCATTGTTGGTACGACATCTGTTAAACGTGATGCGGCCTTGTATTTAGTGCGGCTGCCATCAAATAATATTGATGACGCAACAATGATGTCGCCATTAAACCTGGGGGGGCACGATATAAAAAATGCTAAGTTTTTTGATGCCGCATCAATTCAATTTAGCGAAGATTTAACTTTAAAAACAGCTGCCGTACGTGACATGATTTTTCAAAACCGCACAGCAATTGATACAACGTATACATCCCAGACAGCAACGGTTGCGGGTGGTCTGTCTGCGGACGGGCGCACGATGGAGGTATCTGGTAAATTCCTATTGGCGGATGTTGGTAAATTTTCATCTTTTACAGTTGGTGATTTATGGACGACAACGATGACGTTGTCGGGGCTGTCGATTGATGCGTATGATGAAAATTATCGTGAACAGCCCGCAATGTTAAAGGTTGCAGGTTCGCTTGATATGACATCTGGGCGTATCGAAGCTATTTATACAACAGTTGGTTTTGCAGGCTCTATAACACCGCGTTTGGTCGTCTATGATCGGATTGAAGATTCGCGTAATTCAGACTATTATTGGGATGTTGCATCATCTGCGGCAAATTTTGCGGACGTGACATTGGCGGAACTTAATCGCTTGGCAACGTATGCGGCGCACTTTGAACGTGTTGCCGGCACAGACAGTTCGCAACTGTTTGGCGGTGTTGTTGCAAACAAGAACGCGACCGCCGCAGACTTTATGAACGCAATCCGTGAAATTCAGGCGCGTGTTCGTGCGAAATATCGCCTGTTGAATTTGTAATAATTTGTGGTATAAGTATTGATATGAAAATAACATGTGATTTTTGTAAAACAGAATATGGTACAACTTTGCGCCCAGGCTCTGCGGTGCGTTGCGCGGTTTGTGGTAACACATGGACTGTGCCGGCCCCTGCGCGTAAAAATGCATTTTTAATGTTTTTTGCATCCCTTTGTGCATTGTTGTCGGTAATTGTTTTTGTGGTTGCGGTCGTTGTGACGCACAGACCGAACCCAGAACGCGATGCCCCATTGGTTGCGCGTGTGACTGGACACGAAGTGGTAACGGATGATAATGGTGCACGTCATTTGGTTGTGTCCGGGGCGGTTGTAAACCAGACTGCGGATATTTATGGCATGCCAGATGTGATGATTGTTTTGCGTGATGCAGACGGTCGTGAAATCGCACACCAGAAGTTTATGCCAACCGCTACATTGATTGATGCGGGTGGTGTATCCAATTTTAAATATACTTTATCTGCGCCTGTGACGTCGGACATCAAAAGCATAGATGCGCGCTTGGTTGTTGATGGGGGAAAGGATGATAAATAAAATAATTGCATCATTATTGGGATGTGTGTTTCTGGTATCGGCAAACGCCGCGACGACTGGGACACCGGCCACGCCACGTGTGTCTATTTTTTCAACCAGTACTGATTGGGAAGCTGTCACTGGCCGCATGTTGAACGAGTATCGCGGAACTTTCCGTGGAAAATCATCATTAATTGGCCGTGGTTTGATGCTGTATTATCTGGATGGTTTTCCGTGTTATGGCCTTGGGGGCAGTGTCCAGGCCTGGGTTGGACCAAACGGTGAATCTTCGCATCATTTGCGCTTGGCATGTGTTGCAGCACCGAAAACTATAAATTTTGCATGGATTCATGCATCGCGTGATGCAGACGATCAAACGACAACCGGGATTTTGACATGTGAAATCGACGGTGATGGTGGTCGTGATTTTGAAATTGATTTGTCGCGTTGCACACGTGGGCCCGATTGGGATGATTATGAATAAGGGTTTGTTCTTTTATGTCTGATATTCGTGAATTTATTGTAGATGATGAAAATATTGGGGTTCGTGTTGATAAATTTTTATCCACCCAAATGCCTGAATATTCGCGCAGTGAAATTCAAAAATTTACCGTAACGCGTGGTGATGTGCCGGTTAAGTTTTCTGAAAAAACACGTGCGGGCGATTGTTTTTGTGTGGTTGTGCCAATGCCAGTCACGGAAAATGCAACCGAAAACATTTCATCGGATTTTGATTTGGATATTTTATTCGAAGACGACGATATCATCGTTATTAACAAGCCACGCGGGGTTGTTATGTATCCGTCGGCAGGCAATAAAACCGGCACATTGGTTCAGAATATCTTGTCCCACACGCATTTGTCTGCGCTGGGGGGTGATACGCGCCCTGGGGTTGTGCACAGATTGGACAAAGATACCAGTGGTGTTATGGTTTTTGCAAAATCAGATGCGGCATATCGCGCATTGGTGAAAATGTTTTCAGAGCACGATTTAACCCGTAAATACGTATGTTTTGCATGGGGGATTCCTAATTGGGAAAGTGCGACAATCACTGGGAATATTGCTCGTTCGTCCCGCAATCGCCAAAAAATGACAATGGTGAAATCTGGTGGCAAACCTGCCCATACTGAGGTTGAGGTTATAAATGCTTTCCCGCGCGCTGGAATTACCCAGTTTCGTTGTACATTAATGACTGGCCGTACGCACCAGATTCGCGTTCATTTATCATCACACGGTTTTCCGGTTGTTTGTGATCCGATTTATGGTCGCGGGGGCACGCGCCTGGGGTCGGTTCGTGATGCGGATTTGCTGGAATTTTTACGCACACACGATGGTCAAATGCTGCATGCAGAATTACTGGAATTTGTGCACCCAACAACGGGCGAGCATATGCGTTTCAAGACGCGTATCCCCGATGATATGGCCGAATTAAAATATTTGGTCGAAGAAATTGGCTAGTAATACGATTTTTGCTCTATTTTTCCCTTTCCAAAGCGCCTGTTTTATGTTAGAATAAAACAAAAGTATATGGAGTTTGGGAATGTCATTCTTGAAAAAATCTGTTAGTGTTTTGGCTGTTTTTGCCGTAATTCCTGCGGCTTATGCTGTGACCGCGCGTCCCAGTGTGACAAGTATTGCGAACGCGGCATCACGTCGTTTGCCAACGCTGACGGCATATGTTAATTCAACGTCAACAACTACAACGACGTCAACGACAACATCGAAAACGATGTCTGATGTCGAATGTGTCGAAGCATACACCGAATGTATGAAGGCGGACGATGTTTGTGGTTCTGAATTCGAAGAATGTACAACCCGTAAGTTATTCCATGGCCAAATGCCAAAATGCTTAAATGTCTTGTCCCAGTGTTCTGCGGGCGGTATTGCGGACCTGTTTGGGACATCGTCAATCGCAAGTCTTGGTAATATCAAGACCCAGGATTCCGCGACCGGTGAAATCTTGGATTACACATATCCAACCGACGGCAGTGCGATGGGTCAATGGGTGTCGGCTGCGGCGATTAATAACCAATATGACACATCGACATGTGTAAAACGTTATTCTTCTTGCTTGAACAAAGACAGTGTTTGTGGCGCAGATTTTGAATTGTGTACCACTGCCAAAGAATTTAGAAAACAGGCTTTGTTGTGTGATTCAACATTGGCGCGTTGCCAAAGTGCAGGTGTCAAAGAATTGTTTGGTGTGTATCCGTGGACACCGTCCAGTGCAACATTGGGTGGCCGTGTTTCAACAATGATTGAAGATGGCGCGCAATTGGCGGCAATGAACGCGGTTTCCACATGTTACAAGGTTGTAGAACAGTGTTTCTTGGGGGCGTGCACAACAAATCCGTTGCGCTGTATCGAAGGGTCGACATTGGAAACAGTAACGGCTGCAAATCTGGCGTCTGAAACGCCTGAAAATGCAACCGCGGTAAGTGCATCTGGCGATGCAATTTCGAAAAGTGACGTTAATCGTTTCTTGAAAACATCTTGCTTGGATACAATTGGCTCTAATAAATATTGTCATATGACTTTCCGTGAAAAAACACCGACCAAGGGCGAATTGTCCGACGTTGATGTCCAAGAAGAAGTATTCGAAGCGGCAATCGATCAGCGTAAAAAATACGTAGATTCCAAGATTCAAGATATTATGCAGAAATTTGATACCCGTGCCAAGGACAAGTGTGCACAAACAATTCGCACATGCGCAATGCGTTCCTGTGGCGAAGGTATTGGTTCGGTATGTTACACATCTGTATTTGATGGTTCAAATGAAACAATCAACAAAGAATCTGTTCACGCACAAATCAAGCGTGGCTGTGAATCGATTGTTAATACTGATACGAATTGTCAATATGCATATGCATCAATCAAAGACGAAGCATATTCATATGCGTATCTGAATAATAATGTATTCGATACATTGTTCCCTGTGTATGATGAAATGCAAAAATCTGATCCGATTGGTGTTGTGGCATCATTAAATGCGACCTTGTCTAATAATTATAGCATGGCTGCAATTGCAGATATGAAAAAGCAGTGCCAGGCCGTCGCGACCAGCTGTGTTAAAACGATGTGTGGTACAGACTATGTAAATTGCTATCGCAATCGTACAGATATTATTGGTAATTTGACCAATTCTGGCGATGCAAGTTTTGACAAGTCAATGAACAAAGTTGGCGGTGTATTGGATTACACAATCGTATTGGGATTGTGCATGAATACGGTCAAGGGGGCAGATGTTTGTGACGAACACCTGAAAATCGAACAGGCACGTTTGTCCCAGGGCGCAAATTTAACCAACAATTGGGGCGAATCATCATCTGTTCGCGATGGCTGGATTGATGCTGGTGGCGCAAAATCTGTGACGGTTGATACAGAAACAGTACAAAAAGTTGATGGCAACGGCAACAAAATCTGCGCGAATTCCAAGGGATACGAAGGGATTTGTTACGAAGTTGATGCCGACGGCGATGTGTATGATGAACCGGTTATGGAATCATATAAAACATATCTGACAAACCAGGCGGCAACAACATTGTTCCGTGAACTGATTTCGGATATCGAATACGAAGCCCAGGCAAAATATAACGCCAAATTAACCAAACAGCAGAATATGTGTATGTCTGCCAATGCCGGTGGTATCATGGGCAAAAATGATTTGGGTTCAACATTTATGTGGGCGAAACTGAAAAATAACAAAGTTCCAACCAACTATTCAACAGCTGGTCTGAAACCAAATCAGTTCGTGGCCAGTAATGAATTGTACGGTTCGTTCTGTCGTGTACGTGTAAACGTTCAGTCTGACAACAAAGATATTCAGGACACAATTAACAAGGGTGCAGATTGGGCAACAGCCTTCTTTGCCGCCGGCGACAGCTTTACCTGTGGCAGCTGGATAAGCGGTGACGACTTGGAAGAAATCGCCGAAGCAGCTGGCAAAGATGCACGTGCGGACAAAGAAAAGTCCCAGGTCAAGAATCTGGAATGGTGGTTGGCGCCGGTTGCAGCACTGGGGACTGGTATCGGTGGTGCATACCTGGGGGCTGGTATCGCAGACGGCAATGTGTTTGGCAAATTATCCGGCCTGAATTCTAATAAAAATACATCGGATAAAACGCCAAAAGAATGGGCAAAAACTTGTTCGAGTTTGGTATCATCTGCGAAAAATGAACGCAGTGCTAGTGTATCTAATTATGTGACAAATGCAATCAAGGCTGCCAAGGGCGCTGGTGTACCATCTGACTTAACGAACGCTTTATCAACTGCAAATACAAACTTTGTATCTTCATGTTCAGCAAGTGACAAAGATGGGGACGATACCAAATGGAAATCATTGGTTGACGAATTGAACAAACTGGAAAACAATTGTGAAAACTTTGAAGGTACGAACGCGGCTGATGGCAATAATTCGTCCAAGAAAACAAAAATCGCAGCTGGTGTAACCGGTGCTGTAACTGCGGTTGCCGGTGGTGCATTGACCTTCTTTGCGACCAAGGCCATCCGTGACCAGCAACTGGACAAAGCCGAACAGGAAGCGTATGACAAATTTATGGAAGAAATCGGCAGTCATATCTTCTGTTACATCGGTGGCGAAGAAGCTGGATCTTATGGTGACGTAATCACCACCAGCATGGAATAAATAAACAAAAATCCCGCGCAAAGCGGGATTTTTTAGTGTATCCAAATAATCCCTGCCCCACAAAGTCGCCCAAAAAATTCTGTCAAATTTTTCGGGACTCGACGGGGGCAAGTGTCCGCCCACTGGGCGGATTTACCCTTGTCCCCCTAGGGCGCAGCCCGACTGTGTGTGGGTAATTTGGATATAAAGATTAATGTATTCCACCACTATCCACTAACCACTTACACTAATCACTAAAAAAATCCCGCCAACTGGCGAGATTTTTATTTCTGCTTTTGGGATTCTGTAAATTCTTTTGCTATCTTTTGTAATGTCAAATACTCGTCAACAACGTAGCTTACGCCATCTTCACTTTCTACACGAGTACACAGTAATAAATCACCACGTTTGGCGTCCGCAAATCGTATATCCCATGCACTTTTTGTATTATCAGGTCCCATAGTAAACTGGCCCCACTGTGGATTATATGCCGAAACTTCATGATACGACCGGTGTTCGTTAATACCGGATTCGCAATCATACATAATACCTGCATCAAAGCCGCTAACTTTACTTGCCAAAACAATAGATTTCTGTGTTTCTTTCATAAATATAACTCCTTGGGTGTAAATATTTGTAATTAAAAATAGCGCAAATATCATATTTGTCAAGTTTTTTGTTGCTTGCAAATCGTATGACTTTGTCTTAAAATTCAAATATTATGAAATTCAAAAAGATTCTGCGCATATTCTTGAACATAATATTCTGGTGCTTTACTGCGGGTATTGCGGCGGTTGCGGCGTTGGTGCTGATTTATGGTAATGATTTGCCGGATTATAAAAACCTGGCGACATATGCACCACCGGTGGCAACACGCCTTTATGCGGCGGATGGTTCTTTGTTAATTGAGTATGCCGAAGAACGTCGTGTATTCATCGATTATGATGATATGCCGACCCAATTGGTAAATGCATTTATTGCCGCCGAAGATCAAAATTTCTGGACACACCCCGGTATTGATGTTCAGGGTATAATTCGTGCCGCCACAAATAATGCAATGCGCATGCTGGGATATAATGCCAGTTTTTCTGGCGCATCCACCATCACGCAACAGGTTGCAAAAAATTTCTTTTTATCATCCGAACGCACAATTTCGCGTAAAATAAAAGAAGCGATTTTGGCGCTGCGCTTGGAACGTACATTTTCAAAGCAGCATATTTTGACCTTGTACATGAACCAGATATTCTTGGGGGCGCGTGCATATGGTGTTGGCTCGGCGGCATTGATGTATTTTAACAAGCCTGTATCTGAATTATCACTGGCCCAGTGTGCGTTTTTGGCATCCCTGCCCAAAGCGCCAAACAATCGCGAAAACGCGATTGAACGTCGTAACTATGTTCTGCGCCGTATGGTCGAAGAAGGATATATAACCCAATCCGATGCCGATATTGCCGCCGCCGAAGAACTTAATATCAACAGTGGCTTTACCGCCCAGATGGAACCTGATTTTCAATACTTTGCCGAAGATGTTCGTCGTCAATTGTTACGTACCCTTGGACGCGAGGTTTTATATAACCAAGGCCTTTATATCAAAACAACAATTAACCCAGATTTTCAACGTGCAGCAACGGCGGCATTGGTCAAAGAATTGGATGCGTATAACAAAAATCATCCTGATTCAGAACCGTTGCAGGGGGCGTTAATCGCAATGAATCCACACACCGGGCGCATTGTCGCGATGGTTGGCGGACATTCGTTTCGGGAAAGTTCTTTTAATCGTGCAACCCAGGCATATCGCCAGATTGGCTCGACCATAAAACCATTTGTATATTTGGCGGCACTGGAACGCGGGTACAGTCCGCAAAGCTTGCTTCTGGATGCGCCCATTGTTGGTATTCGTGCAGATTTAAGTGAATGGAAACCTGAAAACTATGATAAAAAGTTTTTAGGTGATGTGCCGTTGCGCCTGTCGCTGGAAACGTCGCGTAATGTGCCGACGGTGCGCCTGGTACAAAGTATTGGTGAACAAAACGCGATTGAAGCCGCCCAGCGTTTTGGTGTATATCCGCCCGATATGGATAATATAAACCTGTCGATGGCATTGGGATCGGGCGAAACAACACTGGAAAAATTAGTTTTGGGATATTCTGCATTTGTAAATGGTGGGCGCGCGATTAAGCCACGTATGGTTGATTATATCGCCGACCGATATGGACGTGTTGTTGGTGGCACAGAATCTGAATTGATTGATTGGTCGCCTGATTTATTGCCACCGACGGTTGCAGATGATTCAGAACCATTGTCTGACCCACAAAGCCTGTATCAAATGGTGTCAATTTTACAGGGCGCGGTCGAACGTGGTACAGGTAAACAGGCGCGCGTTCCCGGACACACGATTGCAGGCAAAACCGGCACAACCAACGATGTCAAAGACGTGTGGTTTATCGGATTTACAAAAAATTTAATTGCGGGTGTTTATCTGGGGTTTGATAACCCAAAATCGCTGGGGCGGGGCGCGGGTTCGCATATGGCGGCACGTGTTTTTGCAGACTTTATGAAAACGGCGCTGGCGGATGAAAAAAATCAACCGTTCTCAGTTCCAAATGGCATGAATTTTGTGCGTGTTAATCGCAGCACTGGTGTGGCGGCGGCCGCCGACCCCAACGGCATGATTATTAGCGAGGCATTTAAGCCCGGTCAAAAGCCAAATCCAGCCCCTGCGACCAAGCAGGCATCATCAAGTGCGGTTGTTGGTGGAATCTTTTAAAAAACGTAATTAAATAACGTTTATTTTCATATTTTATTGTGATAGAATAATCGGTATAAGAAGGCTAAGGAGTATGTTATGCTGACCGATTATTTTTTATCCCATGGTTTGACGTTTTTTGCAAGTGGCTGGATGCAGTTCGGTGCTGCGTTTGGTGTGGCATTTATGATTATGCTTTTGTTTGGTCGTCCATTTATTCGCGCAATGCACGCCTGGCAGAAGCGTGGTCAACCAATCAGTGAAAATGTTCCAGAATCCCACCGCAAGAAGGCAGGCACCCCAACAATGGGCGGCGTATTGGTTGTTTTGGCGATTTTAATCGGTGCGGTTTTATTCATGCCCATGCATAATAATTTGCCGGGTTGGATTTCATTGCTGTCGCTTGTAATGTTTGGTGCACTAGGCTTTGCCGATGATTACAAGAAGGTGACATCACAATCTAAGAAGGCATCAAATGGTCTGTCGGCAAAAATGCGTTTAATAATAGAAGCTGGCTTTGTTGTTGTCCTGGCATATTTAATCAATATGACAATGCCACCATATATCCCAGAATATTCATTAGCGATTGGTTCTGGAATTATTTTGCCACTGGGATTGCTGTACTATGTATTTGCGTATTTTGTAATTTGTGGTGGCGCAAATGCAACAAATATCACGGATGGATTGGATGGTATGCTGGCGAAATTGTATATGCCGGTGTTGGTTGTTTTGGTCGTAGCATTGTACGGTGCAACGCGTATTGGCTTTATGGATACAGTAATGTTTTTACCATCGGCCAGTGGTCTGTACCCTGTTTTAGGCGCTGCATTTGGTGCGGTTCTGGGATTCTTGTGGTTTAATGCAAAGCCGGCATCAATATTCATGGGTGATGCGGGGTCTTTGGCACTGGGGGGATTTATGGGGACTGTATCAATGTTGCTTAAATCTGAAATCCTGATGGGAATTGCAGCGGGTATGATGGTTTTGATTTTGTTATCTTCGTTTACCCAGACGATGTATTTCAAAATTACACGTCACATGACGGGGACGGGAAAACGTGTATTCCTGCGTGCGCCATTGCATCACCATTTTGAAGAATTGGGTTGGGACGAAACAAAAATCGTAGACAGATTTTTTATCGTATCCGTTTTATTTGCGGGATTGGCATTGGCGTTATTAAAATTCGCATAGGGGGAATAAGCGCAAATGTTTGATATTCCATCACGCACCGAAGACAGTAAATTCACCAGTTGGTATTACGGCACAGATCGTAAACTATTGGGCTGTGTATTGGGCTTGATATTTATTGGTATGCTGTGCGTTGTGTCTGCGGGTTCTGTCCAGGCCCTGCGCAAGGGCTGGGAATGGTATTATTTCCTGCAAAAAATGTTGCCGTTTTATGTGGTGGGTATTGGTACATTATTTGTGGCCAGTATGCTGAATAAAAAATTAGTGCTGGGGATTGCTGGTTTAAATGTCGCAGTGTGCTTTTTACTGCTTATATGGACGGTAATTCATCCTGTGGCCAGTCATGGTTCAGAACGTTGGGCGGTTATTGGTGGTCTGCGCTTAATGCCATCGGATATTATGAAGCCGGGCTTGGTTGTTATGACCGCATGGTTTTTAGCAAAAATGAAGGAAAAGTTTGGTTCTGATATATTCCTAAATCCAGCACCATGGCGACCTGCGTGGCTGTCTTGGTGGACGTATTTAGTGCCGTTTGGATTGGTTTTGTTGATATTGTTTCAGCAACCTGATATTGGTACAACCTTGCTGTTTATGGCGGTGGTTGGAACGATGTTTTTTATTGCGGGTCTGCCACGCAAGATTTGGTTGCCATTATTGGGACTGTTTGGTGGGGTTGGTTTTTTAGCGTTTTTATTCGTGCCCCACGTACATCGTCGTGTGCTTGAATTTATCAAGCCGCTTGATCCCACAACCCAGGTTGGATATTCTGTAAATGCTATTCGCCAGGGCGGATTATTTGGTATGGGCGACGAAGCATTTGCCAAAGAATCATTACCTGATGCGCACACAGACTTTATTTTTGCAGCCCTTGCCGAAGATTGGGGCGCGATAATGGCGTGTGGGTTGCTGGTATTGTTATTGGTTGTGATACGTCGCTTGACGGTGACGGCGATGTCGGCACGTGACACTTTTGTATTTTATGCAGTCGGCGGAACAACAGCATTATTTGCCACCCAGATTTGTATTAATCTGGCGACAACATTGGGGTTGATGCCGCCCAAGGGGATGACATTACCATTTATTTCATCCGGGGGCAGTTCCTTCTTGGGCTATTGCTTGTTATTTGGGATGATATTGGCAATTGTCCGCGAAGATAAATGGAAATAGCAAGGGGTATATAATGAAAGTATGGATTGCAACAGGGGGCACTGGCGGGCATGTTTATCCAGCCATGGCGGTGGCAACCGAACTTGTGTCACGTGGGTGTCGTGTAACGATTTCTTGCGATGGTCGTGTTCGTGAAATGGTTCGCAAATCACGTCCACATGGTGCGCGCATGGCGCATATTTGGGCGTCGGGTGTTGGCGCAAAAAGCAAAATAAAACAATTATGGGCATTGTTTAAAATAGGCGTGTCTGCGATTGCATTAACACTGCGATTTATGATATGTCGTCCTGATCGTGTTGTTGCATTTGGCGGATATGCATCTGTGCCGGCGGTTTTTGCGGCGCATGTATGGCATATACCAACGTTTTTGCATGAACAAAATGCGGCGATTGGTCGCGCAAATAAATTCACAATGCGCTGGGTCAAAACATTAATGACCAGTTTCCCAGAAGTTTCAGGAATACCTAAGGCATCGTCTGCGCGTGTAATTTATACAGGCCTGCCGGTTCGTCGCGAAATCTTAGCGGCATCTGGTGCGCCGTTGCCTGGGGCGGGGCGATTGCTGGTTACGGGTGGCTCGCTTGGGGCGGCGATTTTGGATGATATTGTGCCGGGTGCAATTGTTGCGATGAAAAATAAAAAGATTTTTGTAACGCACCAGACACGTCCTGAAAACGTTGCGCGCCTGCAAAAGTTTTATGCAGATAATAAGATTCATGCCAACGTTTTGTCCTTTATAAACGATATGGCGGGCGCGATTGCGGGCGCTGATTTAGTAATCGGGCGCAGTGGCGCATCAACCGTCGTTGAACTGGAAACAATTGGTCGCCCAGCGATACTTGTGCCTTTGAATATTAATCCAGACCAGGCTGCCAACGCAGCATCGTTTGCGCGCCTTGGTGGTGGCTTTGCAATAGAGCAATCAAAGTTTACACAAAAATGGCTAACGGCCACCCTATCAGAGTTATTTGATAATCCGTCGCGCTTAAATAAAATGGCGCAAAAATCACTGGTTGAAAATAATGCTGTTACATTAATTTCAGATGCGATTATGGCATAAAATAATACCCGCATAATGCGGGTGTTTTTTTATTATGATTTTAGTCTATTTTTCCACTTGCGCCCAAATCGCGATTTGTTCTATGATAGTAACGGAAGGAAAGGAATTATGCGTCATATTACTGTTTCTGTTTTTGCATTTTTGCTGGTTTTGCCTGCGTTTGCGGATGCTCGGTTGCCGGTTGTGAATTTGGCATCGGCGGGTGTTTCTGCGCGTGCGGCATTTGGTGAAACTGTTCAGGCGCCGGTATCCAAGGCAAAGCAATTGCCCAAAAAAAATGTTGTTGCACGTCCATCTGTTAAGCGTGCTGTTGCACCTGCGCGTGTAGCGGTCGATATGGGTGAAAAAATTGTTGCGTCAAATGATGTGTTAGTACCGAATCGCCCCAGCAATGATTTATGGGCGCATAATTCATCAAATTTAAATTCGTCTGCTGATGCGCCATTGCGTATGCCAAAGCCATCTGAATTTGCAGTTTATCGCAGTGATGAAATTTTACCCGAAGAAAGTCTGGACACGTCAACGATGCCGGCAACGTATGCGTATAATGATGCAGCCCCTGCAAAGGTTCAAACTGCAACAAATAAAAAATCTGACCTGGATGCCCAAATTGAACGTCTGGTTGAATTACAACGCCGCGCGGATGAAAGTGTTTCGGTTGCCGCTGCAAATGTTGCACCACGTGTAATTGCGCGCCCCATTGTCGAAGAGCCGATTGCACCGCGTGTCGAAGAAGCGCGTGTTGCCGTTGCAGAAACAACACCGGCTGAAACAATAAACGTTCGTCGTATGGTTGTTCCAATGGAAACGCGTGACGTCATCGTTCGCAAGGTTGAAAAAAATGAATCACCACGTATTGCATCTGTTCGCGATGATATGACCCGGTTAAGTCCGTCTGAATTGCGTCGTGCATTTCGCAAAACATTTTTGTCAGAAAATAAACACTTGTCGACATATCCGATGGATGATGCTTTTGACGTAGTTAGTGATATGGGTACGTCAACAGGTACATTTACATCTGCACGTGATTTAAGTGAAGATGCCGGAATCCGTCCACTGGAAATAAAGATTAATTTCCGCAATGACGATGCATCATTGTCGCGTGATAATTATAATTTGTTAAGTGAATATGCTGCAATTGTTGTTCATAATCCAACGCGCGCGATTCAGATTGCAATTCCCGCACGTTCAACCACAGATGGCGATATGCGCAAATTAACTGCGCGCCGCCTTGCCATTGTAGAACAGGTTTTACGTGACACTGGTGTATCCCAACAGCGTATCGTACCAGTTTTATCACAACGTGATGAATTGGGTTTTGTTCTGCGTGTAATTTCAAACGAACAATATGAAACACTGTCTGAACAGAAAAGAAATATTTTTGGTGATACAGTATCCAAAAAGAAATATAAAAGTATGACGTGGTAAAAGGTTTGGTAAAATCACTTTTGGAATTTTTGTTTCCGCCGGCGTGTCCATTGTGTGGCGCGCCGGTGTCAATTCATGGGGAATTGTGCGCAGATTGTTGGACTTCGTTCAATTGGATTGATGGTTCAAAATGTGTACGATGTGGTTTTCCGTTTGCGATGTCTGTGGATTCAGATATGATGTGTCCGGTATGTGCATCTGGCCGGTGCGAGTTGGATTGGATACGTTCCGCATGTATGTATGATGATGCATCAAAAATGGCAATGCTGCCATTTAAGCACTGTGGTCGAATATCGTATTCGCATTTTATGTCGCGTGCAATGATATGGGCGTTGCGTGACATAGATACATCAGATATTGATTTTATTATGCCTGTGCCATTGGCATGTCGTCGTTTGTTTAAGCGTTCATATAACCAGGCGACATTGCTGGCGCGTCCAATCGCGCGCGTATTAGGATTGCGGATTGATTATGATTCTGTGCGTCGAAAATATCGTCGTGATATGGGGCATTTAAATTCGCGACAACGCGCACAAAATATTCATAATGTATTTGACGTTGTGCGACCTGAAAATATACGTGGAAAAAATATTTTGCTGGTTGATGATGTGATGACCAGTGGCGCAACATTTTCAGAACTTCGTCGCGTACTAATAAATGCCGGCGCAGCAAACGTATATGGTGTTACATTTTGTCGTGTTGTGCGCTCGCATTAAGAATGCGTTTTGTTGTTTGTAATTTCATGAATCATAAATTTAGAGTGTGCTAAGTGCGCTTCATATGTCATGATTTTCAAGCTGCACATGCGCATTAATTCAATCATGTCACGCGCAACGGGATCAATTAATTCTGCGGACGTGTCAATAATTGCTTCTTCCAGGACTTCGTCATCCAATGATGCTGTATAATATACAATTGCTGAGCCTGGCTCATAAAGTGCAACATCTGAACACAATGCTAATTTTCGTTCATCTGGCAATATTGTATAGTATATTATCGTTCCGTCTTGTTTAACCAAGGATACTGGAAACTTGTCAAACATGTCGTGTAAAAATTTTTTGTTCTGTGGATTCATGTCTAGCTATATATTTTTTCATTGTTTATTTGTGCCAAGATGCCATTTTGTCGTGCGTGGATTTCCTGGGCCAGTATTTTGTCAGAGCATTGTTTAACAAGTGCCATCAGATTTTTTGTGGTTTCGTTCGGCTTTTGTCCATCCAGACAGAATCCATCACACAAAACCTGCATATCAACAGTGATTGCATAGTATCGTCCAGGTCGTCCAATGTCATCGGTTGTGTAAACGCACGAAAAAGCAAATGTTGTTCCGTCATCTGTGTCGATGGAATATTCGACCGTGTCTTGGTCGCGCATTACGTCTACGTTGGACGAACGAATAAGGCTACGAAAAAATTTTAGTCTTTCTGGATTCATGGAATATATTTTGCTGTCAAAAAAAACATTTGTCAAATATTTTGTTCTTGTTGTGTAAAAAAATCAATTTATACTGAACCCGTCCGATATATGACAAACGAAAGGGAAAATAAATGATAAAGAAGTTTTTATTAACGTCAATTTTATCGGTTTTGCCATTGGTATCAAATGCGGCAATGCCATTTACCGGATTTTATCAGACGATTGATGTGTCGACATGGACACCGGTTATATTGAAATAAAAATCGCCCCGGATGGGGCGTTTTTCTTGAAATCTGAATTTTATCTGATACGATTACACCTGGACTATTTTTTTAATAACAGGACACAGATATGAACATAGAACTTGGCAAGAATATAAATCCACGTGATATCGAAACCAGAATCCAGGAATTCTGGGATAAAAACACATTTTGGAATAATGATGTTAATTCAGACAAACCGTCGTTTTGCGTTATGATGCCACCGCCGAACGTGACGGGAAATCTGCATATGGGACATGCGCTGGATAATGTTCTGACGGATATTATGTGTCGTTATAAGCGTATGGCGGGCTTTGACGTTTTGTGGCAGCCTGGAACAGACCACGCATCCATCGCGACCCAGTTATTGGTTGAACGTGATTTATCAAAACGCGGAATTAATCCACATGCCTTGACATTGGATGAAAAATTAAACGCAGCCTGGACATGGAAGGCGGACAAAGGCGGCCAAATTATGAACCAGTTGCATATTTTGGGTGTAACACCTGTGTGGCAACGTGAACGTTTCACAATGGACGAAGGTTTATCGGCTGCGGTTACAAAGCTGTTCGTAAAAATGTATAACGAAGGCTTGATTTATCGTGAAAAGCGCTTGGTAAACTGGTGCCCGAAACAAATGACATCTGTCTCAGACCTGGAAGTTGAGACCCGCGAAGAACATGGCAAGTTTTATTATTTCAATTATCCATTGGTTGATGGCGGGGTTGTTGAAATTGCGACAACGCGTCCTGAAACATTATTCGGTGACCAGGCAATTGCCGTTCATCCAGAAAATGAAAAATTAAAACACTTGATTGGTCGTCGTGCAATTATCCCATTAACCGATATTGAAATTCCAATTATTGGGGACATTCACGCAGACCCAGAAAAGGGAACTGGTGCGGTAAAGATTACACCGGCGCATGACTTTGACGACTGGGAAGTTGGCTTGCGTCATAATTTAACCCCAGTTTGTATCTTAACACCGGATGCTAAGTTAAATGATAATCCAGTTGTACCGACCAAATATCGCGGTATGGACAGATACGCTGCGCGTGCTGCCGTTGTCGCAGATTTGACCGCGGCTGGCCTGATTATTAAAATAGAAGATCGTGTTATCCCAACACCGTATTCTGAACGTGGTGGTGTGCCGGTCGAACCGTATTTAACAGACCAATGGTTTGTCGATGCTGAAAAATTAGCCCAGCCTGCAATTCGCGCGGTCGAAGAAGGCAAAATTAAATTCCTGCCGGAACACAGATACAATCTGTTTATGTCTTGGATGAAAAATATTCGTCCATGGACAATTTCGCGCCAGTTGTGGTGGGGACATCATATCCCTGCGTGGTATGATGCGGATGGCAACGTCTATGTTGCAGAAACCGAAGCGGACGCAATTAAACAATCCGGTGGCAAAGAATTAACCCGTGATGGTGATGTTTTGGATACATGGTTCTCGTCGGGATTGTGGCCATTTTCAACGTTGGGTTGGCCGACTGATACATTGGAATTAAAGAAATATTATCCAACCAGTCTGTTATACACCGGCGCAGATATTATCTTCTTCTGGGTTGCGCGTATGATTATGATGGGGATTTATGTAATGGGCGACGTTCCGTTCAAGACTGTAAATTTCCACGGCTTGGTACGTGATTCTAAGGGACAAAAAATGTCCAAGACCAAGGGTAACGGTACAGACCCATTAACAACGGTTGAAAAATTTGGTGTTGATGCGTTGCGCTATTGGATTGCGACTGCCCCAATTGGTACAGATATTCGTTACAGTGATGACGAGGTTAAGCGTGGTTCAAAACTGCTGACTAAATTATGGAACGCGTCAAAATACGTTCTGATGAATTTGTCTGATTTTGAACCGGCGACCGCGACCCAGATTCCAGTTTCCGAACGCTTTATAGAGGATAGATGGGTGTTGTCCGAATTGAACAAGACAATCGCCGAAACCCGCCGGAATTTGGATAAATACGATAACTATAATTCACGCAGTGCAATTGATGCGTTCTTCTGGGATATTTTCTGTGACCAGTATTTGGAATTTATCAAAGACCGTTTCTGGGCGCCGGAAAAATATAGTAAAGAATCTAAATTATCGGCACAGTGGACATTGTACACGGTATTGCGTGCGATTATCGGATTGTATGCACCGTTTATACCGTTCCTGACCGAAGAATTATGGCAGAAAATTTATAAGGATTTCGAAGGTGGCGAAACACTGCACCTGACCACATATCCAGAAACCAAATCAGAATATGAAACGGATGTGTCGCAAATGGATGTTGCGCTGGAAATCTTGAAAAATGTTCGTGGCTTGCGCACCGATCGAAAGGTTGGCAATGGTGCAAAACTGGAAACGCTGACAATTCCATCTGCGACGCCGGATATGTTGCATGGTCTGATTAAATCTGCGGCACGTGCAAATGAAATTGTCCTGGGGGATGAATTGGATTTTGTTGTTGCAGAACAAAAACAATAATGGGGGGATTTTATGGCCGAAAAACTGACCGAAAAGCGTGTGTTACAGGCATATCAGTGCGATCGATTTGGTAATGTTCGTCCATTGATTTTGATGAACGAATTGCAATCGATTGCCGACCGTCATGCCGAAATTTTGGGCTGTGGTCGTACATATTGTCTGGAAAATAATGTTGGCTGGGTTGTGATGTATTACTTGGTCGATATTATCGAATTGCCGCGTGAGGGCGAAGAGCTAACGTTTACCACCTGGCCATCATGCCAAGATGCCCTGCGTGCAACACGTGATTTTGAAATCCATGGGTCTGATGGTCGTTTAATGGTTCGTGCGACAAGCCAATGGATTTTAATTGATATGGAACGCCGTCGACCGTTACCGTTGGCAAATCACTTGTCGCCGGACGTGGTTGTGCCACATCGTGCATATGGTTGCGCGTTTGAAAAATTCCCAGATTTTGAAACAAACAAAACACACGTTATGAAATGTCGCTTTGATGATATTGACGTGAACCAGCATATAAACAATGCGGTCTATGCGGTGTGGGCAACGGAAAGTGTTGGCTTTAAATATCGCAGCGAACATAAATTGAAAAAAATCGACATTAATTTCAAAAAGGAAGTTTCCGCCGACATCCCCGAAATTCGTATCGATGTTGCGATTGATGGTCTGACTACACGTCATAAAATCTGCAGCGGTGATACCGAACACGCGGTTGTAATTTGCCACTGGGAAGAAATTTAAAAATCCCCCATCTGGGGGATTTTTTTATTTATCTTGGTATTGAACAAAGAAAAACAATTGGTTATAATATGTCTGTTATGGTGATTTGCCATAATGGGGTGTAGTAACCCGTGCTCTAAGCGTTTGGAAACGAATACCGGCGCGCCAATGGCGTGTTTTTCGTGCGTGATCTGAACGTTAAATAAAACACTCCTGAACTTTGGCGTCAGGAGGGTTGCGAATATATTGAATAAGCACACAATACTTAGAGATTGTTACTAACCTCCTGACCACTCGTTTAGACGCGTGGTTTTTTTGATAACAAAAAAACAGGAGATTAAACATGAAAAAATATATAATAATTTATTTGTTTGTGATATGTGGCGTTTCTACTGCGTATGGTGGCAGTTATACTTGTACGACCCTAAATGCCAGTTCTAGGCCCAGTGGGTACTCTTCGCAGGTAAACGGAAATGGATTGGCAGATACATGTGCATCAACAACAACACAATATTTTTGTTCTTCTGTGACCAAGACTTGTGAGGCAGTTACAGTATGTGCGTCGTGTCCATCGGGTTATACCTTGAAAAGTAAAACTATTACAGATGTTTCTTTGTTGCAGATATGTAATGCAGCAATAACAATACCATATTGCTGCAAGAACTGCAGCAGTTGTACATCAGATACTTCGTGGACAATAGATGTTTTTAAGGGGGCTGGATATCCTGGGTATGACCGTATGTATGAACGGACGTGTAATTGTGATGGTACATGTACGGCGACTGCAAAATATCGTTGTTCTGATGGATATTGTGGTACAGCCAGTTTTAGTCAGATGTCTGGACCATCGGGGTGCAGTTTGCCGCCAGAAAACGGATATTGTATATCGGGTGGCGGGTATGGTTGTAATGCGGGTTATTTTGGTTCGTCCGTGTGTACCCGTTGTCCATTGGTTCCAGATACATATTATGATGATTCTCAAACCCAGCCAGTGTATGGAACAACTGTGACATCAAATAACATGGTAATAAATGCGTGTTTCCTTGCCACGGGCGAATATTATGATGGACGTGGTAATAAGTTTAGTATTTTGGATACGGGCACGTGTTACTATTAAGCAAAAAATCCCCGCCATCCGGCGGGGTGTATTTTGAAATAAAAAAAACCGCCAATCGGCGGTTTTTTATTAATTCACTGCGCTAACTGCGATACGTTTACGACCCGCAGCGCGACGACGATTCAATACATCGCGACCACTTTTTGTTTCCATACGTGCGCGGAAACCGTGTGTGCGAACACGACGTGTTTTCGATGGTTGATATGTACGTTTTGTTGCCATTTTATTTATCCTTCGGTTTTTCTCTTTGTCATTTCATATTGGCCGAAGCAGTACAAGACCAACCTGAAATAAATCCGTTTGCGGGTATATTTAAGCATATGTTTTTGCAAAATGCAAGTTTTATTTGGATTTTACCAATCCTAACTTTTTTAGCCCTTCTTGTATCATGTGAAACAAGAATATTGCTACAAACAAATTCCAAAAAGGTAAAAATAATTTATCGCTCATTTTTTTCTTATCTTTGTTTGTTTCTTATGCGGTTGCGTAATTTGTGTATGCCATTGGCAATGTCTAACATCCGGTTCAGATTCCAAAGCTGGCACGTGTATTGTGCGCGTTCCATCCAATTGTCGCCTGCGTTGCGTTTCATGTGCAGTACATCGTCACGTGTTTCTTCCAGAATTTTTCTAAATTGCACCATTTTATAACCTTCTATTGCTCTCTTGCATTGTATCACAAAATGCGCGTTTGTCAATATGTTTTTTGGGCTTTATTTCTTGACGTAAACCGCAAAAATTTGCTATGTTTTAACTGTTATAAACAAGGGAAAGTGAAGTATGTCTGAAAATATTAACGAAGTTATCGAAACCCGCGTTCCAACATCATCTTTGGAACATGAAATGCGGACCAGTTTCTTGGACTATGCAATGTCGGTTATTGTCGATCGTGCATTGCCGGATGTTCGCGACGGGTGCAAACCGGTACATCGCAGAATTCTGTATGTTATGAACGATGTTGCGCCGGCGACCAAGCCAACGGTTAAATCGGCACGTATTGTCGGTGATGTTATGGGTAAATATCACCCACATGGGGATTCTTCTATTTACGAAGCAATGGTTCGCATGGGCCAAGATTTTTCCATGGGTGAAATGCTGGTCCAGGGCCAGGGTAACTTTGGTTCGCGCGACGGGGATAAAGCCGCCGCCATGCGTTATACAGAGGCACGACTTTCCAAGCTGGGTGCGTCCCTGATGGACGATATGGACAAAGATACCGTTGATTGGATGCCGAACTTTGACGGTTCATTACAAGAACCGGTTGTATTGCCGACGAAATTTCCAAATTTCTTGGTAAATGGTGGCTCGGGTATTGCGGTTGGTATGGCGACAAATGTTCCGACATATAATCTGGGTGAAATATGCAATGGTATCTTGGCGATTTTAGATAACAAAGATTTATCAGATGATGAATTGTTCACGATTATCCCTGGGCCCGATTTTCCAACAGGCGCAATGATTATGGGACACGCCGGCGCGTACAAAGCGCACACAACCGGTCGTGGTTCTATTATCATCCGCGCAAAAACACATATCGAAGATTTTCGTGATCACCAGGCTATTATCGTCGACGAATTACCGTACCAGGTTAACAAGGCGCAAATGATTATCAAAATTGCCGAGTTAATCAAAGACAAACGAATCGAAGGGATTTCTGAAATTCGCGACGAATCGTCTAAGGAAGGTTTGCGTGTCGTCGTTGAATTAAAACGCGATGCGATAGCAGATGTTGTGTTAAATCATCTGTTCCAATACACAGAAATGCAGACTAATTTCCCAGTCAACATGATGGCGTTAAATCGTGGTCGTCCAATGTTGTTTAATGTTCGTGGTGTTTTGGATGCGTTTATTGAATTCCGAGCAGAGGTTATTCGTCGTCGCACTATTTTTGATCTGAACAAGGCGCGCAATCGTGCACACACATTGTTGGGGCTGTCTGTTGCGGTTGGTAATTTGGATGAAGTAATTGAATTGATTAAGTCCAGTGCCAATCCCGAAGAAGCACGCGCTGCATTAATCGCGCGTGGATGGCGTGCATCGGATATTGAATCTTATATTCAGTTAATCGATGACCCAAACACAGAATACAAGGATGGCATGTTCTATATGTCCGAAGACCAGGCGCGCGCAATCTTGGAATTACAATTGCATCGCTTGACCGGTCTTGAACGTGATAAAATTCATGATGATTTGACCGCGCTGGGGGCAACGATTAAAGACTTGCTTGAAATCTTGGGCAGTTATGAACGTATCGTTCAAATTATTCGTGATGAAACAATCTTGGTTCGTGACAGTTGGGCATCCCCACGTCGTACCGAAATTTCCGATGCTGAAATCGACATTGATATCGAAGATTTGATTGCACGTGAAGACATGGTTGTAACTGTATCAAATACCGGTTATATCAAACGCGTTGCGCTGGATACATATCGCGCCCAGAAACGCGGTGGCAAGGGACGCAACGCAATGACAACCAAAGACGATGATTATGTAGTCCAGGTATTCGTTGCAAACACCCATACGCCATTGTTGTTCTTTAGTTCCAAGGGGCTGTGTTATAAATTAAAAACATATAAATTACCAGAAGCCGCCGCCGCGGCCAAGGGGCGTCCGTTGGTAAACCTGTTGCCATTGGAAAATGGCGAAACAATCACGGCGATTTTGCCAGTGCCCGAAGAAGATGTACAACGTGTTGCAGAATCAGGCAAAGAGCATTTCTTGATGTTTGCAACCGCATCCGGTACGGTTCGTCGCAATCGTATGAGTGATTTTGATTCAATTCGTGCAAACGGTAAAATTGCAATGAAATTGGACGATGGCGACAGTCTGATTTCCGTACTGCCATGTAACGAAGACCAAGACGTATTTTTGGCGACATATCGTGGGCGCGCGATTCGATTCCCAGTACCTGAAATTCGCGTGTTTGCTGGACGTAATTCAACGGGTGTTCGTGGACTTACGCTGGGCAAAGATGATAAAATTATTGGCATGGCAATGTTGAATCGCGGTGAATCTGATTCATCAATTCGTGCGGCATATATCAAACAATCGCGTGCCGCCCGTCGTGCTGCAACCGGTATCGAAGAAGAAGCCGACGCCGACGAAGAAGAAACAACAATTGTCTTGGACGATGCTAAGATGAAGGAAATGGCAGAAAAAGAAGAATTCATTTTAACGATTTCTGAAAATGGATTTGGAAAACGCACCAGTTCTTATGAATACCGTTTAACGCATCGTGGTGGCGGTGGATTTACCAACATTAAATTAGGTGGTAAAAATACAGCCGTTGCGGGTTCGTTCCCTGTGACAGATGACCAAGATGTTATGATGGTAACAAACGGTGGTAAAATTATCCGCACGCCTGTAAACGATGTTCGTATCGCAGGACGCAGCACCGCCGGTGTAACATTGTTCCGCACCGCGGATAATGAAAAGGTTGTTTCTGCGACCGTAATCGACCACGAAGAAGAAACGACCGATGACGATGCGGTTGCCACAGAAACAGTGACTGAATAATAACGGGGGCTTGGCGTGGATAGTGAATACTTTTTATCTATAAACGAGGTTTCAAAACGCCTTGCCATACCGGCGCACACGTTGCGCTATTGGGAAAAACAGTTCCCTGTTTTAATTCGTCCAACAACTGGCGCCGGTGGCCGTCGTTATTATCGCACAGAAACGTTTGAACGCCTGGTTGTATTAAAAGATTTGTTATACAGTCGTGGCATGACAATCGCGGGTGTAAAAAAATTAATGCGTGATGGTGATTTGCCAAAAAATATAGATGATTTATTGGCGGCGTCTGCACCATCGGTGGAAACGGTTACGGTTGCGGTTGCACCACGTGGCCCAGATTGCAGCGAAGAAATAAAATTCGCAATTGATTTATTAAAATCTGCGCGTGAATTATTGCAATAAAAAATCCCGCCATTTGGCGGGATTTTTATTTAGAACCGATACATAAATCCAACCTTTACCATTGGATAGAATTTAAAGTCATCTAATTCTTCTTGGGCTTCGGCAATGGCCTGGGCTTTGTATTTGTTTACTTCGTTTTCCAGCTCTGTGCTGTTAACCGGTTTCCATGTGCTGCCGTCCAGTTTTTGCAGATTTTCAAACGGTACACCCAGTGACAATTTTGCGGCTTCGTTTGTAAATACTACGCCTGCATCTACATAGATTTTGAATCCAGCAAATAAACCAATATCAAAACCTGTTCCTAAATATGGACCGCGATATTCCCAATCTAATTTTGCTGTGCCGTTCATTGAATTGCCGGTATATGCATACTTGTGCCCCGCCAGTTCAAATTCATATCGATTAGCAGGCCCATCAAATGTACCGGCTATATTCGCATCCATGTTCATATCGCCAAATGCATAACCGCCGGTAATACGCCATGCGCCCAATCCCCACGTGTTACCAAATGGATAAAAATCAACAAGCGCTGCATAATGTGTGGCTTCAATCTTTCCATCTACAATCGTCAGGTCATCCCCAATATCGATTCCATCATCAATAACAGCATCAATGCCATCGCTTATCAAAGATTTAATTGGCTTGGTTGTTGCAAAGTCAAAACGTACACCAAAGCGTTTGCCCCAGAAAGATTCTGCATCTTTGTTTGCATATCCTACAAATCCGTTCAATCCTGATGTCGCAGAAACGCCCGCGCCAATTTGAAACCCGTGCAAGAATCCGTGTTCATCTTTGGCTTTTTCTTGTTCTAATTCTTTTTTTGCTGTGGCGTATTCTTGTTTCAGTTCTGCTTTGATTTCTTCCTTTAATGCTGTGCGACGTTCTGCGCGTTCTGCTGCGGATAATTCTGGTTTTTTAACAGATTCTGAAACTTCGCTAACTTTATCGGCGACCGTCTCTGTGGTTTTTGCTGCTTCTTCTGCCAAAGCAGGAAATGCAACAACAGACAACAATGCTATAACAGATAATTTTTTCATATGTTCTTCCTTGGCTTTTTGTTTTACATGAATACGTTCCTTATTATAAATTATTTCTGGGGATGCTCCAAGTAAAAACAAAGATAAAAACCTGTTTTAAATGGGCTGTTTTTATGATATAATCATAGGTATGAAAACCAAGATTTTAATTTTATCGTCCCTGCTGTGTTTGTGTGGGGCGGGCGCTGCCCGCGCATCTGATTGCGTGGACTGTGATATTGAGCCTACGTTAAATGCGCCGACTGTTATGACGGCGGATTCGTATGTACCATATACTGAACCAGGCTGGCTGGATTATGAGGTTATATCTACCCGTCCGATTCCGGCCAAGGCTTTGTCTATTAAGCCGGTTGTCGAAGATAAGCGTGCACCATTATGGGATGGTGTGGGGGATAAATATGTATCAAGCGGTTCTGATAAAACCGTTGATTGGCGCGATGGTGTGCCGGTTTGGGATGATTCTATATCCGACTATACAAAAAAAGATTTTTCAGATTGGTTCATAGAACCCGGACCAGAAATTTATGTCCGCGAAGTCGAACTTGCTGACACAATATCGCCTGTCGATTTGTATAAACAGAATATGGCGGATGCCACAACAACGCGTCAACGTGTCGAAGAATTACTAGCGCCGAAAAAGCCCAGTGCAAATCTGTGGTTTACAAATATGCCGGTAATGCCAACACCTGTGATTGCGGATACGTCTGTCGAAACGATTGCAGAAATTATTGTTGATGATGGTTGTCCATTTGAAAGCGAAACAGAATGTGAAATCTGGCGTCGCAAACCAATTGTTCACGAAGCGGTTGCACCGCGCAGCAAAACGATTCGCGCATATAATATGAATCCATTGTTGGATGCCTTGCATTGTAATGTTGATTTGGATGCAAATGCAACAATTGCTGCCCCATTGCTGGAACGCTACAAAATGTTAATGAAGTCTGCCCAGGCATGTTGTACCGATGGTATGGCATATGCATTGCGCAGCGCGGGCGCTTCGGATGGATTGATATATAAATTTATGGCGGATGATGCGAACTTCTATGGATTGGGTGCGCGTTGTTTGATGATGACAGATTATGATTTGGATACAAAATATCCAAATACAGCGACCGCAGCGGTTGCAGCAGACGTCCGCAACGGATGCTTGTGTCGTAATCGTGCATGGTTTGAATCAATGCTAGCACCATTTACTCAGGCTTATAGTGCTGTACCCGAATTTAAAAACGCGTTATTTAATTACACATATACAGACGGCTTAAAGCGTGAAATTACTGTGTCGATTAATAATGACGTTCAAAATGTTTTAAAACAGTTACAACAGTGTCCATAACAGATCCCGGCATCGCCGGGATTTTTATTTGGAATTGTGTCCGATTGTTTGTATGCAGTGGTTTATCTTATAATTTTCAACATAATGAAATGTATCAGATGGGTTTTGTGTTGGATTGTTTTGCTGTGTGCACGTAACGCGCACGCGTTTCCTGATGGTATCAGTATTGGTGTTGGTGCATCCATGCTGGGTGGGATAAATGTCCTTGCGGGGTATCGGTATATGGATTCATCGTCTTGGGTGGGAAAATTTGGGGCCCGATTCGATTTTTCAGATACCGGCCCTCTAAAATCAGCTATCGATTCGGCAATTGATCATATAATGAGTAATGGTGTCGATGTTGGCGATGGTGTAAAGATTGATAATGGCGAACTGGATTCGTCACATTATGCGATGTTGGTTGATTTTTATCCGTTTAATTCTGGGTGGCGCTTAACCGGTGGTCTGATGTGGGGAAATTTAGCACTGGACGCCGCGATTAAGGGCGAAATTGCCGAAATTCCATCAGAAAGGTTTTATTTCTATATCAATGGCGACCATTATTATTATAACGGCAACAGTTTTCGAGGCGATACATCCATCGATTGGAAGTTTTATGGCCCATACCTTGGGACTGGGTTTGACATAGGGCTGTTCTGTGGGGTGCGATTGTTTATGGATATTGGGGCGGTTGTAACGAATCGACCTGCACGCCTTAGTCTAAGTATCCCGCACGAGCAGTTATATATATATGATATGGAAACAGCCACCTGGTCGCCGGTAACTGTGCCTAAATTGGACTCTGATGTTGCGGCCGCCCAGCGGGATGCGAATCGTAAATTATCAGATTTACGGGTTTATCCTGTATTAAAGCTTGGTTTTTTATATCGTTTCTAGAACGAATCGTGGATAAAACCGAATCATATTTTGTGGCTCAAAAATAAAAAATAAAAAATTTTTTTAATAAAAAATCCCAGATTTCTGCCTGTTTTCCTAAAAAAGAAGTTTTTTTGAAAATTTTTTTGGAAATTTCACTTGACTTTTTCAGACTTTGAGCGCATACTAAGCGGGCTTTCAAGTTGAGACAACAAAAACAAAAAGAAACTCAACCCCTGAAATTCGGCGGTTTATAAGAAAAGACTCTTATGCAAATCGCAACATTGTAAATAAAAGCAGCTCATCAAAAATTCAAGAAGGGATGTGCAGACAGTTGAATTTGGAATATCCAAACTTTGACTAAGTCAAAAGTGCATATCCTAGACAGGTAGTAGGTTTACATATTAAACCTCGTTAAAAAACTTGTCTTGCGAATATATATATGTAAAGACGAACTGATTTATATGTCAGCTTTGTTTAATATGCACGGGACTTACTTAACAGGTTTTTTTAGAACTTGAGAGTTTGATCCTGGCTCAGAACGAACGCTGGCGGCAGGTCTTAGGCATGCAAGTCGAACGGGTGAAACAGGTGCTTGCACTTGTGGATCTAGTGGCGCACGAGTGAGTAACGCGTGGGAAACTGCCCACTACTGGGGAATAACGTTTGGAAACGAACGCTAATACCGCATACGCCGCAAACGGGAAAGATTTATCGGTGGTGGATGTGCCCGCGTTGGATTAGCTTGTTGGTGGGGTAACGGCCTACCAAGGCAATGATCCATAGCTGGTCTGAGAGGACGATCAGCCACGCTGGAACTGAGACACGGTCCAGACTCC
>JAZQCG010000007.1:0-112913 GCA_045546155.1 Candidatus Enterousia sp.
TATAGTAAAAGAATGTAAAGACCATAGACTTATTTCTATTCCAAACGGTGGTGTATGGACTGTAGGGAAGAAATGTAGGGAAATAGTAAAAGGTCATTTTTTATATGTGTTTGATTTTGAAAGAAGTAAAAAGGTTCTTCGTAAAGTGTTTGATTATATTCAAGCAAATGTCACTTATAACAAATTGTATAGCTATTTCTTCTTTTCTACAGTATTATGTACTGCCAAAAATGCAATTATCACAATAACAGACGTATTCAATATGCAGAATTTTTACTTTCTTAGACCATAAACATCTGTCAATAATAAAAAAATAATAAATAAGTTAGATTTAAAACCAAGATAAAAGGAATAATAAATGTCAACTTTAAATGTACAAAGACCAACTATTCAAAACATTCCATATTGCGAATTTCGCTTTCAAGACACAAACAATCCAAATATCAATCCATGCAAAATAAAAGTTAAAGACTCTCTGGCTTGTGATTTTATGTTTCGTATGGAACACGGGATGGTTTTTACAGATGGAAACAAAATAGTTAGATTTCAACAAGGTAATGGTTATACCAAATTAGATACTGTAGTAAATGGTAACACATATCCATATACTTTGTATGATAGTGAAAAACAACAAGTTAAGGATTGGATAGTAGCAAATTTATAAAAGTCAATTTTGCGTAATACAAGCTATAGAATCTGGTAATATTCCACCAAACAAAAGTTCCATATAGGGGTATTGTATTTGGTTTACAGCGTTTATCATCTTAGTTGGTAACCTGGTAAAACTTTGTTTGTTGTACACCCTTGATGAGATTGATTTGTTTGATGGTTTATTGCCGGCTATAGCTTCCAGCATGTCTCTGCTTATATGCATTTCGTTATGGCTGTAGAATGATTCCTTGAGGCTGTGCATATCAAGCATAAATTTATCTGTAGTTTTTGGTTTGATATTTATAACTTTAAACAAGACATTTACACATTCGTTCATTACCTTTGGTCTATAACCTTGCTTTGTCTTATTTTGAATCACTTCTTCGAATATAAAAGCCTGTGATCCATATTTTCGTTCGTGTTGTTTTATGTAATCGATCAGTCCAAGTTCTTCTAGCACTATTGCGATTGGTATCTTACGTTCTGAATCATCTGTTTTTAGTTTTTTATAAGTTTCTCTGGTATCGCCTTGTTGAATTATTGTTTCGTTTCTGGATATGGTTATTGTTTTATTACAGCAATCTACGTCTTGGTGTCTGATCGTTATTGCTCCACAGGCTCTTGTCCCAGTAAATAAGCAAATAAGAATAACATAACTGATCTGTATGGGGTATTGTTTGATTGTGTTTACTCGATTTAACTCCACACTAGATAAATTGATGAGATGGTTCAAAAATGTAGTATCTCGGTGAAGCAATTTATAAAGACTACAAAAAAGTTTCTCAAAATCAGGTTCGGATAAAGGCTCTCTACGAACTGATGCACCAAAGCCACGTATCTTCCGTATTTGTAGTTTTGATATGAGTTTGTCGGCATTATCTATCCATTCTCTATCTGCAGCATGATTTATAACCTGGCGAAGCAACAACAGATAATTTTTCAATGTTTTTGCTGCTATGGTTTTTCCTTTATGTATCCCAGCTTGTATCGGTGTATCCCTAAATTTGCTTATCATGGTGTATATAAGATCAGGTTGGGCAGCTAAATCTTCTATATATTTGCACCCTAAAAACTCCACGACTCTTACGATATATGCTCTGTTGTTGCGTAGCCTTATCTCGTTCTTACATTGATGCTGCAGACTGTCCCATACCTTTACAATATCATGTTTTGCTAAGGACTGTTTTGGGACTGATATTTTAGCGGAATTTGTGTGAGTAAAAGAGGGGATAATAGGGACTGATTGGATAGGACTGTTGGCTAAATTCTGTGATAAAATCTGTCTAAGCAAAAAGATGGCGATATAAGGATCAGATGTGTGCAGGGACTTATAAATACGCTTACCATTGATCTGTTGCCGATAATAATAAACGCCATTTCTAAGACTCAAATTACGACAGACAGGTAACGACAAACTGGCATCAAAGTTACGGGAAAATAAAAAAGATTGCATATCCAGCCCTTTTATCTGTCTGCAATCTCAAGCAAACTAGGCAATCTATGCAACCTTATCTAATTTGTGGCTCGGGCAACTGGACTCGAACCAGTGACATACGGATTAACAGTCCGTTTTTGTTTTGTTTAACGGATTTTAATTTAATTAAATATTCCTTGATTTTCTGCGGGTTCTAGTTTAATGTGGATTTAACGAAGTTTAACGAAAATTGGTAGCAAAAAACGCCGTTGGTAGCAAATAGGTAGCAAATAAAGACAAACGGACGTCTCACGGACTGGGGTATTTGCAACGCGGACCTTGGTAGCAAAAAGAGATTGAAATGGAAAAAGAAAATGCTGTATTACCGCAGATAGTTGATAGTGTTTTGGGTGCTGTGCCAGTGGTCGGTGGTGCAATGCAGAACGTATATGATGCATGGCGTCAAAAAAACATAAACATGGCCAGGGATGTATTATTAACACATGTTCGCCAAGGTGATGTAGATAAATTACACGAAGACCAATTTTTTAGCATGTTGGCCCGCTTTTCCAGGTCTGTGCAAGAGGGGCTGGCCAGAAGCAATCTGGTGTTGCTTGCACGATTAATTACGGGTATTGGTCGTGCAGACCAGGATGGTGGCAAGGCAGAAACGTTTAATCGCTATGCGAGTATGTTGGAAAATTTGACATGGGCGGAAATTGTGTTTTTGTCCCAATGCATTCAGGAGAACAAAGTTGTTCCTGGTCCTGCAGAAATAAAACAAATTCTGCACCAGAAAGGATTTTTTGTTCAAAGTTTTGACACAACCGTATCCGATAAAGGCAATACTGTCAGACGACAAGAGGCTTTGTTTGAAAATCGATATATGCCGGTGTCTCATATTTTTTCACCATACACCATTCAAGGCCCCAATACCGCATGGGTTGACCCGTATGGCAATCCGGTTAATCAAGGCGATAACAAAAACGCCCTTTACAAGGTCGATATAGACATCAAATATGAATTTTCTTCAACATTCCGGGCTTTTTTACAGAAATATGGAAATCTATGGGAAGACATAAGCAAAGAATCAGCAGATGGGGGCGCAGATGACCAATAACCATATAAATTTTACAGAAAAAACGTTGGCTGAATTGCCAATTCCGACCGACAAGCGTCCAATGACTTATTATGACAATGGGCAACCGGGTTTGTGCATCATTGTGACCTATGGCGGGACAAAAACGTATTATTTCTATACCAAGTTCCTGGGCGTGCCAAAACGTGTAAAAATTGGGCGCGTTGGCGTCACAAAACTGGTCGAAGCCCGAATGAAAGCACGTGAATTGCGGACCATTGCCGACCACGGAACAGACCCTGGCCAAGAACGCAACGAGATTCTGCGCGACATGACATTAAAACAGTTCTTTGATACCCAGTATTACCCCCGGCACGTTCTGGTGTACACACGCCTGAAATCGCAAGTAAAGGTCGAGTCAATGTTTCGCAATTACTTGCCCGAATTACACAACCGTAAAATGATAAGCATAACTCGTGCTGACTTGGAGCGAATACATTTGGAGTTGAGCAACAGGATAAGTGTGTATACCGCCAATCGAACACTTGCATTGGTAAAACATATGTATAACAAGGCCATTGAATGGGGTTATCCATCACATCATGGCAATCCAGCTGTTGGTATCAAGATGTTTAAGGAACAATCACGTGCCCGTTTCCTGCAACCGGACGAAATAACACGTTTCTTTGCTGCACTGGTCGAAGAGCCAAATGACATGTTCAGAAATTATGTTTTGTTATCGTTGTACATCGGTCAGCGTCGGCAAAATATGTTGTCCATGCGCTGGTCAAACGTTGACTTGACTTTGGGTTTTGTATTTTTTCCAGATTCAAAAAATGGCGAACCTCAACGTATTCCTTTGATAGCACAAGCGGTAGAAATTTTGAAGGATATGCGCACACATGCAACCGATGACTGGGTGTTTTCAAGTCGTGCCGGCAGTGAAAGTGGGCATGTCGAAGATTTTCACCGTCCTTGGTATGCATTGTTAAAACGCGCAAATATCGAAGACCTGCGGTTCCATGACCTGCGACGCACATTTGCTAGTTACCAAGCCATGAATGGATGTGGGGATTCTATATTGGGAAAAGCCTTGGGCGATAAAACAATGGCAGCGGTGCGTGTGTATGCACGTTTAATGTTGGACCCAATTCGTGATTCTATCCAACGCGCCGCAGATAAAATGTTGGAATTTGTGGATGATTAAAGCGTATTTTTATAAAATGGCAAAAAAATATGGAATTCCAACACTTTTTGCCATTTTTTAGGGTTTATCCTTTCTTATGTCGATTTTTTGTCGGTTTTGACTTTTTTTGCCGAAATAGCAACCGTTTTGATTTTCGATAATCTAAAGCGCCACTTTAAATCCGCCGAAAATATTTGACATTGGGTCTGACTTTTGATATTCTAAAGTATAACTTTAAATCCGCCGGAGGATGCTATGGCATACATAAACAGAACTTTGGAACAGAGTATAGAAAAAATCAGCAACTTTTTCCCTGTGATTATGGTCACGGGACCGCGTCAAGTTGGCAAAACAACGGTTTTGCAAAATGTTGCAAATACGCCTGCGACCTATGTGTCGTTGGATACGTTGGCGAACAGAAGTCTGGCCCAGACGGAACCAGAACTGTTTTTGCAACGTTTCCCGGCTCCTGTTTTGATTGACGAAGTTCAATATGCACCACAACTGTTTCCATATATCAAGGCGATTGTAGACCAAGAAAAGAAGCCCGGTATGTACTGGCTGACCGGTTCACAACAGTTTCATTTGATGAAAAATGTATCAGAAAGTTTGGCGGGGCGTGTCGGCATACTGCATCTGGACGGATTTTCCCAAGATGAAAAGAATGGCAATCCAATGGCACAACCGTTCTTGCCAACAATGGAATATATTGATGCCAAGGCAAAAACATCCCAGCCAATGGACATAAATCGTGTGTATGATGTGATATGGCGTGGCTCGTATCCGAAAATGCACGGTGCACCAGATGACATGTGGAATACGTTTTATGAATCATATCTGCAGACCTATATCGAACGCGATGTTAAAAGCTTTGGTGCCGTTGGGGATACTATGGCATTTGTGTCGTTTATGCGTGTCTTGGCGGCCAGAACAGGCCAAGAAATGAATTACAGTGACATTGCCCGTGACATTGGTGTAACCGCACCAACGATTAAATCATGGCTGTCTGTATTGGAAGCGTCGGGCTTGGTGTTCTTGTTGCGTCCGTATTACAGCAACGTTACCAAACGTATTATCAAAGCTCCAAAGGTATATTTCGTTGATACAGGGCTGGCCGCATTCTTGACTGGGTGGAACACCCCGGAAACGCTTGCAAATGGGGCTATGGCGGGCAGCATATTTGAAACCTATGTTGTATCCGAAATAATTAAAAGCTATTGGTACAACGGTCGCAGTCCGAACATATATTACTATCGTGATAATCATGGTGCGGAAATCGATGTCTTGATAGAAGAAAACGGTAAATTGTATCCTGTGGAAATCAAACGAACAACGACACCGAATGTGGGCGACATAAAAAATTTTAAGGTCATAGAAGATGTCTTGCACGCCCAACGTGGTCCAGGTGCGGTCGTTTGTAATGCGTCAACCCACCTGCCATTAACGGCCGATGTAAACGTCATCCCCGTGGCATATTTGTAAAATAATACACAATGACAGAAGTTGTACACAAGGGCGGACAATTTATAGTTCAAGACGATGGTCAAAAAGGTGCGGAGGCAACCTATCTGGCGTTATTTACAAGTCACAAACTTGGTGAGCGCTGGATGCAGGAAAACGGCATAACCACAAAAACGAGCAGCGAAAGTCCGGATTTTATATTCAAGGTTCCAGATAGACCCACAATAGGTTTAGAAATAGTTAATTTCGTAAATAAAAGTGCCAAGAACATTGCCACAATGCGCTTAGAACAGATTGCCAAGAAGATAGTCGGCTATTTTAAGAAACAGGGAATCGCACTTACTTTGCTAATAGATATTCAAGACCTGCGGGAATTCAGTATGACCAGGGAAGATTTTTTGAATATGTGCTATAATCCAGGGTTTGATAAATTAAATGGAACAGACAAAGAAATTAAAGACGCTTTGGTTGCAAAATTAAAACCGATAGTGTTCAATTTGAACGGCGTTGCAAAAGCATCAGCAGATGTAAAGGGACAGACATTTATCGCAACTGTCTGTAAAATGTATACACCACACACATCAGCACATGTTAATAATCAAGGAATGTGTATTGAAAACCCGTTCGAAGACCTGCAAAAGACGATTTACAGCAAGAACAAGAAGTTTGAACAATACAAAAAGAATTGTGATGAATGTGATTTGTTGGTCGTCGTAGAAAACAGTTTTGTGCATTTGTCAGATAAATTACAAAAGCATAAATTTGACTCCGTGTTCAGGGATGTTTATGTATTGGACCTGTCATATGGTTGTAAGGTGACCAAACTAAAATTACGCCACAGCCGAAACAAAAAAATCTGTGGTAACACGGCAGATGTGTTCAGTCCAGAAATCCCAGATGGGGAATAAAATCTTTAATCTAAGCCATATTTTGTGGTTATTGATAATCAAAAATTTGACACGAATCGCAAACAAGGCCAATTATTCAATATGTTTGACAAGGGAATTAAAAAAGGTGATGTTTTGACGTTCGTTGATGACCCCAGTGTCAAAGTTAAAGTTGTCGGGGAGCGTGAGGTGGAATACAATGGGGCTGTTTATAAATTATCGCCATTGGCGCTGAAATTATATGAAGATATGGGAAAGGCCAATCCGAGTAAATCATACCAAGGTGCAAATTATTTTCTGTTCAAAGGAACAAGATTAACAAAATTGTAAAAGGGTTAATGTTTAAGAAAATACCAGCGCACTGCGCTGGTTGTTTTTTGTTGCTTTGTCACGGTTTTTTATTTTTGATTTCTTTTAACAAATCCATTGCCCGTTTCTGGATTTTCTTTTCATCTTTCGGTGTTCTGGGATTGTCGTTCCCTGACAACATATTTTCAATCCATTCGTCTTTGCTGCAGTTCGGTGTAATTTGGTCTTTTGCTATTTCATCGACCGGTGTTTTTGCGTACTTTTCTGTGTCTGGCGACAATGGATTAATAGCATTTTTTTGTTCTTTCGTCAATTTACTGGAATCCATTTTATACCCCCATGTTGTTATTTCGCATATTTTGCCAGCGCATTCTTGAATTTAAATGCCGCATCCATGTACCAATCGAAAATCGCATGTTCGGACGTGGCCAAATCTTTTGGCATTGCCCAGCGGATAGTGCATGTGTTTTCAGACTCTTTCCACTTTAACTTTACGCCAAGTTCATTTTCAATATTGTCCGCATTGGCCTTTAAATGGTCATACAGTGGCTTTTGATTAATCATATACGCGGTTATACTGCAACCCTTTTTGCTGGGCTGTGCGATGTTTGCAACATAGAAATGATAGCGTTTGTCACCGAAGGTTAAATCCAGGTATGATTTCGCACTGACTTTACGATTACGAAACACATCGGTAAAACGTTTGTTCTTGGATGCGTATTCCACAAAATGTTCCCAAAATCCAATACGTTCTTTTTGTGCGTCATTCATGGAACTTTTGTATTTGATATTTCGTTCCCAATCATTTGGGCTTTCCACAATTTCAAATATTGGGGCTGGGTTGGAATTGTCAATTTGAATTAGTTTTATCGTTACCAAAAAGAATGCAACATCTTCGTCCGTATGTTCGTTTAGCCATTGTATGGCACTGCGATGTTCATCACCCGCCTTTTCGGCAACCCAGATAACAATATTAGCCCGTTTCCCAGAACCATAGGTGATAATCTTTCCCAAATGGTCGTGATTTGTTTGACCATACTGGTTTTCAATAATAACGTTGCGACCATCTGTGCTGTTTTCAGTTGTAAAAATGTCCGCACGATATGCTCCGACAGGCACTTCAACAGTTGCAGGCCCAAAGGGTATGCCAATTTTGTCACTTAATTTATCTAAATTTTCTGGTTGCGCCAACCATGGTGTAAAGTCCGATGATTCGCTGGGCCATACATCACGTATTGACACTTCTTTTATATTTCCGAGAGTTTTTTTCACACAATATCCTTTTGCTGTATTCGACCCACAAAAGGATGGCGCGGGGAGATTGAAAAATCACGATAAGATGACCCTGTCGGTCTTCGGGCAAGCCCTGTTGTATAACCGACAGCTCCCCGCTTGATGCAGGGATAGTTTTTAGGTGCATATCCAGCACCCTTATCGCGAGGTTTCAATGCCTCGGCATCCGTTCATGGATACATCAATATTATAGTACAAATTCAGCAAATTTCAATGGAGTTTCTTAAAATTCCCAGGAAGAAAGGTTTAATTCATCCTCGGTCGCTATTTGTTGCAGTTCTGTGGGCGTTTCGCCAACAAATTTCATAATGGTAACAAAGGCACGAACATCACCCTTTAACGCCCGATTAATCAGGGCAACAGCCATCGCATCTTTTATACTTTGACCATCTTCATGTGGTAACAACAATGCTTCGGTTAAAATCTGACGCATTTTACGCTTTTCACGTCTTGTAATGCCACTGGCAACACCACCCAACGATTGTATCTTTGTTCTTTCGTTGTTCGTTCTGTCTGCCAGTGATACCAAACCAGATGTGTCAGGATTGCGATTAGCCAATTTTTCAACCTCCACATATTTTTTACATATTCATCATATGTTTTTATTGTTTTATTTCATAGATGCTCATCCCCTGGTAATCAAGAGAGGATAGAGTAACCCCTATCGACTGGAAGAGAAAAAAACAAAGAGATTTTTGCGTTTTTCAAATCCAGCCAATAGGTTTCACATGGTCATCAAGGGCACGAATGTTTACAGGACTTGCGTCTTTTGTGGCTCGTGCCTACCCAAGGTCTATTCGTCATCATCACACTTCAGCGGTTTTCACGCTTACTTTCTTTCAGTGTGCTTCTTCAAGCCGAATTATCAACCGTGGAGCTTTTAGTTTCTTGATAAACTTGTCGTGGCATCCCCACTCAAAACCTGCCAGCACCTATCGACATATCCCTGTAAGTGCATTTTCATTCTGTGCCCAGTGGCTTACCAGTGGCTCACCCAGTTTTATACGCCAGGCCCTCCGGAGACGAAAACACAGAACGTGTATTGTTGTGCTTTATTTATCGCACGATTTTTGATTCAATCCATGTATCCAAATCCTCTTGGCGATATCTGATGCGGTTGCCCCATTTTACATATGGGATTGCATGCCTGCCGTAATGGCGCCATGTATTTAATGTGCCAACGGTCGTCCCAAGATATGCGGCTGCCTCGGCCTGGGTCATTAAAACAGTTTTAAAAATACTGCCATTCATAACTTTTCCTTTCGTTATGTAATGACAGTAAATAAAATTTAACTAAAAATAAATTTTTATGATTTGCAGCTAGCTGCAATTTTTGTTGTGCAATGCATCAAAAATATATTTTTCAAGGGTTTTATTCGATAGCTTGAACGCTTTCCCGGTATTTTGCTCATATTCATGTTTGACGCGTGCCATTGTGGCCCCCAGATTGATTTTATCGGCATCTGTAGCCTTTAACCCAAGTTTTTTTACAATGTCAAAAATGGTTGCCTTGACATCTTTTGTTAGATTGGCCCTTGTGATGGCACCCTTGCGTCTGGATTGGCGGTTGTTGAACAATGCCGCATACATGTTTACTTGATTTGTTGCATCAACGATATTAAATAATTGCGCCACGTTCATATTGAAAGATTCATTGTATTCAAAAGTGTGTACCCGTGTCACCAATTTATCAAACAGGATTAACAGGGACATAAATGTCATCGCAACAACAAATTTATTAATAATTTCGGGTTGTGGTTCCTGTTTAGTATAGAATTGTTGCCAGTTAACATCGCCCTTGGCCAGTTGGGACAAAAGCCCGCCCAGGTCATTGTTCTTTATCGGCTTGCCAGATGATATCATGTGCCATTTATTATCGATTTTCCATACATGACAATAATCAAAGGTCAAGTTGATGTATTCATGAATTTTGGCAATAGTGTGGCCCAGTTCTGTTGGATTGATATATTTATACTGTGGGGGCATCAGTTTGATGTCTCGCAGTAATTCACAAACTAATTCACCATACTGTGCCTTGAAATGTTTGGCGGTTATTTCGATGACGCCGTCATCGATTTTTTGTTCTTGTACTGGTAAAATATACAGCAAATAAGTCAATAACTTTTCATTCATATCAATGTCCTTTGATATAAACAGCGTATTTAAAAAATGCCGGAAATGCAAGGATTTTGCTCAATGACGTTTTGTGCCCAGGGTAGCAAATAGGTAGCAAAAGAAAAATCAAAGAAAAAGGGTTCCGGCTGGAACCCTTGGAATTACTGGCTCGGGCAGTTGGACTCGAACCAACGACATACGGATTAACAGTCCGTTGTTCTACCGACTGAACTATGCCCGAATAGCGAACACAATATTATATCAAAAAGTCGCAGAAGTCAAGACTTTTTTCAAAAACATGTAACCCTCGGAAATCTGCGGTTTTTTCTGTGTATTATTGGCTGTGTGTATGAAATGTGTAAAACATTTTTTTCGCCTTTTTTGAGCTGTTTTTGTCCGTGCGTCTGGGTGGTTTTTTGTGAGCAATGTTCTGAAACAATTATAAAGCGAATTGTGTAGCGGGAATCTGCGGCTTTTAGCATTTGTTTTGCCGAAGTGTGCCAAAATTGTGTGTAACGCCCAGTACAGGGTTGCAGCAGTCCGCATGTCGGGTGGGATAAAGTTCATCGTAAAACTTGAAAATCTGTCAATTTGTGCTAAGTTCATAACAGAATTAAAGTATAAAGGGTAATGAAAATGTCAACAGATAAGAAACGCAAGCCAAGATTTCAAGAAAGTGTGGCATACGAATATATAACCAAGGCACAAAGAATACCACGGCCGTACACGTCAGAGGATTTCAAAAAAGAGACTTTTATTCCCGACCTCTATGAATTGTGCAAACACCGATAAATTAAATCATGTTCAGGATACGCCCTGTGATATGTAAAAACAAACCGCCCAGATGGGCGGTGGTTTTTTCTCTTGCACGACGGACGGGTTTCCGTTGTGCTGGGGTGGGGAAAAGTGAGTATAATTTTTCTGGTTGAAATCATCATTGAAATCAACTAGAAATCAGTATTGAAATCGTGAAACACAAAATTTGGGTCAAATCGGTTTGCGGTATGTAAATGTATGTTTTTCAAACGGCCTTGCTATGCTAAAAATGCTCCCCTAAAAAACACCTGAAAAATATGATTTCAGCATCTGATTTTATCAAATCCCTGATAACAATTTCGTTTTTGTGATAATAAATCATTATATAATACCCTTACTGTTCCAAAATCTTTTCCAGAATGTATTCGTGATGCCACTTGCCATTGATAAAGGCGGCATCATAATGAATACCTGTAATAATAAAGCCATTTTTTATGCATGCCGCAATAGACGGTATATTAAGGTGCCGCACATCCCCGACCAATTTATGAATACCGTTTTCGCGCGCCCATTTCTCCAGAATCTGAAAAAACTTTGACCCCAAACCATTACCAGTATATTTATCAAGCATCATCATACCAACACCGGCACTGCGACCACTATAAGGATGCCCAACACGTTGTGGCGTAACACTGGCAATACCAATCATATTATCGCCATCGAATGCACCAACAACAAAGTTCTTTTCATAATGCATGATTGTGATCTCTTTGTCCTTCTTGGGCTGACCACGATATTGCATAGTTTGAACTGCACCAGGACCACGTGTAAACTTTTCCATGAATTTCATCTGGGCATCATAGTCCGTTGCAACCAGACGGCGTATTGTGACTACACGACCATTTTTCAATTTGAATTTAATTGCGCGTTTCATTTAATCCCCCATACATTATTAAGTAATATTTTATCATAAAACCCGGCAGCTAGCAAATAATGCCCAAGCGGCAAACACAAAAAAATTGACAAAAAACTTGAAAAAAGAAAATATTTGCCCTATAATAGAATGTGAAAGGCCGATGACCCTCTAACAATGGCGAGGCGGAAGAAGAACGGCGGCAAGTTTCCTTGCGCTTACTAGAACTTCCCGGGACTGCCCGTTACAGCAGTGGACTCTTTAATGGTATGGCGAACCCAGCGAGAGTTAAAAAGGCAACCCTGGCGACAGTGTTGCGAAACAAGGTGGCACCACGTTGTCACGCATATTTTCAGATTTACTGGCATATGCGTTTAACGTCCTTGTGTTCTTATTAAAACATGAAACAACGAACACAAAAGGAGGTTAAAGATGTCTAAAATAAGAACGCATATCGCCGAAATTCCACAAAAAATTGGCGAAACAATAACAGTCAAAGGCCATGCACAAACAATACGTGCGCAATCAAGCGTTGCGTTTATTGTCCTGCGTGAAATCACCGGCACGGTTCAATGCGTTGTTGAACGTGGAAGTGCGGCCTTTGAATTGGCAAAACAAATAACAACGGAATCTGTTATATCTGTGACAGGTACGGTTGTTAAAACCCCCAGCACGGAATCAGGATTTGAAATCCACGTTTCTGAACTGGAAATCATATCATTGGCCGAGGCGACCCCAATCCCCGTCACCCCAAAGGGCAGTGTTGAAGTCACACCTGAAAAAGCCCAGGATTGGCGTTTTCTGTCCCTGAGAGCCCCACGTGGCGCAACGATAATGCGTGCGCTGTCTGCGATGACGGCCGGATACCATGAATATTTGGAAAAGCGTGGATTTATTGAAATCCAGACCCCAAAAATCATGGCGACACCGTCTGAATCGCGGGCGGAATTATTCAAACTGGAATACTTTGGCCAGACGGCTTACCTGGCGCAATCGCCACAATTGTTCAAACAGATGGCAATAGCTAGCGGCCTGGAACGCGTGTTCGAGGTTGCACCAGCATTCCGTGCGGACCATTCCTTTACCACACGACATTCAACCGAATTCACATCGTTTGACGGTGAAATGGCGTATATCGAAAGCTTCGAAGAAGTAATGCAAGAGTTGGAACAGGCGGTCCGCTATATGCTGACATCCATCAAAAAGACATGTGGTAAAGAAATTGAAAAATACTTTGGCATATCAGAGTTTCAGTTAAAGAAACCAATTCCACGCATCACCATGGCACGTGCCAAGGAAATCCTGCGTGAAATGGGGTGTGCCAGTGAAGAGCCAGACATAACCACCGCCGAAGAAAAAGCACTGGGTGAATATGTGCGCGAGCATTATGGCTCAGATTTTGTCTATATCACCGAATGGCCATGGGAATGCCGCCCGTTCTATCACAAGAAAGGCATTGGCGAACATGGGCAAGCGATATCTGTGTCGGCTGACTTGCTGTATCGTGGGGTTGAAATCGTGACCTGCGCCCAACGCGAAGAGTCGTATGAAAAACTGTGCGAACAACTGCGCGAGAAAGGATTACACCAACCGGGGCTGCAGTGGTACCTGGAATGCTTCCGATATGGTATGCCACCGCATGGTGGCTGGGGTATGGGCGGTGCCAGATTCATAAAACAATTGCTGGATCTGCCCAGTTTGTGTGAGGCCACATTCCTGTTCCGTGGACCGACCCGTCTGATGCCATAAAAAAACCGCCCAACCGGGCGGTGTTTATTTTCTGGGTTCGCGTTCGCGAACACGTTGGTTTTCATCGCGAACACGACTGTCAAATATTTGCTGAAATTCAGGGGCGTGGCCACCGGTTACGTTTGTGTGTATTGTATTTGGTGTGCCCGTGGTAAAATTATTAATTTTCTGCATTAATAAATCTGTGCCATTTTTGATTTTTATTTCTGCGTTATTTAACCAGTCTGCGCGCTGATCGTCTGGGCATTGAATTAGCATATTTGTGCGTGGCGCAGTCCGCATTTTTTCTGTCCATGTGGTGCGCATGTCAAACGCTACCTGGCGGGCAAAGATTGTGACGGCGTTTACGTTTGAAATCGAAAATATCATTTCGCGTAATTGATCCAATGCATTTTGCCATGCATCACGCAACACGCCACCCGCCAACCAATTTCGCAGGCTTAAACCCTGGAAAATTAATTCCAGGGCATTTGTGATTTGTATACGGTCCAGTTCGCATAGTGTTGCGATTTCCATACCGTCCACAGATTCGCCATTTAGCATAGCCAATGTTTTTTCAAAATTAATATCCATTTTTTGTGTCCTGCTGGTTTAATTACGCTACTTTCTGGTTTGCCCGCATCAGCATTTGCATCCGGATGATTTCAGCCATATTGACAACACGATTGGATGCCTGTTGAAATTGTGGTTGCATATTTGGTTTTTGTGGTGCGGTCGGTTTGCGCACAGATTTTCTAATTTTATCTGCCATTTCTTTGTCGCGCTGTTCCTGGGAAATTGAACGTTCTGTTTCCACAGGACGCATTGCAATCTGTTTTGAGTTTGCACCGGTTGCTTGTGGCTGCGCAGCATCAGAGTTCAATCCTGGCTTTGCAGAAATTTGTTCGCCATTTTTTGTCTGGGGGATTGCTTCTTTGTGTTTTGTATCCACCGACATTGCGGGCTTTTTTGCGCCGTTCTGGGCGGCGGCGCGCAACGGTTGTTTTGTGGCGGCCATGCCCTGTGATTTATCCATTTCAAATTTGCATTGGGATGTTAGCATTGTTATTTCCCCCATTGCCGAACGGATGTTACGGATAGCATATTCGCGCATCTGGGTTGGGTCGCCATTAAATGTCGCATCGCGTTGTGGGTGTGTCATTATATGACGTGGCCATGTTTGCTTATGCGTTTGATGCATAACCTTTAAGAATTGTGTTGCTGGATTTTTTTCATCACGTGCATTGATAATATTTTGTGCCTGGGTAAATGCAGTCTGCCATGCAGTACCCAAATTTTTTTTGCCTGTCCAATTCATACAAGACAAACCAAAATATAATTTCAAATACGCATTACCCAATTGACGCTTTTTATCCGCATCCAGTTTAATATGAGCAGATTTGATATGTAATTTTTCCTGAATTTCAGGGCTGTGTAACAAATTTTGAATATTATTCATATCGGACCCCTTTGGTTAAAATTCCCGCGGTCTCATCACCCCAGGAAATATATATAGGTCGCCCGTCATATATTTTCAAGGGGGGCGTGTCAAGAAAAAAGATTTTTTGACATATGTCCTATAACAATGCAAAATACAGATGTTCATATCATAACAACATACTGTTGCCAATAATGGGCGGTATGGGTATGAACCCGCATCTTGCCAATAATGGGGGTGTGGCATTCATCGAAAACTAAGGAGTTAAATGATGAAAAAAACATTAAAAGCAGCGGTTGCGTTATCTGTTTTAACAGCACCTGCATATGCTGCGAATCTGGAAAACCCACTGTATATGCCAAAACAGAACGAAATGTATTCAAAGACATCTGTTGGCGTTATGTACAAGGTTGCAGATGACACAACAGCCATGGTTAACAAAGAACACGATGGCGCAACGGAATTCCCAATCTGGCGTTTACACGAAGAATTGGGCTATGGTATCACAGACCGCTTGGAAGCATATGCCAAGGTCGGCTATACCCACGACGATGACATTGCCCGTAAAGGCATGCACCAGGGTCGTGTTGGTTTAAAATACCGTGCCTTTGAAACGACAGATGGCTTTGCGTGGGACATCTATGCCGACGCACACCTGGGCGGGGTCAGCGGTATGACTGGTTCATACGGTCTTAATGGCTTCACATATGACAATTATTCAAATGGGCGCTGGGGCTTCCACGCAGGAACTCAGGTTGGTAAAACTTGGTCCAAGTTTACCGGCGCAGCATTCTTTGAAGTACTGCAAACATTTGGAAACGACAACAATGAAATCGATATTTCTAAGTCAGCGTTGGCAGCGTATGTAAATATGGGTGCTTTGCCAGATGAAATCTCGGTTGATTTGAAATCTACAACGGAATTTAATGCCGGTTTGAAGACTTTCTATCAAATTGATGATCGTTGGTCTGTCGGCGCGGGCTTTACATTTAAACACCACGAAGACAATGGTGTCGAAGGTTTGGCAACAAGCATCAATGAAGCTCAGTTAGTTCCATATCCTGGTTTGGGTAACGTGCCATTGGGCATGATTGTTAAAAATCTGGAATCTCAATTAAAAGACATGAACGATGGATTTGATGAATACATCATTTCATTGTCTGGTTCATACCAGTTGACAGATGCGACCCAGGTTACACTGTACGGTGAATACACATTCGACGATGCACACCAGATGTCACAAAACGGCACTGATGTAAAGGCTGAAATCGGCGCACGTGTTAACGTTGTATTCTAAGAAATACAGAAAAAACTAACATATATTGGACAAAAATCCCGCCAACTGGCGGGATTTTATATTTTTTTTATCTTATACAAATTTTTCCGGAACCAGACTGCAAATTGATTTCCATATGCGACGGAATATCGAAGTGTCTGGGGCGTGATGGTGTACCTGGGGCTGCTTGTCACCGGGGCGACTGCCGGTCCAGACGGGATCGCTATCTTCGTCCAGGGTAACCCGCCATGATGTCTGGGTGTCTTTTAGTATCATCGCACGCAGTTTATCTGCAAAATCACGACTTTCGAAAATTGCTACATTTTCAGTATTGTAATATGCGCTGCGCGGGTCCAGGTTAAAACTGCCAATCCAAGATATATTGTCGTCAAACACCATTGTTTTGCTGTGCAAAACCGAAAAACTGGATTGTTTGCGTTCGCGGTCGTGTTCTTTGCCCCGCAGATTTTCCGCCGACACCATAAATTCATATACATCTGCGCCAGATTTTATCAACTGTTCACGATATTTTTCCCATTTCGCATAAACAGTTGGCGCATTGGTCGACGCCAGTGAATTTGTCACAATTGTCATATGAACGCCTGACTTTTCTTCGTGCAACATGTGTTCCAGTCCGCCTTGGCCTGGGACAAAGTATGCCGCAGACATGTATACAGATTGGTCGGTTTTGTTCCATAAATGTTGCAAGGCCTTAACAATATCGCCACGATATGCTTCTTTTTCATCCATCGACATTTCGACTTTTTGTGGTGGGTCGGCCAAGAATTTACCGCGTCCCCAGCTAAAATCAAAATGTTTAGTCTGGTATTCGCGCTGGGCCATTGCGATAATGTTGTTGTATTGGGCAATGGCATTTGCACTTTTTTCAGCAATGCGTTCAAATTCACGTTCCAGCTTCTTTAAACCCCGCTTTGATTTTGCGCGTGGAAATGCCGATGCCGGAATAGACAGGTGGTGATTCCAGTATTCATCAAAGCTTTTTGTTGCGTGTTGGGTCATTTCACCAATAAACAAAACGTCAGTGTCTGAAAAGTTTGATGCTGTTTCTGGATAGAAATAATTACTGCCGACATTGCGCCCGCCGGTAATATATGCGACATTGTCTACGATAAACAATTTGTTGTGCATACGCGAATTCAGACGGTTGAAATCCATCAAAAACTGGGGATAATATAACAATTTACTGCGTGTTCGGACTGTGTTGAAAACCTTTACTTCTATATTCGGATGCTGGTTCAGCAGCATTACGTCAACAATATCAGACTTAGTTCCATAATCATCCAACAGTATTCGAACTTTGACCCCACGGTCGGCGGCTTTTTTTAATTCGCCAACCAAAACCTTGGATGTAAAATCGTTACTATATATATATGTTTGCAAATCGATGGTCTTGGTTGCCATGCGTGCAAATGCAGAACGGATAACGAACGCAGACAGGCCATCTTCGATTAATGTTGCGCCCGATATATTTTTGTCTTGGCTTAATTCTTCGGCATAGCATTTAGCAATCGGGGTGTCGTACGGGTTGTATTTGAAATCGTTACTGGTGATTTTTGCAGTGTATCCATCCAGGCTTCTGTCTGTGGTGGTGGTTGGTACGGTTGCGCACCCCATCAGCGGCAGACACAATATACACATTGAAACTTTTTTTAGAATTGTCAATTTAATACCCCCGTGACTATACAGTATAATACATTTAAAAATCGTTTTACAAGTTAATTTCATTAAAAAATTTAATGAATTAGGATTCAAGTCGTTTTGACAGCTAAATAAATAAAAGTTTTTTGTCGATTTTTCGCTTGTTTGATTTTTGACAATGTGATAAAATGCTATATCAGAGAAGGGAAGAAATACAATGAAAAGATTTATTGCAGTATTAAGTGGTTTACTGGTAATGCCCGCATTTGCTGAGGTTGCGCCCGTTTATTACGACGATGTAATTGAATATTCTGATGCAGAAATGTTCGACGGCGATGTCGTTGTCGAAGAAGATTTTGTGCAAGAGGAAGAGTCGAAGTCTGTCGCCGCGCCAAATGTGTCGGCCCGTAACGCGAATCGTTCTTCGTCACGTGCAACGCGTAATATTCCGTCTGCGGCAACCGCTGGTGCAACAACGCGTGCATCTGCGACTGCGCCATCGCGTGCGGTTGCGTCACGTGCGGCTGCTAATATTTCCCAGACTCGCAATGCTATGACACGTGGAACTGCGTCACGTGTGGCTCGTTCTGCTTCTTCTCAAAATGTTTCTGCGCGTCGTGCTGCTACAACATCGCCGGCAACAACTGCGCGTGCGGGTACGACTTCGATTGTTCAAACTGATACTGTCAATACGCCTTTGTATACCGGTCGTGTCGGGATGCGTACGGTTGGTGCGGCATCGGTTCGTGCGCGTGTTCCGTCTGTGCGTGTAACAAATACGACAACAACTGCTTCGACACCGGTTTCTGTCGAAGATGTAACCAGTTCTATGGATGAATTGGCGCAAATCACCGATTTTTGCAAGGCTCAATACACAGAATGCATGGATAATTTCTGTAATGTCTTGGATGATAACCAGGGACGTTGTTCTTGTTCTAAAAATGTAAAGAATTATGCCAAAACCGAAGAAGCGTTAAAGGCTGCAACCGAATCGTTACAGGATGTTGCGCAAAAGATTCAGTATATCGGTTTGACGAGCGATGAAATCACAACCTTGTTTGACCAGACAGAAGCTGAATTGGCAATGCAGGGTTCTAGTGACAGTTCGCAAATCAAAACAGATTTGGACAAAATTAAAAATATGATTGTTGATATCAAGGCTGGCACCGCTTCATCTAGTGAAATTTCATCCGGTATCAGTATGGATTTGTCGGGGCTGCTGGACTTTAATATCGGCAGTACTGGTTTCGACCTGTCGGGGCTGTTTGGTACAACAACCGCCAACACCGCCAGCATTTCAAACCAGCGTGGCGAAGAATTGTATAAAACTGCCGCTTCACGTTGCAAGGCTGCGGTTCTAAACAGTTGCTCGGCCCAGGGGGTTGATATCGCGGTTATCACAAATTCATACGATTTGGAAATTGATAAACAGTGTGTCGCATACGAACGTTCATTGACCGATGCCAATGACCAGATGCGTTCCACCGTTCGCAATGCGCAAACCGTCTTGCAAAAGGCGCGTTTAATGGTTGCCCAGCAAAAGAATTCGTATGACCTGCGTGGATGTGTAAATGCATTGGATTCTTGTATGCAGGATGACTTTGTTTGTGGTACAGACTATGAAAACTGTCTTGATCCAACCGGCAAATATATCGTTGATGGTAAAATCGTTGTTGGCTCAACGCCGGGTGCTATCATAGATACAGCGCTAGAAACATCTCAGACAGGGGTTAAGGGCAATTTGTATGATACATGGAAATATGGCTCTTCTTCCTGTAAGGGTGCAAGTACTGATACGTTGAGCGCATGGGATGATAAAAAATCCAGCAGTGATACAGGTTCATTGTCGGGTTATATCGAAGCTTGTATGATTAAAGGTGCAACCGCAACAGATTGGAATGCTGGTACAACATATGGCTTGAACCAGATGGCACCGTACCTGATGCGCAAAATTGGTCATAATATTGATGGTACAAACCAAGGTATGTGTATATCTGTCTTGAACAAGTGCCAGAAGTATACATACGGTGACGATGGTAAATATATCCAGGATAACCAGGTTGTTCGTGAATATTTGTCGCGTACATTGGTTGCAATCAAAACAGCCCAGGACGAAATTGTTGCCGATTATGCTGAAAACTGTATCGCCGATGTTCAGTCTTGCTTGAACCAAAATGGCTTTAGCAAAGCGCCAGGTGCAAATAACAATATTGCGGTTAATGCATGTAAGTTGATGCTGACAACATGTTACAGTGTAAATGGCAAGGCCGATGGTACACCAAATCCAGAATCTCTTAAAAACTTTGCAACCCAGGTTATGGGCTGTGATGAAGGTTATGAGTGGAAAGATACTGGATGTGTGGCAAAACCAAGCAACTAAAAATTCCCCCGATTGGGGGATTTTTATTTTTGTATCAAAAAATCCATACAATAAAAAAATGGCGGTTTTTAGCAATTTTAAAGATTGACAGGTCAAACCCCACTGGGGTACAATAAACCATACAACATATGGTTTGTTAGTTTAAGGGGTTGTAATGATACGTATTCCGTCTTTCTTGTATCCATCACGGGAATTGGTTACATTATATCGTATTCATGCGGGCATTTATTCTGGAAAAAAATGGCAAAAAATTGAACGGAAAATAGACGTCGTCGTCGAACCGTTGCCAATGGTATTTTTATTGTCATCTGCATTGATTAAATTGGGGGTAACGCCATCGGCGCAGTTGCGTGGTGTTTTATCGCATGCACGTTTTGCAAATATTTTAACAATGTCTACATTTTATCGGGCAGCACATGCGTTGTCGGATTCTGGTATCCCATTTATCGCCCAGAAGGGGCTGGTATTCAAATTGACATCACCGGATGTTATTCGTCCAATGAATGATGCGGATATTGCGGTTTTGCAATCTGATTATTCGCGTGCCATTAATGTTGCAAAGTCGGCTGGGTTTGACATCAAACACAGCATGTCGGGCAGTGCCGATATGCAATATCGTGATATGGGACGTATTGATATTCATGTTCAGTTGTTTAAGGGGGCAAATCCTGTGACTACAGATTTGGTTATGTCGAACGCAACCCAGCATAAATATCGTGATTCAGATGTTTTTGTCCCGTGTGCGGCGGATAATTTGGCGATAATAATGTGTGAATTTTATGGGAATTATATATTCGAATGTGGCGATCCTACGCGCAAATTAAATCGTCAGTTTAAACAGCATCCAATGTGGGTTCTGGATGCGTATAATTTGATAAAAAATAACCCAGACTTGGACTGGGCGCGCGTTATGCACATTGCGAAATTATCTGGATATGAATATCAAATTCGTATTTTGGCAAAATTATTGAACAAAATATTGCCTGGGCTTATCCCGAACAGTGCGATACGACTGATGCGAAAAATGTGCCCTGACTATGTTGTTTGGACGCGTATGCATCGTGATAAAAAGATTGTGCGCATACATAAATTAAATGGTGAATATTACGATCGTTATGGATTATATGGAAAACTGTATCGATGAAGACACATTTTGTAACAAATTTTCCAGAATCTGAATTGTTGCGTATTCGCGCACAGATGTGGGACATGTTTTCCAGCATGAAATCACATTGGTGTGGCACGGTTCGCGTGGGCGATATGCATATTGGTATTGATTGCCGTATCCAGAATGTCGCCGAAAAAATGTCTGAATTTTTTGTGCATAATATGCCGGGGGCGAATATCGACACATCGGATATCCAAATGCACCTGTTTACGGGTAATCCACGCAATATCTTTGCAATCCCAGATAAATGCGAATGTGTTCAAATTTTTTCAACCGCCGATATTAATTCCACCCCAGATATTATTGTCACACCAACATATGCATGCATTGTACGTGAAAATAAAATGCTGTTTATGGCGGCGCCTGAACAGAATAATCCATTGGTTACACTGGTTATGGGTGAAAACCATTTGTTGATGCGACAAATTCGTCATATGTTATACCACACCAGCCACTTTTTTATGCATGGCGCGGTTGTTGGATTGGATGATTATGGTGTGATGATATCTGGACTGTCGGGGGCGGGTAAATCGACCCTGGCGGCATGGTGCGCGCATTTAGGCATGGATTTTGTCGGTGACGATCGCGTTGTTATAAGTATGCAAAATGGGCAACCAATTGCCAATCCTGTTTATACAACAGTGTCGACATCTGAACAGATTGCGGGCTTTCCGGCGCGCGTTGTTGCAACGAATATAGACCGTGCCAAAGATATTTTTGTTTTTAATCCAGAATTTAAGTTCCGCCACGATATTCCAATCCGCGCAATCATAGAGCCCATGCGTGGCAATTATGACACGCCACGTATTGTTACCGCCCCACGGGCTGGGATAATGGCAAAAATTGTTATGGATTATTCAAATATGGGATGCTTGATAAATTCGCCAAATCCAATAAATGATTGGCATGATATTTCAAAATTATTCCAGGGTGTTGAATTTTATCATTTGCATTTAGGACGCTCTATCGCCGATAATGCAAATGCGATATGTGAGTTTATAAAACAAAAGGGGAAAAAATGTATATAAGAAATCCTGAATTCTTCTGTGATACAAACGACAATAAAACGATATTTATCGACTTGGAAAATGGTGTGTTTTATATATTGCCAATTTTTGCGAATTTAGTATTTCGTGCACTGATTTCTGGGAAAACAATGGATGAAACAATCGAAATGCTGCGCAATATCGAACAAATGCCGGTTGATGTTGCCAAACGCGCAGAAAATGTTTTATCGCAATTGATGGAATATCGTCTGGTTTGTGAATCAGACGCGTCTGACAATGTTCCGATGCCTGAAATAACAGAAAACTTGATTATGGATATCCAAGACGAAGATTTTGAATATGAAATTACAATGTCCAGCGATATTCAGAAAATGTTAATGGATGATCCGATTCACGACGTGTCCTTGGATGGTTGGTCACCAATTTTAAATAATGATAAAATCTAAGGGGACACTGTGATATCTGTGATAATTCCTGTTTTTAACGGCGAAAAATACCTGCGCGCTGCACTGGAAAGTATCGATTTCCCAGATGTTCAGGTTATTGTCACAGATGACGGTTCAACGGATTCATCGGCACAAATTGCGCGTGATTTTGGCGCAAATGTTATTTGTTTGCCACATGGTGGGCCGGTAATTGCACGCAATGCCGGCTTGGGGGTGGCAACGGGGGAATATGTGCTGTTTCTGGATTCTGATGATGTTATGGTGTCGGGCGCAATCGCGCAAATGCATGCCCAGATTTCAGATAACGACATGATTATCGCAACGCGAACTGACTTTGTTTCACCGGATTGTACGGGTCAGTATAAAACAACCCAATCCCAGCATGGTGCAATTGCCGGCTGTGCATTGATTCGCAGGAAACTGTTCGACCGTATTGGTATGTTTGATACAGAATTAATGTGTGGCGATGCATATGATTGGTTGTTGCGGGCGCGTGAATCTGGGGCTAAAATACACGAGATTTCACTGGTCGCGTGTCGTCGTCGTCTGCATGGCGAAAACATGGGGATTAAAATGCGTGGTCGGGAATATGCCGATTATTGCAAGATAATACGAAAACACTTTATAAAGAAATGACAATGGATACGATGCATCTTTGTACAGCAGCAGATCGGCGATATGCATTGCCGATGGCTACCCTGATAAATTCTATTATTGATAAATGTTCATCTGGACCAGTGGTTGTGCACGTTTTGCAAACTGATATTCCCCATCGGATGATGCGCAAATTGCACAAGATGTGCGCTGGCACAAATGTATCATTAGATTTTGTAGACATGTCTGGGTATAAATTTGATTTTGACCTGTCTGCGACGCCCCATTGGACCAGTGCGATTTTTTATCGAATAATGATACCGGAAATTTTTTCAAACCTGGACAAGATTATCTATATTGATGCAGACACATTAATGCTGGGGGATTTTCGTGCATTATGGGACAAAGAAATTCCAGACGAATACATGGTTGCCATGGTTTCTGACAAGTATTGTACATTACAACAGCGCGAGATTTTAAACCTGAAACAGTATCATAATTCTGGGATGATTTTATTCAAGCTTGATAAATGCCGCGAATTTAATTTTGGCAAAAAATGTTTAGATTGGTTGGCGGCAAATCATCGCATTGCGTTTTATCCAGACCAAGATGCAATCAATGTTGTGCTCCAGGGAAAAATATTTCGTTTGTTAAATGAATTTAATTGGCAAATTGTTCCGAAACAGGCGCGCCTTTTGACGGAATTACCAACGACACATCGTATGATTCACTTCTTGACACCAACCAAGCCATGGTGTGCAGGAATTCACCCACTGTTGGGTCGTTTGTATGAACCATATATTCCATTTCCGTTGTCGCGTGCGCGTATATGGCTAATGCATCGTATGAATTGGTTTGGTCGCAAAATTGTGCGCTATGATTTAGAATCAGAATGCAAAGAAGGCATCGTTTCCGAATATCACAAGGTTTATTTATTTGGCTATGTTATTTTTAAAAAGCGTTTACGTCGTGAAAATATGGATGTAATCTCTTTCTTGAAGCAAAGGTGTGGTTATGGACAAAAATAAAATTGCAATCGCAATAGACGTTTCCCGTTTTCCGGTGCGTTATCTGAATTTCCTGGATTTTATAGAACGTTCGCCAGAATTGGGGTATATCAATTTTCTGGGGGATAAAATCTTTACAGATTCCGAAGAATTACCAGATATTTTGGATTTATGTGCAAAACATGGTATTGATGTTGAAATCTCTAATCTGGCCAATGCTGCGCCGGATATTGTGGCTTCTTTGGTGACCAGTGGCGCTGTTGTCCGTGTCGTTTTTCCACACGCCCAAGAAGAAGAGCTAAAACCAGTCGTCGACGAAATTATAAGACTGCGAAATGAATATAAATTGACCAAGCCAGAAATTTTGTGCATTGTCGAAAATGAACAGCAATTTGCCGCACTAGCATCCAAGCAGGCCAAAGCCTCGCAAACCGGCACAAAGAATACAAAACCAGCCCCTGAAAATGCTGCAATTGTACCATCGCAAAAATCAGAAAAGCCGATTGAACGTGCACCTGTGCCAACGTCCTTTGGTTTTTATGATTTGGTTGGGGATTTAAAGAATTTGCCATGTGGGCGACTGCTGAATTATCCATTACTGAATTTTGATGGGCGCTTTATTGGGTGCTGGGAAAATTATCAAGACACGCCTGTAAATGCGTTTAAGCTGGGGATTGTGGCGGCAATGAACCACAAATTTGTAAAGCGTATGTGCAAAATGCTGTACACAGGTCGTCCAGACGTTGATATTCCATGTATGCGATGCCCAATATACACCAGTTTAGTTTGGGCCAATAAACGCGTTCGTTTGGTAAAATAAAGAAAAGGGGATAAATATGTTTAAACGTAAAATTAACGTTGCTTTTACATTTGACTTTCGCATGTGGATGATTGCAGGTGTGTGTCTGCACTCGTTATGTTCAAATGCGCGTGGAAAATGTAAATATCAAATATATTGTATTGTCGATGCAAGTGTTAATTCTGGTATGCGCCAGATGCTGCGTGACTGTATCCCAAGTCCACATAAAATAGAGTTTATTGAAATCAAGGGCGACGAAATAAAGCACAGCGATTATTGGAATCGTGCAACGTCTTTCCAGCGTTCTGCAATGTATCGCTTGTTATTACCCCAGGTTTTACCACATCTGGACAAAATTTTATACATCGACAGTGATACCATCATTGCCAAAGATTTATGCGAACTAGACAGTATTGACATCGGTGATAATTTACTGGGGGCGGTGCGTGAATTTTCTATTGCAGAAACTATTCGTCAAAAACCAGAATTGTTTACCCATATCAAACAATATGGCATCGACAAATTAGTTGCATCGGCGCGTTATTTTAACAGTGGTGTTTTGATAATGAATTTAAAAGAATTCAGACGTCAAAATATTACCCACCGTGCCCTGCATTTATTTGAAACCGGCCCTGGATTTTGGTGCTGTGACCAAGATACATTAAATATTATCTGTGCAAACAAAGTGACATATATCCCGTTCCGATTTAATCGCTGGGGACAACTAACGGGTGACTATTTGTTTAAATTCTGTCACTCTCATGGTTTGGAAACCAAGCATGCGCATTCTGATGTATCTGATTATACAATTTTGCACTTTGTTGGAACAAAACCATGGACAATTGAACCACCATATGCAGCCCCCCAAGAAGATGTTTGGTGGTGCTATGCGGCACGCACACCATTTTATGATCGCTTAAAGCACTTGCATCGCGCGGTTGTAGAAATGGAAATGCAAAAACGCTATCAAAAAGCCCAGGCAGAAGCCGCCCAAAAAAACAAGAAAACCAAGAAGGAAGAGGTCAACCACTAAGATAATAGTATTCGGGTGTCTTTCTGGTTGATTTACATGGATTTATTATCTAAGATTAACTCAATATTTAGCGCATCATTTTTTGTGGTGCGCTGTGACCATGTACGTGATAAAAGCAAAGGAATTCTAAATGCCACGGGTATCTGTTCTAACACCAATTTATAATACGAATCCACAACATTTGCGCGAAATGATTGAATCCATTTTGTCGCAAACATATACGGATTTTGAATTCTTGATTTTAAACGACAGTCCACAAAATACAGAAATTGAAAACATTGTTTTGGAATATGCTGCCAATGACAAACGTGTTAAGTATATAAAAAATGATGTGAACATGGGCATATCGGCATCGCGCAATAAACTGTTGCATGCATCGCGTGGCGAATACATTGCGATATTCGATCATGATGATATATCTGTTCCAACCCGCCTAGAGCAAGAGGTTGCTTTCCTAGACACTCATCCCCAGGTTGGGGTTGTTTCTGGCTGGTTACAGTTTTTTGGAACGGATAATAAGTTATTAAAGAATCCAGAACGCGACACAGATATAAAAATTTTGATGACAGATAATTGTTACATTGCGCATACTGCGGCAATGTTACGCAAAAGTGTTTTGACCGATAATAATATCGAGTATGAGAGCTATTTCACCCCAGCCGAAGATTATCGCCTGTGGGCCCGATTGATGGATGTGACGCATTTCTATAATTTGCAAACAGTACTAGTAAAATATAGATGGTTACCGAGTAATACTAGTCATACCCAGAAGCAAAACATGATCCTTGCATCAGAATCAATAAAGTTACAAATTCGTAATAAACACCCATTGTATTGGTCTATGTTTCAAAAGCTGCCTAACAACAATCGAACACGTATGCGATTGCGCCTGTTTGGGGTAATTCCATTGTTTAAAATCAAAAACAATTGGTGTCTTTTGTTTGAGTGTATTCCAGTGGTTAAAATAAGATGGGAATAATAAAATGAAGTTCCTTGTAAATATATTAGTATGTTGGATTCCAGCAAAGAAATATCGGGGGCAAATAAGATCTTTTTTATTGTCCAAGTTTTATAGTTGGCGTCTGGTTATCTGGTGTATAGATGCCACCAACTTCATTAAGGCTAAAATATTAAATAAAAAACGGTACGATACAATTTATTCAATTGGGCATAATTGTTCGTGTGCCTTCAATTTAAAAAGATTTAACCTTAGAAACACAAGTGGTGTGCTAGATTGGTTATGGCATCCAACTTTGTCAGAAGTTTTTGATGTTTTGTGCAATGACTTCAAAGATTTTTTAATCAAAGATGATTTGGTAAAAATAGACAAAAATCCAGTTCAAACAAATCATGATATATTGCATGATTATTATCATAATACACGAAATAATTACCAATTCTTACATGATTTTCCAACGGGTGTTTCGCTTGACGATTGTTTTGATAAGGTAAAAGAAAAATATGATAGACGTATCACTCGTTTCTTGAATGATATACACAGCGACAAAGATATTTTGCTGGTTTATCTAATTCTACACGAGACATTTTTATACACAGATTCACAATTGATACAGATGTGTAATTCATATTGTGACCATATTGGCAGAAAGGTTGATTTCTTATTTATAGAAAACACTACATCTGCCGATGGCGGTATCACAACAAAACAAATTCAGGATAATATAACAAAAATATCTTTGTTCGTTGATACACAAAAGCATATTAATGGCCCCAAGAAGCAAATGTCGGCGGTTTTTTCAAAATATGTGCTGAAACACTTTAAATATAACTTAAAGAGACAGTAATGCCAAAGATAAGCGTGATTATTCCTGTTTATAATGTTGAAAAGTATTTGGCGCGATGTTTAGACAGTGTGATTGCCCAGACTTTTTCAGATATTGAAATAATCTGTATAAATGATGGCAGTACTGATAATTCTGCTGAAATTTTATCGAAATATGCTACGCGCGATGCCCGTATAAGAATTATTACCCAGGAAAATTCAGGGCTTTCCATTGCCAGAAATGTCGGCCTTGAACACATATCTGGGCAGTATGTTTGCTTTATTGATTCAGATGATTGGGTTGATAAAAATTATTTAGAAGTATTGTTTAATTTATTATCCATTTCTGGGGCGGATATTGCCATGGCTGGGATGAGACTTGTCAACGGTGATTGTACATCTGATAATACAACGCCGAATATGGTTGCGTCTGATTTGAGTACAAAATTAAATAATTTCCCCAACGGCAGTGTTTGCGATAAATTATTCAAGACAGAGTTATTTAAGGTGAATGCGATACGGTTTCCATGTGGTCGTTATTATGAAGATAATATCATTTTGTTAAAGTTAGCTCTTTTGTCTAGCGCTGTTGCATTTACGAACTCTGTTTCATATTACTATTTTATGAATCCAGCGGGTATTTGTCGTTCTGTTTCGCCCCAGCAGCATAAAAAAAGACAAGAAGATAAATTGTATATTGCTGAACAAATGGCACAGTATGCCAAGAATAACAAAATTCATGGACGACAACTTACCGCTGTTCGTCAGTTTATCGTTCGTACCGTTGCCCAAGATTTTTTAAGTAAAAAATCAAAATACTATCCGCAAATAAAGCGTATATTGGGGAAAAAGTTTGTTAGACAGCAAAAGCTAGCCAAACTTGTTCATAATATTAAGCGCTTTGTATGGCGCACCGATATAGATTCAAGTGGCACAAAAACGTACAAGATATTTAAAATATCCGTTTATAAAAACAAAGGAAGCATACATTGAAAACACCAAAAATATCAGTAATATTACCATGTTATAATGTTGCGCCATACATTGGCAAGTGTTTGGATTCGTTATTGGCGCAAACATTGACTGATATTGAAATCATTTGTGTTGATGATAAATCGACTGATGGTACAGCGGATGTTGTTGGCGAATATATGTCGCGTGATAATCGCATAAAATTGATTCATCAGCCCAAGAATATGGGGGCAGGTCCTGCACGTAATATGGGCATAAAAAACGCAACAGGTAAATACATTGCATTTCTTGATCCTGATGATTTTTATGCAGAAAATGCATCCCTAGAAAAACTATACAACGCAGCAGAAAGTAATGATATAAATATATGTGGTGGGAACCTGATGGAATTGGGCCAAGATGGCGTTCTTAGAGAATCTCCGGTTATGCCGTTGTTTAAATCATATGGTCTACTGAATTTTGCTGTCAATTCGTTTTCGTATGGTTTTTATCGGTTTATTTACAAACGGGATTTTTTACTGCGCAATAATATATGGTTCCCTGATTATTTGCGTTATCAGGACCCTCCTTTTTTGGTCAAGGCAATGGCGATTTCGGGTCAGTATTATGTGATACCAGATATTATAAATATATATCGTATAGGCCATAAGTCTGTCAATTGGACAGAACGCAGGGTGCATGATACTTTTTGTGGTATTCGTGATGTTTTAAAAATAACTCGTGAGTATAATTTATCTAATTTGCATATAGATATGGTTATAAATCATTTGTTCCACTCAAGTTACTATAGGGTTTACCAGCATCAGGCTCATATAGGAAAAATACAAAATGTTTTAAAAGAATGTTTTATGCTTATTGACTGGTCTCTTGTGCAGAAGTGTAAAGTAAATAAACTTCATAACTTCAAATTGTATGTACAGGTTGCCAAAGCAGATAAAAATTTGTGGAAACAAATGAAAGGTTTTATTGAAAAGGATTTTTGCTTGTTTCGCAAACAACGATTTCCAAATGGTCGGCGACACATTTATTTCTGTGGGATTAAGATTTTATCCTATCAAAAGCGTCGCACTGTGCGTATCCCGGCACTGAAAAAGTGCAAATATGTACACATTATGCACAATGACAAATTTATTGCGCCATTTGTTGAATTTATGAATCGCCATTTTGATATGGATGAACATTTGTTCTTGTGCATGCATACATGCCCACAATTCCCATTTCCAACCGGTAAAAACGTGGTAAAAATTCGTGATTTGCGTGGAATTAAACTGAATCACGCCAATATAAAACAGGTTATTTGCCACTCTTTATTTATTCCGGGACTTGTTGATTATCTGTACAAACACCAGGATGTGTTACGGACCAAGGCATACTGGTGCATGTGGGGTGGTGATTTGTATAACGCCCCACGTGATGCGGTAAATGACTTTGTCCGTAAAAACTTTTATGCATACATTGGGTTAATGGATCGCGAATATGCCCTGAATAAATATGGTATGCGGGATAATTTTTATGGTGCCAACTATATTTTCCCAACACTGTTTGGAAATAACGATGTTAATGTGACCAAGCAATCACACCCAATTCGGATTCAGGTAAATAATTCAGCCGATGATTCAACACTGGAAATGCTGGATGTGTTGTCTAAATTCCGCGACCAAGACCTAGAGATTTATACCGTCTTGTCATATGGCAAAATGGAATATCGCGACCAAATAATTGCCCGCGGCACGGAATTATTTAGCGATAAATTTAATTATCTGGGTGATTATTTGGCCCCTGATGAATACAAAGAATTTGTAAAGAAAAATCATATTTTGATTTTAAATCAGAATCGCCAGCAAGGCGTTGGCAACACAATTTTGAATATTCAGTATGGTAACAAAGTCTTTATCCGTGGCGATGTCAGCACATATAAATACCTGAACGATGTTGACGGCGTAAAGATTTTTGACAGTCGCAAGATTGGCGACATGACCTTTGATGAATTTATTCGCAATGACTATGTTGCCCAAAACCGCAAGAACATCCGCAATCGTACAGATGAATCTGTTATTGCACAACGTTGGGGGAATATTTTCAATGCAGACTAAGAAAGTTGCAATTTTACAGTCTAATTATATCCCGTGGAAGGGCTACTTTGACATTATTGCATCGGTTGATGAATTTATATTCTATGATGAAATGCAATATACCAAAAACGACTGGCGCAATCGTAACAAGATAAAAACTCCGGATGGCACCAAATGGCTGTCAATTCCTGTTTCGACCAAGGGGCATTTGACCAACAATGTTCGCATAATGGATGCCCGCATCAGTGATAATAAATGGGCAATGTCGCACTGGAATACTATAAAGCAGTTCTATAAAAATGCCCCATACTTTAATCAGTATCGGGATTTGTTTGAAAAACTGTACACAGAATGTGCGAACGAAGAAATGTTATGTAATGTGAACTACAAGTTTATTAATGCGATAAATCAGATTTTGGGGATAACCACCAAAATATCGTTCAGCCAAGATTATGGTTTGGTTGATGGGAAAACAGAACGGTTGGTTGACCTGGTGCAAAAGGCAGGTGGCACAGAATATTTATCAGGCCCCGCGGCGCGTGATTATATCCAGGCTGAATTATTCGATGCAGCTGGTATTAAATTATCGTGGATGGATTATTCGGGGTATCCTGAATATCCCCAGTTATATCCACCATTTGAACATGGTGTGTCTGTGCTGGATTTGATATTTAACTGTGGCCCTAACGCCCGAAAGTTTATAAAGAATTAAAAGGGGGGAACAATGCGTAAAAAACTAGTAGTTTTTGGCAATACTAATTATGCAGAAATGGTATGTGATTATTTTACAGATTATAGTGATTATGAAGTTGTTGCTTTTACTGTGGATTCTGCATATGTTTCATCAGACCAATTTTATGGGCGACCCCTGGTGGATTTTACAGATATAGAAAAGGTATATAGTCCAAATGATTATGATATGTTTGTTGCCGTTGGTTCAGCACAATTAAACCACCTAAGGGAACGTATTTGTAATCAAGCCAAAGCAAAGGGGTATCACTTGGCGACATTTGTTCATCCCAATGCGTATGTTGCGCGTGATGTATCGATTGGTGAAAACTGTATCCTTATGGAATGCAGTCGTGTGCTGACCAGAACGAAAATATGCGATAATGTGATAATATGGCCTACGGGTTTTGTATCTCATAATTGTATTGTTGGTAATAATTGCTACATTGTAGGTTCTGTGAACGGATTTGTTGATGTCGGCGATAATTGTTTTTTAGGCGCCGGGGCAATGATTGCAGATGGTGTGCATATTGCTAAAGACAATTTTATTGCGATGGGGGCTGTGGTTCGCAAGGATACAGAGCAGGATTCTTTGTATGATGGGTATCCCGCTACAAAGCATCCAAGAATAACGGCATCAATGTTCGCAAAACTAAATAAAAAATACTAGGATATATAATGGCAAAACTATCATTTAATCATGCAAAAATAACGGGTGTTTGTACCGTTGTACCCCAACAGCGCATCTATTTGGATGACGAAGTTTGTTACTATGATGACGCAACAAAGTTACAGCGATTGAAGATGGTTGTTGGATTAAATTCGCGTACTGTGGCACCTTGTGATGTTACGCCATCTGATTTAATGTATGACGCGGCGCGTCGGCTGATAACAGACATGGGGATAGATTCATCCAGTATTGATGCATTGGTTTGTGTATTGGATAATCCAGACTACAAGTGTCCACCTACCGCATGCATATTACAGGGGCGATTGGGTTTGTCTGAACATTGTATGTCGTTTGACATAACCCATGGTTGCGCTGGTTATGTATACGGGCTAAGTGTTGCCAGTTCTTTGATTGAAAGTGGCCTGAAACGTGTCTTGCTGCTGGTTGGCGATACCAAGACACATACAATTAATATCAAAGACCGTGTTTCTGCGCCCATTTTTGGCGATGGTGCCGCCGCAACATTGGTTGAATTTTCAGAAAAGCCAACGCCGTCGTGGTTTGTATTGGGGACAGTTGGCAAATCTTTTGAAAATATCATGATACCTGCTGGTGGGGCGCGTATTCCGTATTCATCTGATACCGCCCAAGAAACCACAGATGAATTTGGTAATGTGCGCAGTTTAAATCAATTTCGTATGAATGGCAGAAATGTATTTGATTTTACCATGACCTATGTACCGCAAAACATCAAATCAGTAATGGATTTTGCAGGCAAAAATACGGATGAAATTGACTTTTTTATTCTGCACCAGGCAAACAAGAGCATAATAAAAAATATTACCAGTCGCGCTGGCGTTACCGACCCCGAAAAGGTTCCGACCCGTGCACTGTCAGAATATGGAAATTTGGCAGTTGCATCTATCCCCAGTGCAATATCAAATGAATTGTTTGGCCAGATTGAAAATAAAACTATATTACTGTCTGGGTTTGGTGTTGGGTTATCTTATGCTTCGGCAATCATTCATACAGACAGCATATTTGCCCCAGAAACATTTATTTACCAAGGAGAATAAAAATGACCGTACAAGATTTTTTAACCGAATTAAAAACTGCTATTAATTGTGACCAAGACCTATCTCCTGAAACAGTCTTGTCAAATATTCCCCAATGGGACTCGCTGGCGGTAATTTGTGTAATAACATTGTTCGAAGAAAAATTACAAAAACATATTTCTTTTGACCAGTTACAAGATGTTACAACTGTTCAATCTTTGATAGATTTAGCCGGAAATTTACAATAAACATATATAAAATTCAGGAAAACATATGTCGGGAATATTTGGCTTTTTCAGAAACACATCGCAATCCAAGATTGATTCAATGTTGGGGTTGCTAAATCAGTATCCAAACAATCGCGTATTGCATCATTTCTGTGATGACAATGTTTGTATTGCTAATATTGGTTTGTCGCACCACAAAGATTGTAAATATTCTGATAAAGATATAGAGTTGTCTATTGCAGGCACTTGTTACAATTTGTGTGATTTTGCCGCTGACAGTTTTGCAGATTTAATTGTTTCGTCATATCGTGACGGCAATCTGACCGATACATTGGCCCAGGTTGATGGTTGTTTTCATTTTTGCTTATATGACAAAAAGAATCAAAAAGTCATAATTGCTTGTGATCGCTTTGGTCTGTATCCGTTGTTTATTTATAGCCAGGATGGAAATTTTGCCTTTGGTGCAGAATCTAAGTCTCTTTTGAAACTGGACTTTGTTGATACTACGATTGACCCAGATTCCTTTTCTGTTTTCGAAAAAATGGGCTATCTACTTGGGTCGTCCACTTGGTTTAAATACATAAAGCGTATCAAACCCGCCACAATAATGACATTTGATATGCAAACTCATGAATTAACATCGTGTTATTATTGGACATTTGCCAGTATAAAAAAGTCCGATGTATCTTTTGATGATGCGGTTGAAATTGCCCACAGGCTGTTTTCTGATTCTGTTCGTCGCCAGGTTAATCCACTGATAAAATCTGTTATTCCAATCAGTGCCGGATATGATTCACGACTAATCTTAGCGGCAGCAAAAGAATTGTACCCAAACTATAATCCATATACGACGACATTTGGTGTAAAGAATTGTTTAGATATAATTACTGCGCGCAAAGTATGCAAGGTAGCCGGCATCAAGAAAAATCACGAAAACTTATTTGAAAACATTGATTGGCTTGGTGTGCGGGAAAATATGGTATATGACTGTGATTGTACATTTTCATTGCAGCATATGCACGGTCTTGAATTTATAGATACATTTGGTGATGCGCGTTGTTTAATAAACGGCTATCTGGGTGATACTATATTTGGTGGTTCGTATTTACCTACAGACACATCGCTATATAATCATGTAATAGATGAATCTGTTGCAAAATATTATTTTGGCGATTGCTATCGTTTTTGTGATTTTGATGACGAATATTTCCAAATAAACAATCCGATTGTTCTGATGTGGTTTAATCGTGGTAATAATTTTATTAACGAGGCCCAGCGTTTATGCTATAATACACTTGATATTGCACATCCCTTTTTTGATAATAAAATCATAGAATTTATAGCATCTTTGCCAAACGAATATTTACAGTACGACAGACTATATAATGCGTTAGTGCTAAAACACTATCCAAAATATTTCAAATTTATCGGTCGCAACGGAAACAGGCCTGCGTATTTGAAAAAGGGATTGGCATACAGATATAACAAGATGAAATTCGCCCTAGATAAGTTATTGCGGACTATTCGAATAAAACCGCGCATAGTCATGGCATACGCAAATTATACAAAATGGGTCCAGGAACATCCAAACAAAGAACGGCTGATGCAATTGTTAAATCGTGATACATCGTTTTATTCTAAATACACAGATACAGATTATTGTGATTTACTTTGTCATGTCAACAGTTCGAATATTTCACAAATATTATCTGTCGCCTCTGTCGAGATATATTTTTCGCAATTAAAGAAACACAAAATTGAAATAGAAAAAGAAATGCAAAAACAACAGGAACAACAATGAAACACATTCCATTTAACAAACCGTTTACTATTGAAAATGAATTTAAGTATATTGCCGATGCAATCAGCCAGGGTAAATTATGCGGTGACGGGATTTATACCAAACGTTGCCATGAATTCTTGGAATCTAAACTGGGGTGCAAGAAAGCCCTGTTGACCCACTCTTGTACAGCGGCATTGGAAATGGCGGCAATTTTGCTGGATATTCAGCCAGGCGATGAAATTATTATGCCGTCTTATACATTTGTTTCAACGGCATCTGCGTTTGTTCTGCGTGGTGGTGTGCCGGTGTTTGTCGATATTCGCCCCGACACATTGAATATTGATGAACAAAAGATAGAATCTGCAATCACGCCACGCACGCGTGCAATTGTTCCGGTGCATTATGCTGGCGTTCCATGTGAAATGGATGCAATTATGGATATTGCACATCGTCATAACCTGGCGGTGGTCGAAGATGCCGCCCAAGGTGTCGGCAGTTTTTATCATGGCCGTCCATTGGGTACAATTGGTGATATGGGGTGCTTTTCGTTTCATGAAACCAAAAATGTAATTTCCGGCGAAGGCGGCGCATTAATCATAAATAACGATAAATACACACTGCGCGCAGAAATTATTCGCGAAAAGGGTACTAATCGCTCTCAGTTTTTCCGTGGGCAAATTGATAAATATACATGGGTTGATATTGGCTCGTCATTTCTGCCATCGGATATGATTGCGGCATTTTTATATTCTCAATTGGAAAATATGGATAAAATAAACCAGAAAAGAATAGATTTATGGAACGAATATAACAATTTCTTTGCGGAATTTGATGGAATAATTCGTCGTCCATATTGTCCAAATGGCTGTGAACATAATGCGCATATGTACTATGTGTTGTTTAATAATCTTGAAACACGTACCCGGTTCATCAGTTTTATGAAAGAACACGATGTGTCCCCTGTGTTTCATTATATTCCATTGCACTCGTCACCTGCGGGGCGTAAATTTGGTCGTACGCACGGTGATGAATTACCTGTGACCGACAGAATTTCAGACACCTTGGTGCGATTACCAATGTTTTATGAATTAACAGATGAAAACATGACCAGAATCAAGGAATTGTGTACAGAATTCTTTAACAGTATAAAATAATAATCGCCCCGTTTTTCACGGGGCTTTTTTTATTGGGCGCCATTTGCATAGACAAAACGCAATATACTGGGGGTATTATTGTATGTGATTTGTACGGTGTCACCTGCCTGGGCCGGGGCAAAGACATAGCCGTTTATCCATCCGCTAGTACTGTAAAAGTGCGCGGTTGTTCCCAATCCTGTCACAGTATTGCGTATGGCCAAGTGTCCCCCAGGGGTCAGTCGTCTGACCATAACAAAATATCCATCTGCAGGTGCGGTATATTCTGCCTCTGTTGCCTCAATAGTCAGGTCGATATACCTGTCGGATGGCATTGCTATATTGGCAATTTGTGTATGGGTTGGTATTTCTATTTGTTTCGCAACTGCGGTGCCACCAATCGTTTCACCATCATGAACGCGAATTGTATTGGTGTCGGTGTCCATTGTGATTTCGCCGGACAGTCCCACATATTCATCGTTGTCTGCTGTGTCGCCTCGCTTAATAAGCAATTTTCGATTGTTTTGGGTTTTGTTCAGAATTTCATCCAAACTCATGTCGCACAAACCCATACATATTTCATTCAGTACATCGCGCCGTTCGGCTGGGGTTAATAATGTTTCATCAGCATCCAGTATACGCAAAACAGCTGTGCATATAATTTGCTTTTCTTGTTCGTTCATTTTTATCTTCCTTTGGTGTTTTGTAAAAAAATCCGCCAAGCGGCGGCAAAAATAAAAAAAATACCCCATCATGAGGCCCTTGCGCGAAATATTATATCACAAAATACAAAAAATGTCAATATGTAATATTGTGTATTGCAAAATATCTTATCTACGATACCATAGGCTATGATATGAATTACGTTAATGCACATTGTCATCTGTGTTCGGGCGAACTGCCACATGAAGTGGCGGTGGCGATTACAAATTCAACGCGCGTATCTGATTGGCCGAACGTTGTGCAATTATCGGGGCAGGGCGGTGTTTATGGCGCAATTGGTGTGCATCCGTGGCACGTTGTGGACGTTCCCGATGATTGGGCGGAAAAAATGCGCGAATTGTTGGTTGCAAACCCAAATTTAATGGTTGGGGAAATTGGACTGGATAAAAATTATCCAGATATGCCGACCCAGCTGGATATTTTTCGCACGCAACTAGAAATGGCTCGCGACCTGGGGCGGGTTGCGCATATTCACTGTGTGGGCGCGTGGGATAAATTATTGATGGTCTTGGGTGTTGCTATGCCACCGGCGATTGTGCTGCATGGCGCGGCCATGTCGCCCGAAATGATGCGTGCGCTATCAAGGTATAATACATATTTTTCTTTTGGGCGGGCGGTCTGCAATCCGGCGCACATGCGCGCCCGTGGGGCATTGCGTGCTGCGCCCAAAAACCGAATATTGTCGGAATCTGATTCTGATGTCCCGACGGATGTCATCGGTGTTGTGCAAACAATGTCTGAAATTCTGAACCGCCCCCTTGCAGAACTTCAAAATACAATTTACAATAACGCTATGGATTTATTAAAACATGGACAGATTACATAGAACGCGTTTATTGTTTGGGGAAATGGCGACCGAAAAACTGCGTGCAGCAACCGTTATGGTTGTTGGATGTGGTGCGGTGGGCTCTTTTGCGATAGAGGCTCTTGCCCGCACCGGCATTGGTCATATTATCGTTGTGGATTTCGATAGTATAGAGGCATCTAATATCAACCGCCAATTATTTGCGCTGGATTCAACGATTGGCATGTCCAAGGTGGATGTGGCATGCGCACGTATTCATGATATTAATCCCGACACGCATGTCACCGCATACAATATGTTCTGGGACGAAAAGACAGATTTAAATGTTCGCCCAGACTTTGTAATCGATGCAATCGATACCGTCCCGTCCAAGATTGCACTTTATAAATGGTGTGCATCACATAATGTGCCGTTTGTTTCCAGTATGGGGGCGGCCCTTAAAATGGATGTGACCCAGATTAAAATTGCGCCAATATCCCGAACGACGGTATGTCCATTGGCGGGTCGTGTCCGTCGTGCGATACGTGAACTGGATTTGCCGGACTTTCCGGTCGTGTTTTCGACTGAACCGCCTGCGCCGGTTTTGGGACACGCAAAAAATATGGGCTCAAACATTACTGTGACGGGGATGTTTGGCTTAATATTGGCGAATTTTGTAATTAAGAATTTGATTGAATAAAGCGGCAATATGTACGCGTAGATAATTGGTTTTGTCGGCTCAGGAACGTTTTCCTAAATGCAGTATTGCGATTGCGCGCCCCATAAAAAACGTTTATAATAGTCTTGTCTTGTTTCTAAGACGTAACAAACCTTAAAAGGAGAGAAAAGAGATGAGAGGACTAACAAGCTATGTTTTAATGCCATTGACATTTATCGGTGCCTTGAACTGGGGATTGATTGGTATCTTTGGCTTTGACTTGGTTGCGTTTTTGTTTGGCCCTGCCACATTGGCCAGTAATATCGTCTATGCGATAATTGGTATTGCGGCATTGATATGGCTGATATGGATGTTTGTAGATCGTCCAACACGCAACGACCGCTAAAAATAGCATATATGCAAAAATACAGTTTCATGTCCACGCCCCCGAACCCTGGGGCGTTTTTTATCAAATATATAGTCAGATTTTTATGGTGCGGGTAAGGAGACTCGAACTCCTATGGGTTGCCCCACTGGAACCTAAATCCAGCGCGTCTACCAATTTCGCCATACCCGCGTTCCGCGGGTATGGCGGCACTTCGTAGTCGCCAACCCGCACTATATCCGGCGGGTATGGCGGCAAAATGTCATCACCAACCCGCACAAAAAAACACAGTTTTTATATTCTATGATAATTTTTACTTGATTTCCAGTAAAATTTAACCTAAAATCAGGCGCAGTATAATTAAAAGGTAAATAAAATGGCATCTAAAAAAGGCAGTAAAGAAGTTGTAAAGCTGGAAAACAAAGAAACTGGCTTCTTTTATACAACTACTAAAAATACCAAGTCTGAAAGAACGGCTGGCAAAATGAAATTCCGCAAATATGACCCAAAACTGCGCAAGCACGTCGTATTTACCGAAGCGAAAATGCCTCACTAATGGCAAATTGGTATTGAAAAAAATCTCCCGATTGGGGGATTTTTTTATGTGCTTTGTATGTTTTTTCCAATTGTTTTGTTTGTTGGATTTTTCTATAATCTGTGTATGGAAAAAGTGCCTGATTTATTTATTATTGCCGAACACTCAGATTTGCTACAAAAACTGAATATGTGGGATATTGCGTATCATCAAAATGATGCGCCAATTGTTGATGATGCGACGTATGATGCTGCAAAACATCGTGCACTGGAAATCGAAAAGATGTATCCGTCACTGGCGAAAAATGGTGCATCGACCCATGTTGGTGCAGCGGTGTCGGATAAATTTATGTCCATGGCGCACAGTGTTCCTATGTTGTCTATATCCGATGTTTTTAATGAATCTGATGTCGCAGATTGGTTTAATAAACTGGCGGATAAGCATGTGTTTATTGAATTAAAGGTTGATGGTGTTTCGTATTCTGCGCGTTATGAAAAGGGTGTCTTGGTTCGTGGCCTTACCCGGGGCAGTGGTGTCCAAGGCGAAGATATAACAGAAAACCTGAAAACAATTCCTGATATTCCGCATACATTGACCGGCGATTTCCCAGATGTAATCGAAATTCGTGGTGAAGTCTATATGATGCGCGAAGATTTTTTTGCGATTAATGCCAGTGGTGAAAAAACTTTTGCCAATCCGCGCAATGCGGCGGCGGGCTCGTTACGTCAATTGAATCCTGCGGTGACGGCATCGCGCCGGTTAAGTGCATTTGCATACACATACGGCGAAATATCAGAACGCAATTTCGCGACCCAGTCCGAATATTTTGATAAATTGGAAACGTGGGGATTTAAAACGACCCGCAAATGGGCGCATCACGCATCAAATATGGATGAAATTCAGGCGGTGTACAATAAACTGATGTTGATGCGACCAGATATTCCATTTGACATAGATGGCCTGGTGATAAAGGTTAACAATATAGATTTACAGGAAAAAATGGGTGCACGCGCAAACAGTCCACGCTGGGAAGTAGCGTACAAGTTTCCTGCGGCACGTGCTGTTACCACCCTAAACGACATTACAATTCAGGTTGGTCGTACCGGTGTCTTGACCCCTGTTGCAGAACTAGAACCGATAAATATCGGGGGTGTTGTTGTGTCGCGTGCCACGTTGCATAATGCGGATGAAATTGCGCGCCTAAATGTAAAAATTGGTGACAAGGTTGCTGTCCAGCGTGCTGGTGATGTTATTCCGCAAATCGTCGGTGTCGCGGACAGTGTTACAGGTGCGCGTGATTTTGTATTTCCAAATGTTTGCCCTGTGTGTGGTGCGGCGGTTGTCCAAGATGCCGGTATGGTTGCACGTCGATGTGTAAATACATTGGGGTGTCCTGCGCAACGGTTGGGGGAATTAGAGCACTTTGTGTCGCGTGCCGGCTTTGACATAGAAGGGCTTGGAACGCGTCAGCTAGAACTATTCATATCGCACGGTTGGATTATGGGGCCGGCGGATATATTTACATTGATTGCGCGTTATGGGGATGAAATCCGTCAAATGGACGGTTTCGGTGACAAGTCTGTTGAAAATCTGAATAACGCGATTGAGCGTGCACGTGATGTCGACTTGCATCGCTTGATATATGCTATTGGAATTCCTGAAATTGGCGCAGTCACAGCCAAGGTTTTAGCACGTGCCTTTGGTGATTTTGACGCGCTGCGTACTGCACCAGCATGGAAATTAAAGGCGATTGATGGGATTGGCGATGTTATGGCGGATGAAATTGTATCGTTTTTTGCAAATCCAAATAACGTTGCTGCGATTGATGCCTTGCTGGCCCAGGTTCGTGTTCGTTCTGTTGCGCCAGTATCCGATGTGGCGACTGGTCCATTGGCGGGCAAGCGTATTGTGTTGACTGGTACGCTGACAAAATATACGCGTGATGCGGCACGTGAAATCTTGGAACGTATGGGCGCGACCGTCACGGGCAGTGTTTCAAGTAAAACGGATTTTGTTTTGGCGGGCTCGGATGCGGGGTCTAAATTAACCCGCGCGACCGAGTTGGGAATTCCCATCTGGTCAGAGTCTGATTTAGATAATTTAATTGCCGAATAATCCTTTATCCTGGGGCAAAAATATGGTATAATTTGCTCAAAAAATGGGGGATTAAATGGCTGAGGTTTTATTGTCGGAACGTTTAAATCAAGTTATTGATAGTTTGCACAACGCGCCAGATGAACAGGCACGTGTCGCTGCGTTTGATCAGGCGAACGAAATAATGCAAGGGTTCGTTTCTGGTGAACTGGAATTAGATCCAGGTGCGCTGGATACATTTGGTGAATTTTTGGAAAATTTTGCCGGGATTACAGATGAAGTTGGTAACCAAACTTTGTCGGAATTGGGAACAAGGGCTTTGGCAAAATATGAAGCGCTTATCAATAATCGCGAAGGCGAACATGGAAATGAAAGCCCCGAAGTCCAGATGGCCCAGAACAGAATCTATTCTTTGAATTCTGATGCAAACCAGATTGTGTTTGATCGCGTTTCATTTGTTACGCTGCAAAGTATGGGCCTGATTGATGCGAATATTAATCCAAATGATATGCGTGCCGATCAAATTTCCAACGCGATTGATGCGGTAAATTTAACCGATGAACAAAAGATTGAGTATGCATCGCGTTTCGTTGATGCGGTTATTGCGGATACGGCGTTGTTTGAAACTGTGCCGCCAAAAATATTAGCTGATGCTTATACTGCTACCCGCCGGGCATTGTTGTCCGCCACGGACGATGCGACCAAGCAGGCAAATCAAAGACGCTTTAATACATTGGCGTCACGTATTGATTTCTTGATTGAAAATTTCAGTACCCAGCTTAATTATTGGTATGTTGATCCATCAAATTTGATGAGTTTGCGTGATGGCTATCAAAAGATGTTTGATGTTCGTCAGCCTGATTTGCAGGATGCGCCAAATCAAAACGACAGAACCCGCGAATATAACAGACGCATCAATGGTATGATTGATAGTGGTCGTGCATCCTTGTTGGCTGCGATACATGAATATGAAGAATTGTATCATTTAACACAAATTAACCCAGAAAATGCCGAAGAACTAAAACAGCGTTGGATTGAATTGAAATCACGTCTTGGGGAAATCGAAATTACCCCCGAAACAATGGCTGTTGCGGCAAAATATCATTTCTTGGACGAAGCGGGCAATCCGATACCACAGTTTTTGGATGAAAATAATCAGCCGTCCTTGGAATTCACAGAAGGGTGCAAACTTGACCCCACGGGTCGCCTTGCCCAGGTTATAAATCTGTCGCGCAATGACGTTGTTATGGAAAATGTTGCCGATTTGGAACATAGCGTTGCAGATATGGAACTGGACAAAATGCTGGACGAAGAAGTTCCATGGACGTTTTCTGAAATCAGTATCCCAGACCAAGTTGTCCAGGGCATTGTCCAAGACCCTAATAAAATGCGCGACGAAGCCGCGGTTCAAGAATTTTGGGATGGTATAAGAACTGATGGCGGCAGCATATCTGATACAGGATACCAAGCGGCCTTGGATGCGCACGTAAATCATGCAATCGGATTTGCGCATGCGTTGGGTGAACGTGTTGGCACTGACCAAGATGTCGTTTATATGCCTGTTGAAGCGGTCGAAGAAATTGATAGATTAGCAACCACCCGTACCGAGGTCGAAGGGGCTGAAAATCGCAAACAAAAGATAGGCTTCTTTAAGCGCATGGCCAAGAATTTTGGTATGACATCGGTGGTTTCTGCGGGATTGACCTTTCTGGGTAAAGCCACTGGTGTTGCCTATATCGGTGCTGCGGTTGGTACGACAATTGGTGTCGGCAATATGATATACCAAGGGCTAAAGTGGCGCAAAGAACAAAAGAAAGCCGGCAAACCCCATGGAATCAAAGATTTCTTGTCTGATAAACGCAATTGGGGGCCGGCGGTTACCACCGGACTTGGAATTGCGGCGACAATCAGTATGGCAACCGGTAACCCAGAACTGGCAATGGGATTTGGCTTGGGGGCAATGACGGTTGGAACTGGAACAAGTGTCGCAATGACTTACAAAGATGCTGTGGCTGCGGGATATTCGCGTGGCCAGGCCCTTGCTGGTGCGATTGGTGTTGGTGCATCGGGTATATTGGGGGCGGCGTTCGGAAACACTGTAATGAACGGTATTGTTAATTATGTCAATAATAATACGGATTCGACCCTGTTCAAGCATCCTGAAACCGTTGAAACAACCCGAACAGAATATGAAACGCATACAGAACGTGTTTACGAAGATGGTGTAATTGAGCGTCACGAAAATATGATGCTTAAAAACAACTGGGAAACACCTCAATCACTGGATGCGCGAATTGATGCATTAATGGATGCGGGGCTGTCGCGTGATGACTCGGTCCGGTATTTGGTCGCGTTCCATGATGCTACCGATCATAACTTGGGGCCGGGTTATTTTGATTCAATCGGCATGTCTGACAGTGGCCTGGCTGCATTACGTAATTCAATTAATGGTACAGAAGTAAATCTGACCCCGGAAAGTATCGCGGCGTTCGAACATTTTAATCCGCATATTTCTGCCCAGAACCAGGTCGGATATATCCCAGGGGCCCCAGTCGACTATACATTGCCGCCTAATGCGGCATATGATGCCAACGGGGTTCTGGTGCATGGAAATGAATTATATACAACATACGCAAATCATGATGCGCCAATTTTCCATGATGTAACGTATCAAACGCCAATAACGATAACGGATACTGCGACCATATTTACCCCAAATGAATTAGCGTTCCCAGCGGGGATTGGTACATTTGGTATATACGAGCCACGCGTTGTTCCGGCCGGCTATATACGCAGATTACGCGAACGCGCCGGCGCATTGGCGGATCGCATCACAGAAGTTCCAGAACCAACCCCAGATCCAGTTCCAGATCCAGAACCCGATCCAGTTCCAGATCCAGAGCCCGATCCAGTTCCAGATCCAGAGCCTGATCCAGTTCCAGACCCAGAACCCGATCCAGTTCCGCCTGTGCCTGACCCAGGACCAGATGGGCCTGTTAATCCGCCAAAACCGCCAAGACCACAACCAGACAGCGACTTGATGGTTGATATTAAATTAAATCAAAAGCCGCATCAGGCCAATGCTAATAACAACGTAGCGGTCAAGGTTGACGGGAAAATAGAAGAGGTCAAGGTATTTTCATCCGTTGATGGTAATACTATGAAGGTTACCATGATTGTACCGTATTCTATGGACATGGATAATGGCTACTATCAACCTGTTTACAAGACGTTCAGTGGTGATTTAAGACAGGTTACAGTCAAATCGCGTGCCACGGATGTCGGGATGCGTATAGATATGGTGTTCGATGGTGTGTCCATGCATGACAAGGGCCGTCACAAAATATACTTTAGGCACGTTCCCGAAGAAGGTCGTGAAGAGCATATCACGACACTGACGAAAAAGACACGCTTTAATCGCGCTAATGTCCTTGACCGCAATGCAGTGGAAGAGCCGAAGCCTGACAAACCGTCCAAAAAAGACGCGTTTAATCAGGGTGCTGCGACCCTAGAAGACATGCCACCGGCTGAATATGCACGCCTTAAAGAACAGCGGGCGAAAAAACCGGAAAATATTGCCGCGTGGGCAAACGCACGATCCGCGATTGAGGCATTAAATGCACAAACAGACCTGACCGAGCAGGAAAAAGCTGAACGTGCGGCACAAATCCTGGCGGCGGCACAACGCGCTGTAAATGGCTAGGTTAAACAAAAAACGGATTCTTAAATGAATCCGTTTTTTTTATTTAAATATTTATACTTAGTGCACACGATTTGCCATTTTATTTAATTCGGCCTGCATTACCGCGCCACGTGTTGAATTGAAACGTGTAATCATTGTGCGGTTATCTAATGCGTGTGCCAGTGCCGCCATACATTCTGCGCGATTAAATTCTGCAACAATTGTATTAAATGTTTTGTTTTTAATAATAACTTTGGATACAACTGTTTCTGATTTGTCTGCAAAAATGACTTCTGCTTTGAATTTGTCGCCAATGGAATAGTGCGCAGTACCCAGTCCATAGTCGCGTAAATTTTTTGTGCCATCTTTTAATACATCAACACGATGAACAGGACTGTTGTTAATTAATGCTAAAAATTTATCTTTCATATATTTTTCCTTTTACTTGCTTATTTCATCTTGGGACAGGTATTTTAACGGTTTTATTTTATATGTCCACAAAAAGATTGTATTTGTATTATAGACAAACAGAGTGAAACGTCAATGGTCTTTTTACTTATTGCGAGATAAAATTTTTAGTGATATATTTTTACATGTCCAATAGAAAATAACTAAAAGGAAAATTTGATGTTATTAAAGGGTAAAAAGATTTTAATTACTGGTGTTGCCAACGATTGGTCTATGGCGTGGGCAATTGCCAAGCGCGCACATGAAATGGGGGCTGAAATTGCGATGCCGTACGCAATGCCTGCATTGGAAAAACGCGTTCGTCCACTGGCGGAATCGATTGGTGCAAAATTTGTCCAAGAATGCAATGTTCAAAATGATGGGCAACTGGATGATTTGTTTACCAAGATAGAATCCGAGTGGGGGCATCTGGATGGAATGTTGCATGCGATTGCGTTTTCAGATAAAAATGAATTAACGGGTCGTTATGCCGACACAACACGCGATAATTTCAAGAATACAATGGATATTTCTGTATATTCATTGGTTGATTTGACACGTCGCGCATCAAAATTGATGGACCAAGGTGGCTCTATTGTGACATTGACATACTATGGTGGGGAAAAGTCTGTGCCAAATTATAATGTGATGGGTGTTGCAAAGTCTGCCCTGGACAGCAGTGTTCGTTATCTGGCATCTGATTTGGGGCGCGATGGTATTCGCGTTAACGCAATCAGCGCTGGTCCAATTATGACCCTGGCATCCAGTGGGGTGGGGGGCTTTAAGGCGATGTTGCGCTTGAACGCAGAACAAACCCCATTGCGTCGAAATATGACATTGGATGATGTGTCTGGTGCGGCAATGTATTTGTTCAGTGATTTGTCTTCGGCTGTTACCGGCGAAGTGCATCACGTAGATTGCGGTTATTCCACAACGGGCATGATGCCAAACGAAATGAAAGACATTTTGTTAAAGGGTTTGGAATAAACATATTTTCGTTATATAGACCCGCGCAAAATTTTGTTTGCGTGGGGTCTTTTTTTGTGGGATGGATACCACTCTTTTTATTTTATCAAAAAAATAACATTTGTAAAGTATTCTGTGTTATAATTCCTAGCGCAAATGGAAAAAAGGAAAGCAAAAAATGTTACTAGATTTGATTTTACTGGTATTTGGTTTTGTCTTGTTAATAAAAGGGGCGGACTATTTTGTTGATGGTGCATCCAGCCTGGCGACACGTATGTGTATCCCGCCAATTATTATCGGTCTGACGGTTGTCGCGATGGGGACCAGTGCCCCCGAAGCCGCGGTCAGTATTTCATCTGCCTTGCATGGTTCAAACGCCATTGCGATTGGGAATGCGTTGGGTTCAAACATTGCAAATATATTTTTGATTTTGGGTGTAACGGCAATGATAACAACCCTGACGGTCCAGAAAAATACAGTTCGCTATGAAATCCCATTTGTTGGTTTTATAACATTGTTGTTGTGTTGGATGGGGGCACGGTATGGTATGATTTCACGCGCTGGTGCGGGGTGCTTGTTGGGATTGTTTACTGCATTTTTAATCTATTTGTATTTTATATCGCGCAATACAGAATGTGAATTAGATACACCAAAAACATTAAGTCCTGCAAAAATATCATTGTTTATTGTGTTGGGGCTAATTGCCCTTGTCTGGGGCAGTAATTTGACCGTTGAATCTGCATGTGCATTGGCGCGTTATGTTGGTGTGTCTGAACGTGTTATTGGTCTGACAATCATTGCAATTGGAACTAGCCTGCCGGAATTAGTAACCAGTGTTATTGCCGCCCGCAAAGGTGAATCAGATATAGCCATTGGTAATATTGTGGGGTCTAATATCTTTAATATTTTATTTGTATTGGGGGTGGCTGGTGTAATTTTACCAATACCATTTAATCCTGCGTTCTTGTTCGATGGCGCGATTGCTGTAATGGCTGTGTTGTTATTGTTTATGTTCACAGCACGCACCAAGACATTAACACGCACCCGGGGAATCTTTTTTGTATTGATATATATTGCATATTTGGTGTGGTTGATTCTGGATAAATAAAAATCGCCCCAGTTGGGGCGTTTTTTTTAATTGCACACTACAACATATGGCGGTTTGGATAATTCTGTATTTATCCCTGTTTCGCCACAGTCCCGACAATTAAACCGTCGATTTTGGGAATACCCAGCCCCCAATGGCACACGCACATCATTAATACCAGATTGACTTACATATTCGCGATTTGGAAAACCAAAAAACAACGCGCGCGTTGGGCCACTGCATTCATCGGTGTTGCCGTTATAGCATCGTGGGTCATCAATTTTTGTCGCATCCGGAACACAGTGCGCAACACATGTTTCTTCATCAATTACCATTTTTTCGCAATCTGTACATGATGTTTCTGGGGCGCGTAATGTTGTGCCCGCTGCGCCGAACGATGTGTTGTATCGAATATGTTCGCATTTTTTTATGGTCTGGATATTCGTTGGGTCGCCAATGCATTCCCACTCTAACGTATTGTAATTCAGTTGCGCAACCATATTTTTTGGACAGCTTTTTTCTGGGAACGGACTGATGCATTCCCAAACGCTGTCCACCATAACGGCGGTTTGGTTGTTTGCGCATAATGGCTTGCGTGATTCATCAGGGATGCATTCCATCAGGTCGGAATCCCATACCATATCCCCACCACAATTTGTTTTAGTGTTATATCCAGTACACTGCCAACGTCCAAAACGATAAACTTTGACTGTGCCGACGGGGCATACAATGTCTTCGGTAATATTGATGGCAAATTCAGTCAACGTATCTGGGATTTCATATTGTGTCAGGTATACCAGCTGGCCGGGGGATAATTCCATTTCAGCTATAATAGATTTTGGTACAATACGTCTCGTACTTGTTCCGCCAGACATAATCACATTGTCATTAAATATACCAAATGTTCCAGCATCGCTAAATTCAGATTCCAGTATTTCCATCATAGCATTATGTTGTGTTGCATCAATTGGCGCAGTTGCCGTAACGATATAGCTAAATGCAGGCTTTTTATTTTTAACAATTTCGCATTTGGTTATTGCCAGTCTGTTGTCCAGGCACACATATTGGCTTTTTATATCATTTTGTTGCACGCATATATCTTCGAACGACGTGCCTTTGATTTGGGCGTTGTGAACCGCTGCAGCGCATTGCGCAATCATCCGCAGGTCTGATTTTTCAACCGCGTACTGTGTTTCATGTTCAGGGATTTTTTGGCTTGGGCTGTCTATTATATAGTACCCCGCCATAAACAGAGCCACCAAAATCATAATAAAAATATTCATCATTCTCCCTTGCGATTTATCAAAAGTGTAGCTAATATAAGTATAAACTGCAACAGGAAGTTTGTTTATGAAAAAAATAATTTTATCATTATTGTTGTTGGCGGGCTGTGGATTTACACCAATGTATGTTGGGCGTGATTCTGATATATATGTGTCGCCTATTCGTGGAATTAATGGAATTGAATTGCGCAATGCGCTAAATGCTAAATTTGGCGGTGTACATGATGAAAAAGCAAAATATACACTGACTGTTAATTTAAGTGAACCTGTTACCCAGTACAAAGCACTGGAACAAACTGGCGATGCCACCTGGCAGGAAATATCAATGTCTGCAACATATAAACTAACAGATACCATATCCGGTACGGTCTTGGCCACTGGCACAGAACGTGCATCTGAATCATATACATTTGTGCGATACCTGGTGGCGTCTAATGCGTCATACAATAACGCGGTCAAGAATTCTTTGACGGTGCTGGCGGATAAAATTGGAACGCGTGCCATTACGGCCACACATACATTAAATACAAAAGCATCTGATAAAAAATAATGAAATGGAAAGACGCTGATTTTAATTCTGGCTTGGAATCCGTTCGTGCGGTGTTGATATATGGCCCTGATGCCGGCCAGGTTGATGAATATTGTGACCGCGCAATTGCGAAATTAGGTATTGAAAAGGACAATCTGTTTGCGCTGGATTCAGATGAATTGCGTGATAAACAAGATGCTCTTTTTGCAGAAAGCTGTACCCCATCAATGTTTGGTGGCCGCAAAATGGTTATTATTTCAAATGCGGGTGATGCATCTGCGAAACAGGTTTCAGAATTAATTGATCATCCTGGTCTTTGCGCAACAGTTATTGTAACAGCCGGCGATTTGCGCAGTGGTGGTGGATTGCGTTCGTTGTTTGAAGGTGGGGAAAATCTTGGGGCGCTGGCGTGTTATACAGATGATGCGCGAACCCTTGAACCATTGATTCGAAATGAATTGGCAGCGGCGGGGATTGGACGTATTCATCCCGATGCGATGGCGTATATGACGGCGCACCTGGGGGGGGATCGTGGAATTACCCGTGGTTTTTTAACCAAAATTGCGTTATATGTAAACGATAAAAAGACGGTCGATTTAGACGATGTAGAAAAATGTTTGCCTGATTCTGCGGCGGCGGACATGGACGATTTTCTGTATTCTTTGACGGCGGGACATATTGCCCAGACGATGACTGCATTGGATAGGTTATTATACGATAATGCCGAACCAAATATGCTGGTGCGTATGTTGGATGGTCATTTCAAGAAATTATTGACAGCGGTTGTCGACGGGCAATTACCACGCCTGTTTTGGAAGGTCGCAGAAAAATTTAATAATGCGGTAAAAATTTGGCCTGCCTCTGAAATAACAAATGTTTTAATCCGTTTAAACGAATTGGAAAAGCAGTTACGTACCACCGGCATGCCAGGCGAGGTTTTATTACGTGATTTCGCGTTGAAGCTATCTGTGCGTGCGGCACGACTTGCAATAAAAAGAAGGAACTAAGAAAATGTTAGCATCTGTTTATGCCCCAAAAGATTTCAAGCGCCTGCGTGTTGTTGGTGATTTAGTTGCGCGTTGTTTTGATTTTATTTCACCACATATCAAGGCTGGAATTTCCACCGGTGAAATTGATCGTATGGTTGCAACCTTTTTAAAAGAAAATGGTGCGCGTTCATCAGATCTCGGATACCAAGGCTATCCAAAAAATATATGCACATCGGTTAATGATGTTATTGTGCATGGCATCCCCAGCGATGATGTTATTTTAAAAGATGGCGATATAGTTAACGTTGACCTGACTGCAGAATTCAAGGGGTTTCACGGTGATGCATCACGTATGTTTATGATTGGCAATGTGTCACCCCAGGCGCGAAAACTGGTTACCGTATGCCAAGATGCGCTACATGCCGCTATTTCAATTTGTGCGCCGGGTGTGCCATTGTCTGAAATTGGGCGCGTTATCGAAGAAGTTGTAACCCCACACGGCTTTTCTATTTCGCGTGATTTCGTTGGACATGGCATAGGCAAGGTAATGCATGATGATCCACAAATTTATCATTTTTATGACAAACGTTGGGACAAAGTAAAAATGGTCCCAGGTCTGGTATTCACAATCGAACCGATGATTAACACAGGTCGTCCCGAATGCAAGATTGACGATGATGGTTGGACGGCACGCACGGTTGATGGTGGTTTATCTGCCCAGTGGGAACATACAATCGGTATTACCGAAGATGGCGCGATAATATTTACAGAAAAAATGATTTAGGGGACATTATGGCAAAATCTGATCCATTAATGCGTGCTGGTCATCGCGAACGTCTGCGCAAAAAGTTCGAAGCAGGCAAGGCCAGTGATGACGACGAAATGGAATTGCTTTTGACATATATTATTCAGCGACGTGATGTTCGTGTCCCTGCCAGATTATTAATGAACAAATTTGGTTCTGCGTATAATACAATGCTTGCGAAAGCCGAAGATATTAAATCTGTACCCGGTGCAGGCGATGGTGTTGCGACGTTCTTCAAATTATTGCATAGCATTGTTGCAAAGGGTTATCGTGAACGCGACCGCAAAGAATCCCTTATTGTCAATTCAGCCCGAATGCATGAATATTGTCGCATGCATTTGGCAAACAAATCGACCGAAGAAATGCATGTTATGTATCTGGATAACTCAGGGCGACTGCTGCATTGTGAATTAAATGACATTGGAACGGTTAATCAATCAAATCTTTATCCTGATAAAATACTAGCGCGTGCATTAATGACGGGCGCAACACGTATCGTGTTGTTTCATAATCATCCTGTTGGTGATTGTGCGGCCTCAGAAGCGGATATTAAAACAACGCTGGATTTAGGTAAAATGTTATTACCGCACGGCATAATTATTCAAGATCATTTAATAATTGATGCGTTTGACATGATATACAGTATGCGTACCGCGCATGCACTTGAGCCACTGGATATGCTGGCGGCACAAATGCGCCTAGAACAAATCACGAACGTCACAGACGTTGCTTAATTTAGTTGCTGGACTATTTGCCAGTTTGTTATTTTCCAAATAGTATTCTGTTTTTGTGGCCACCGACGGTGTGTCCCATGTGTCTACAAACGGACGTGAAATAATTGTCGCGCCAAATGTTGGGGTAAAATGAAACTGAATTAATCGCAGGGCACAATCTGCCCCATGCGTTGTTCTGAATCCTTTTGGGGTAATATCAAGCATTGCGCCATTGTTGTTCAGTTCAATTTTATATTCATCGTAATCGTGCGCGTTACCGGTTGCAACATGCGTGCGCGTGATACGGTCCGATTGTCCATCATTGTTAATATCTCGATTAAATTCAGCAATGCTTTCAATGCCTGCGCCAAATTCATCCAGTGTGCCGCGTGTTATAGTATCTGGTGTTCCAAGGCCGTCTGTAAATTCGCCGGCTGGGGTTGTCTTTTTTGCTTGTACGCGTTGTGATATTGTTGGGCTGTCCATTGTGGTGGTTGTTCCTGAATTTTTAAAGTCACCACGGAACTTCATAAAAAACAAAGCGCATGCCGATGCGAATATCAAAATCAATAAAACATTTGTTGTAATTCCACCACGTTGTGATTTCATTTTTACATCCTTTACATTTGTACAACTTGTCCCGGCTTCCAGCCTTCGATTTGTCGAATTGCGTTTGCTACTTTGTCCAGTTCTTCGTCGCTTAATTCGGATATGCGACGATTAATTGATAGGCCCGTTATTCTTTCCAGACTGCGCTGATATGCGACGGTGTTATTTTCAGATGGCGGGGCATAGCGACTAACTGCATTTGCAATCGTCAGGTTATTATAGCTTTTACCGCGCAACAGTTTCTTTATCGCCTGCATACCCGTTTGTTCGTCTGGGAATACCGCGAATCCACCGGCTTCGCCAATTGCGCCGGCGCGACGTGAAAATTCGGTCATGCGTATATTGCCTGGATTCTTGTTGCGCCATGCGCGTGTGCCACCAACCTGTTTGTATTGTGTGCCGTCTGCTGCAACAAAAATAACATCTTTGCCAGATTGTATCGCACGCACAGGTGTCATATTTGGTGTGGCCACAGCCGCGGGCGCACTACTGATGCTTTGTGATTGCACGGGCGATGTCGTTGTTTCGATTGTGCCCGGTGTACCAGATGCCGCCAATGGCGCATCTGCATACGGTGTTTCAGCCATATTCAAATTGACCCCAGAATCATAAATATCAAATTCTTCATATAATTTGTATTCGTCGTATTTTTCCATTTTATCTTTGCGCAGATCCAGCAACGCATTAATTTTTTCAAGTGGTATTGAAATTGTTTTGCATCCCTGACCGATTAGGTCGCCACCATATATCGCATTTACAACAGCCGGGACAATACATATTGTCCCCAAAATCAGTACAAGATTTTTTATATTATTTGTAATAGATGCCAATTGTGCGTTTTTCGACCCGCGTATCATTGCCCACGCCCAACCCGCCAACAAAATCCCGACAATAAACATTAAAATTGTCCAGGCATATTCAAAAAAAGTCTGAAAACTGCGAACGACGCATCCGGGGTCTTCCATATAGATATTTACACTATCCGCACTCAGGTTATGAAAACCCGAATTATCCAACAGTCTAAAAATCGTTTCTATATCCATCCACGTGCGTTTGGTGTTTATTTTTGACCCGCTGTCCCAGTAAAGAACCCAGGAATTGAAAAGTCTTCATCATTTGCGGCAATGCCCGCCCATCCGAACAAATCCCCCATCAGGCTATTGTCATCGCGCTTGGCCTTTTTAAATGGTAAAATATTTTTCAGTTTTCCAATCTTGCCATTGCCGGTTGCTTTTGGGGTGTCTGGGATTTTATCTTGGGTCTGTGCGAATTCGTTTGCCAATTGTGCCAATGTAGCATCTGTATCAGAAGCATCATCGCTCATAGAAATTGAAAATTCCGTATCCGCATCAATAATGTTTTCTGGCTCTGATTCTGGGGCCGGTTCTGGTTCTGGGATTATATCTTCGCCCAGTGGGGTCATTGATTCCAGTAATTCTTCCAGTGTTTTTTCATGTTCTGCCACCGGTGCTTCATCGGCGATAATATCATCAATCGACACCGCTAGTGTATCTGTGTTTGCTGTCTCTTCGGGTTGTTCTTCTGGTACAGGTTCAGATACAATTGCAATTTCTTCTTCTGCTACTGCTGCGATTACAGGTTCGTCTTCATCTGCCGCGGGCTGTGCTTCATCATCATTTGTCGATAATATAGATAAAATTGGAATAACAGGCTCAGCTTCGGTTTCTTGTTCTTCTTCGCCTGTATTTTGTGTGGGCTCTTCGATAATTGTTACTTCTTCTATGATTTCTTCTGTTGTTATACTGGACACTGGGGTCGGTTCAATTGCTTCTTCTGGGGCTTCACAGGTTTCTACTGTTTCAATTGCCATGGGTGTGTCTTGAATTGTGTCTGTGTATTCAGGTGCTGTATTTGCCAATGCATTATCTGAATCAACCGGCACGCCAAATAAAATAGTATCCTTATCCAATCCCAACGCGTTGCGTACTTCTTCAAAAGCAGCGCGAATCTGGGCCATTTCGAACACTTCATTACCAGAAATATAGATTATTTTTGTTTTCATTGAATACAATCCCCCACAAATTACCCATACATTATATCACATTTTAGGGTTGAACGCATATAAAAAATGTCTTAAACTGACATTATGGCTGATATAAAACAACAAATTTTTCAAGAATTAGCATCCCTAGAAGAAGCCGCAGCACGTTTGCGCGGTACGGCGGTGGCGGCTGGCAAACAAACAGATCTTGAGGTTGCAATTCTGACCGAACAGGTAAAAGGTCTGCGGGAAAAAAATGCCCGTGCCACAGATATGATTGATAAATCGATTGAGATATTAAAGAAGTTAGCATGAGTGTAGTATCAATTCCTATTGTAAATAAAAATTATCCCATGGGCTGTGAAGACGGCCAAGAAGCCCGCTTGATTGATTTGGGCAAAATGGTTGATGCGCGTGCCCGCCAGATTCTGGATAAAATAGGTCCATTGCCCGAAAGTGCACTGCTTGCGACTTTGTGTATCGTTATGGCTGACGAACTGCGAACCAAAACCGCCAATGTCCCCAGTGTGACGGATGCCGACCTGAAAGAGATTTTGGCGCGTATTCGCGAAATTAAGCATAAAATTGCCCAATAAAAAATGTGCGCCCACATTGAAATGTGGGTATTTTTCTGTTGTTATTTTTTTTCAAATGTTCTAAATTCTGGGTACTATGGTAAAAGAAATTATCGAAAGAATTGATTCACAACAACTCTCAGACGCATTGTCTGAACGTTATTTGTCATACGCGGTCAGTACGATTGTATCCCGCGCATTACCCGATGTTCGTGACGGTTTAAAACCGGTGCATCGTCGTATTTTGTATTCTATGCTGCGCCAAAAATTGTCGCCATCGGCGGCGTTTCGTAAGTGCGCAACGGTTGTTGGTGACGTGTTGGGTCATTATCACCCCCACGGGGACAGCTCTGTCTATGATGCGATGGTCCGACTGGCCCAGGATTTCTCGGTTCGTTATCCATTAATTGATGGCCAGGGTAACTTTGGTAACATTGACGGTGATCCCCAGGCTGCATATCGTTACACAGAATCCAAGATGACCGATGCCGCCATGCTGATTATGGAAGGGTTGGATGAATCCAGTGTTGATATGATGCCAAATTTTGACGGCACAACAATTGAACCGGTTGTTATGCCGGGGGCGTTTCCAAATCTGTTGGCAAATGGTGGTATGGGGATTGCGGTTGGTATGGCGACAAACATCCCAACCCATAATGTGGCTGAGGTTTGCGATGCATTAACCCTGGTTGTGGATCGGCCGGATGCCACCACCGCTCAAATTATGAAGAAAATGATCGGGCCTGATTTCCCAACGGGTGGTGTTCTGATTGATTCTTTTGAAACGATTGTAAAAAATTATGATACTGGCCGTGGTGCGTTTCGTGTTCGTGCGCGTTGGGCGGTCGAAGAACTGGAACGCGGCACATACCAGGTTGTAATTACTGAAATCCCATACGGTATTGTAAAGTCTAAGTTGGTTGAACAAATCGGTGCATTGATTGACGGTAAAAAATTACCACTGGTTGATGATATTATTGACGAATCTACAACCGATGTTCGCATTGTTATCACGCCAAAGTCCAAGAATATCCCAGCCGATAAAATGATGGCGCATTTGTTTGCGATGACGGACCTAGAATCGCGTTTCAATATGAACTTTAACGTGATTGATTCCAAGGGTGCGCCACGTGTAATGCCAATTGGTGATGTGTTGCGTGAATTTGTTGCGCATCAAAAAGATGTTCTGTTGCGTCGTACAACATGGCGCTTGAATAATATTGCGCGTCGCCTTGAAATCTTGGGCGGATTGCTGGTTGTGTATTTAAATCTTGATCGGGTAATCGAAATCATCAGAACCGAAGACGATGCCAAGGCTGTATTAACGGCTGAATTCAACCTGACTGAAATTCAGGTAGAGGCGATTTTAAACACACGCCTGCGTTCACTGCGCAAACTAGAAGAAATGGAAATCAAACGCGAAGATGCGGCCCTGCGCGAAGAACAGCGTCAGTTGCAAGAATTGATGGCCAGTCCCGACATGCAAAATGACCAGTTAAAGGCATGGTTTGCAGATATTAAAAAGCGTTATGATAAAAAGACCGCATTGGGACGTCGTCGCACAACCTGGGCGGAACAGACCGAAGAAGTTATTGTAAACGCGGATGAATTTATTGAAAAAGAACCATTGACGATAATTTTATCAACTATGGGCTGGATTCGCGCGGCCAAGGGTCATCTGGATTTAAATGCGCTGGATATGAAATTCAAAGAAGGCGACGAATTGCAATTTGCGTTCCATGCGATGTCTACGGATAAAATCAATCTGTTTGCATCCGGCGGTAAAATGTTTACATTGGCGGCAAATGAATTGCCGTCGGCGCGTGGATTTGGTGAATCTGTGCGAATGATGGCTGATATTGGTGCAGATGAAACGATTGTTCGTGCGTTTGTGTTGGATGTAAATGCAAAATACTTGGTGGTGGGTCGTCATGGTGTTGGATTTATTGTGTCGGGCGAAAATTGCTTGGCCCAGACCCGTAATGGAAAACAGGTTATGAACGTAGATTCTAAAAATCCAGCGATTATGTGTGTGCCGGTGACCGGTGATACGGTCGCGATGTCCGGTTCAAATGACAAACTGCTGATATTTGCAACGTCTGAAATCCCAGAAATGTCCCGTGGCAAAGGGGTGATTTTACAGAAATATAACGCCGAACGCACGTATGTTTTGGATGTTATGTTCTTTGATGCATCTGATGGGTTCAGCTGGACAACTGGTCGTGGTACAACGCGGCTTGAAGATTGGAAACCATGGGTTGCGCGTCGCGCGTCCCAGGGTCGAACAATTCCGGTTGGCTTCCCACGCAGTGGAAAATTTGGAAAATAAGAAAACCCCGCCACACGGCGGGATTTTTAATAAACTGGGTACGAACGTGGATAGTCTGGATTTGGGTGTTCCAGTGCGGATTTTACCCCACATCCCGCAAGGGCGACTAAAACTGCAAATAAAATAAATACTGTTTTCTTCATGCTGCAAATTATACATCCCAGGGGCGGGGGTGTCAATTTTTTATATCTGTGATTAAAATCGTGGGAATTTTATGATATAATGTTCCCAGTATAGTCCAGAGAGAGAATATTCATATGTCTTCACAAAAGTTATCACGCGACCTACGGTTGTTGCTTGTCTTTTCTGCCTTGCGTAATGTTACCGATTTGTTTTTGGGGACGTTCTTAATATCTTTTATTATGCGCATTTCCCCGACCGAGATTTTATCTGTATCCATGTACAAGCTGTTTGAATACGCGGCAACGTGTGCAGGATTCTTTATGTTTGCGCATTGGTGTAAACATTATAACAAGGTTTCTGTTTTTGCATTGAACCAGATTCCAAAAATTGCATTACTGCTTGCAATTATTTTATTGGGGGACAATGTTGCGGAATATGTTGTTCCGCTGGGGTTGCTTTATGGTATTGGTGCAGCAATGTATCATTTGCCAATGAACTTAATGGTTGGCGAAAAAAGTACACGCGATACAGTTGGTCTTTATATGGGGGCAAAAACTGCTACTAATTACACGGTCAAGGTTGTTGTGCCTGTTATTTTAGGGTTCTTTATTGATACTGGTTCTTATACTTCGGTGGCATATGTTTTGCTGGGACTATCTGTGCTAGAATTGTTTTTGATGGCATTTTTATCGCCATCACGTCATCGTACGCGTCGCCCATTGGATTTTGGTGGTTTTTTCCGTTGCATGATGCGTTTCCCGGTTATTCGCACTCTTTTTGCGATGGAAATAATGCGTGGTTTTGGTATGGGGTTATTGGCATCTGTGATAACGATGTACACAGTATTTATGTTTAAAACAGACTTGAATCTGGGGATATTTACAACACTGTTTTCATTGTTTTCAATTCTTACGTCCTGGCTGTTGGGACGTTTTGGGCGTCCGCGTCATTATCCGTATATAATATTACTTGCGATGTTTATAAGCGCGATGGGGATTTCGTTATTTGTATGGCGCACGACACCGATAACTTTCTTGGGATATAACCTGGTTTATGCAACAGCAATTGTTGTCTTGGACCAGTTGTGTGCTGTTAATATGTTTAAGTTATCTAATTCAAAATGTATAACCGCCAATCATAAAATAGAATACTTTGTATTTCGTGATTTTGCCCTGTTTATCGGTCGCTGGGTGGGGTATGTAGGATTGATGTATATCGGTGTTTTTGGTGGTTATGCATGGTTGCGTTGGTATCTGGTTGTTATCACATTGTCGATTATGGTTGCAGGATGGATGACTATGCGGATGTTGCCGTATTTTAAAAAGAATAAATAAAAACCGCCCAAATGGGCGGCATTTATTTTTGTATTTCTTTTAGTCGGTAAACAATATTAAATATCTGTGATGCATTGTTGGTTAATTTGATTTCGCCACGTGTTCTTTTTGTCGCCATATCAACCAATTTAAAGAACTTGCGTGATTTGGCGCGCGCTAGCCATTTTTCAACGTCGGATGAACTTTTGTCTGCAGCTTTGCCAACACTGTGCCGTGTTTGCGCAAACATCAGCGGTGTATTGTTGTTGCCCTGGGTCAGTATGATTGTCCCTAGTTTATAATCGACTTCCCAGTCGCGTACACCAAATTGTGGACGAACTGTTTGACCGATTGGCTGATAAATAGTAAGTGTATATTTTTCTTCTGGGTTCAATGTTTGTTTAAAAGTATACACAATAGCATTGTCTTTCTTGGAAATATCCATTGCACACGCACTGTTTGTAATAAAAGCGGTGGCAATATCATAAACTTGTGAAATTCTGTATGTTTTTTGCATTTTTGTTCCTTGTTTTTATCTTTGTTTCCAGTTTATAGAATCAGCTATGGCATAGTGCAGCCCAATAAACGGATTACCAACGTCCATGTTGCCACAATGTTGCACCATTGACCAGTCTAGGTTTATTGGTTGTTTTGCAGGGCCAAAAATATATTCAACGTATCCGCATGTGCGTGGCACTAAATCGCCTGCCAATGCCAGTTCTGGTGTAACCTTAGCGCAGTCGTTCTTTCGTGTGCTCAGGCGGGAATTGTATATTCCGCAACGTTTTGTTTTGATGTCCAGATAATTGCAACACAGGCGTGTATATAATGTGATGTCTGATATCCCGATTTTGCACAGACAGCACAAACCGCACCCCTTGCATATTTTTTCGTATGCTTCTGGGGGCATTTTACGCAGTTCTTTGAAGCGTCGCGCTTGATCTGGTGTTAAATTGTATTTTTGTTGCATGTTTGTTGTCTTTTTTGAAGACGGTAGTCTAAAAACGTGTTTTTGTCAACGTGTTTGTTAATGGAATGTCTTGACAAAAGCACATGTTGTGTTATATTACAATGTGTAAGGAGGTGGTAAATGTACGATAATAACTCACTGAACGCTCTTGCTGGACAAATAAACGATTGGGGCGATAATCTTTTTCAGAATAAGCCTGCCGAAACAGAAATCGGTAATATGACATTTCGTTTGTTGGATGCGTTTATAAAAGGCAATCAAACAGTACATAATTTTAGTGTTGTTGTTAGTGCTTTGTTACGCCTGGCAGATATTGTATTACGCGGGGGATATGATGTTATCGGCGTTGCGGGTGCAGTTGCACATAAATTGGAAACCTGTCTTAGCATGATAGAAAGATATTTGCCCGATGTATTAGGTGATGTGAAAATTATTATTGATAAACTGCATCAGAAAGACAAAAATATTTTAAAAAAATTGCCTAAAAATGGTTTTTGTTGGGCTTTACGTCGTATAGATATTGATGCTATTAACCCAGATGGCTCAAAAGCAGAATCTTCTAAATTCGAAATAGTACGGATTTGCACAAATGAAATATTCCCAGACGGCTCTATAATTCCACTGCACATTGTGAAAGACGGGCGTATCCTTGCCAAACCACAATCCAAAGTTGCTGTGAAGCTGCCACCTGACGATCCTAAAAAACATCGTGAAACCAAACTGGTCAAAAACGCGTCATACAATGTTTTGCCCTATATCGTTGTCGCTGTGCTGGATTCAATCGTGTCCAAGGTAGAACATGCTTCGGATTCTACGCTCAAACTTACCTTAAAACCAGAATTTTTAGCGACAAAAGAATTCGGCCCATATGTTTTCTGTTACAGTTTTTATTACGAAACCGAAACACTTAATAACAAGCCTGTGCCACTTTTTCGCTACAAAGACATGGCGGATATATTTGCGGGCCCAGGCGGCGTCCGCAATTCTTTGACGGCGCCCGAATATGCGCGCAAATTTGTAGAATTGGCGGGTGTCAAAGCACACCTAACGGAGGATAATGAAATTGTTGTTCCAAAAGACGCACGGATATTTGACGATTATGGCAGAAGCCTGTCCTTATCGGCATTAAAAAATCCACTAAGTGTGCATAGCTTCCTTCCGTTGGTGGGGGATGACAGTCCTCTTGTGTTTGATCTGTTACGCGCCACCGGACAAAGTTTAAATGTATTTGGAAAATTAAACCTGTTCCGGTATCTTAATGGAAAAATGAAATACACCCCAAAAGAATCGTATGATTTTTGGATGTCCGCCAGCGAGGCTTCCAAATTGAACCTAGTAAAATCAAATAAAGATTCATACCAAAAATAGAACAACCACCCAAATGGGTGGTTTTTTATTGTGTACAGACTTACTCAATCTGAAAACTGACGAAATACGCGATTTATCACCATTTTTTGAAAGCGGTAAAAAAGTTCGTGACAGCTCTTGACAAAAATATTTGTTGTGCTATATATATGTGATACGGAGAGTGAGCCGTATCATGAACAGCATAACCAAGAGGTGCTATCATGACAAACGTACAAACAAAATTTCCACAAAGATCCTCGATTAACAAGGCAGAAAACAGCATTTCTGAAACACGCCGTCCAGATGGTTGGGTAATTCATGAAACATTTGCCCAAGATGGAATGATTGCAACACAGATTATAGAAACGGGCACAGGTTGCAAATGGTTAATTCAATATGATGCCAGTGGCCATATAACATTCAAAGAGCCATTAAATAATTTTAAGCAAGAAGACATAACCTATAATAATGGACGTGTTGCATCTATCAAGCGACGAATTGGTCAAAAAGATACAATTACGCAGTACGATGATAAGGGAAACATTGTCTGTAATATAGCGCTTGAAGCAGGCGACGTTGTTAATTTCAATAACGGTTATGTACAATCGCTAACGCGATATACAGGAAGCAGCTTGCTAGAAATCGAATTTGACGAGAAAGGCCGCAAACGTTCATCTGCACAAAAGGTTAGACGTGATGGATTTTGGCTAACAACAGAAACAAAACAGTATTATACAAATGGCAAATTGCAATCCCTGATAACGTATGAACAAAGAACCGAGCATACCTCTGGTTTTTCCGTTACTACTGGTGGCGGTTTTAGTTCTGTTTTAAATGACGTAAACAGCGGGGTGTCTTATATTGCGTCCATAGCACAATATGATGAAGATGGCAAAGTTGTTATCAGCGCACAATTAAAGGAAACGGATGAGGTTAACTTTAACGGTGACAAGGTTGCGTGCATCACCAGACGTGTGAAAAAAGGCGATACATTGGAAACTGTATCCCAAACAACATATTATTCGTCTGGGAATTTATGTACGATAACAAATTACCAAGATGGCAAGGTGTTATCTTCTGTGACTTATGATGAACAGGGCAAACCACAAAGCAGCGCCCAGCAAGGTACAGAAAATTACCAAGATATATACCAGGCCGCACGGCAAACAAACCAAAATGCTCAGAATATAAAGTCGTTTGCAAAGGCTTCTATGATGCCACAACAGGCGGCTAGCATTTTGGGTGTATCTTTGGGTGCGACCGAACAAGAAGTAAAGACAGCATATCGCAAGCTGTGCAAAATCTGGCATCCAGATAGAAACCAAGGCAACGAAGAAGTGGCAAAACGCAAAATGCAACAGATTAACGAAGCGTACAGTGTGATGTTGCAATACATCAGAAATCGTGGCCAGCAATCGCAGCCTGGTTCGTCACAGCAACCACGCCCAGAAGCGCCACGCCAACCGCGTCCAGAACATGTCAATCGTATGCAGCAGGCATGGGATAAACTGCAACAGGCTATTCGTGATTATGACTATGCGGTGGCAAGATTAAAAGCTGCCACTGCGGAAAAAGAAAGAATCAGAAACGAATATGCCCGAACCCCCGCCAGTGATCCTAAGAAGCAAGCATTGGCGCAACAATTAAGAAAAGCAGAGATGACTTGGTCTGCCTGTGTTAGAAACAAAGTCACCGCCCAGGCGTATAAGGAAAGATGCGAACGTGAATATAACATGTTGCGTATGCAAAAATACACCAAAAATTGCCAGCAAAAATGTTTTGAATATCAACGTGCCGCATAGTGCAGGGCAAACAAAAATAAAGACCACCAAACGGTGGTCTTTTTAGGATCTAAAGCTGCATGCGTAAAACCTTATACTGTTTTTTTAGATATGGGTAATTTTTCGGGCATTGGTGCGCCTGATACCTCGTTAGCATAGCAGTTAGGAAGATGTCCAATATCGATTGCTTGATAACCCATTGTGCATAAGTCGTATGCAATTACCGTTGCTGCCGGTCCACATGCAATCAAAAATAAACAATCTTTTGAATATTTTTTTGCCTGATCCATTATTTCATCATATTGTTCAAAAGCGTCGCTGGCATTGACATCAATATAATAATGTTCTTTGATGTTTGAAAACAACTCAGGTGTAATTTCAAATCTGCCCGCAGATGAATAGATAAAAACGACTGATTTGTTGTTCCATATTTTGCGATATTCGTCAATTCCACTAACCAGAAAATCATTGTTTCTGGATATATTCGCATTTGCATACGTGGATTTTATTTTCATCATAGACAATATACGTGGATAGCGTGTAAAGTATTCACGGAAGAATCCTGGTTTTGTTGGGCGTGGTGGAATTCCGACCAAGCATTTGCCATTTGGATTGTTTAATATTTCGCGCATACGGTGTTTAAGCATGGGTGAATTTTTTTGATAACAAATTGACTTTTTCCCAAGGGCTAAATTAAATTCTCCATCGCCTAATCTGGCCAAAGATGCACCTTTTTGTAATAATTTAATTGTATCGGCAACGGATAACACGTTTGGGTATGGAAAACTTTTGGAATATAAAAGTTTTTGCCGAACCGCGCGCCGTTGTGCACTGGTCACGCAGAACAAAGAACAAAACAAGGATATTGGTTTCCAGAAATATTTTAAGAGCAATATTTGAATATGCATATTATGACCTCTGCATTAATAGTTGTTTATAACAGCATTGTAATATTTACGATATGTCTGAAATGTTAAAAATCTTTTTATGTCTGATTTCCATGGTTTTACTACGCCGGCATAATGTAGCATCACAGGATGTTTTATGTCGCGATACGTGGTTATTGTCATCGTCTTTAAAAAGCTGTATCCGCCATCAACAATGATATTAAATTTACGTGACATAGGTTTTATACGATTGCGACATATTGTGTTCAACATATCTTGATCAGGAAAATTGGCTTGATTATTTTCTGCCCAATGTATCATTTGCGGATACTTGTTTTCTAAACGAAATTGTTCGATATTCATTACTAAAAATCCGCTGTTGATATATGTTTCGCTGTCAAAGCATCCTGCTAATAAATTATTGCCAATGTTAAATTCGTTGGCTTCACGCAAATCACGAACAAACAACGTGTCGACATCAGCATAAATAATACGTTTTACATTATTGGGTAACAGTTTTGGCAACATGCACCGCCACCATATAGCTTTTGACCATCGGCCACAATGTGCATTATCATAATCTGTATTTGGCTTTAAAAATATTATATTCCCATTAGAATAATGTTTCTTTATATACTTTAATATTTTAGTCTGTTCAGATTTATTTATATCTGTGACACAATAAACATCATACTTGCATCCTGGTGAATTTTGAAGCAGCGAAGAAACAGCCGTCAAAAACAGTGGAATATAGGCTTTATTAAAACAAAAGGCTATATTTATCACAGGGCTATAAATTGTATTATCTGGTGTCATATTAAATTTTGGAAAGGTTGCCCACGAGACAAAGTTTTTTTTGGCCACTTTTGATGGGATAAAAATATCAACAATATGTAATAGTAATCGTTTAATTGTTTTAAAATATATTACTGATAACTTTTCCATAACGAATCCCTGGGTTAAAAAAAGACCACCAGTAAAAATGAGTGGCCAGGGAGTTGATAAATCAGTATGTTAGTGATTCCGTTGCTTTTAGGTTACCCCTATTTTATAACAAACGGCCCCCCGACCAAACGATCAGGGATGCTATCGGTGTAAAAGCACCGAAACATCAATCTAACGATGCTTTCGCACCGAACATACTGGGTTTATCACAACCCAAGCCGGCCTTACCGGTTCATTTGAATATTATAATGAAGTAGGAATAAAATCAAGTATACATTATTTGCCCCGACATCAGCGAAAATGGACGGTGTCTCCATCTTCGCGCCTTTGACGACCAATAACCAAACCTAGACGCAAAAACTCTATTAACCATATCTGTTTTGCAGGTTTGCTAATTGTTCGTCCGCGTATTCGCCATGCGTGCCTGTGGGCGTTGCCCACAAAAACTGCGTTTTCTGCCGGCACTCTGGCGCATCCGGTTGGGGTGCTTTTACAAAAATAAAAACCGACCCAAAAGGTCGGTTTTGAATTTTGGCAGCCCCAACTGGACGACTTTCGAACTTTACTGCTGCGCGACTATGACGAAATAGTCAGAAATATCAACGAACTTTCAGAATGGATTGAAAATAACAAGTGATAAGTCTTGCTTAGCTATATATCAGTAAGTGCAGCAAACTCATAAATATTTCCATCGCAACAGGGGCAAACAGATATGCCAGTGCAACAAAGTACTTTTTCATGAGGGCTTTATATATCCCAAAACACACAAATACCAATTGTGCAATTGTATATATTACCAACAAGACCACATAATATATAGTGCGTATTTCTAAGCCCATAAATTCGATATATTTACAACATTCACCATCTAGTATATATGGGTATGGTGCCATAGTAAAAACATATCGTAATTCAGAGATTGGAACCAGTATTGCTATAAAAGATAAACATAATAGCAATACCTGTCCCCAAATACATAAAATTGATTTAGCTGTTTTCATCAATGGTATTTTACATTGACAATTAAATCACGTCCATTCTTTTCAAACCATTGTGTAAATTCATCAATATGATGTGTTAAATCGATACAGCCTGCCGAACATGGAACCCAGCCGCCATGAATACTAAAATCATCACAACCGTATGTTTGGGTTTATTTTTGAACAACTAAAATTTTGCATAATGATATAACAAGGTACCAAGCAAAGAATCCGTCCAAGATATTATAATCGGACTTAACACAAGCCAGAAAGACACTTTATAGTTTTTCTTATACAAAAAATACAATGATACTGGAATAAAAAACAACAGCGTGGCACAAGAAGATACCAGATTTGTTAAATATACATCTGCACTACGCCATGCCCAGCCCATAGATTCACCGCCCCATGGACAATAATTAAACGGAAACGCATCACGACATTCTTTGATAAAAAATTCATAATAATCAGTAAGCAGTCCATATAAAAGCAATATATTTATACCAAGACAAATTATCGTGCCACGTTTCCATTTTTGCATACATAACCCTTTTGCTAGTATTTTACATGTACAATCAGGTCGTTTCCAGTAATTATCACCTATACCAAACCCAATATTAAATAATACAGTATGTTGCATATTGGGTATATCAATAATCCCAGCAATGGGATAAAAAATATTTTCTTTTTGTAAATTGGTGCAAGAATGTATCCCAACCACATTAGCAGACCCAAAATTATGAAAATGCACAACAAGTCATAGCGCGCCATGCAGACATCTGCCTTATGACCATCTAGATGCATGCATACATTCCACCATATATCTTCGTTTTTTGCAATTCGCCCGAAATAAGCCAAATCACTTAAAAAGAAGAAAAACAATCCCGCCAGGAATACGGAAATATAATAAAACAAAGAGTATTTTTTTTGTTCCATGCCAAGCCTTATTTCTTTATGATTAAATCATATAATTTATAGCTGCAACAACAGCGGATAAAACGATATAACTTATAATCGCAACAATAAAAGCCAATAACAAAATACAACCCCATTTCCACTTATATGGTTTCCATGATAAACACATTAAAAACAGACCAAGCAAAAAGGTTGCGCTTATAATTGTAATATCAACATAACGCAGGCAGTGATATTCGCACAAACCGTAAAATAAAGTGTCCCATTTTGAAGAAGCCAACATGTTTGAATCAAAATAGAATACAAACATGATGACAAACGAAACGAATGCATATGTTGCTAATGTTTTTGTATTTTGCATATCAGGACACTTTTTTATATCTAATACTCCACCTTGATAATTAAATCATTCCCTATATAATCAAATAACGCAACAAAATTGTCAATATTTGATGTTAAGTCGATACATCCAGCCGAGCCAGGAACCCAACCGCCGTGAATATAAAATCCACCTCTACCATAAGTATTTGTCTGTTGCGATGATTCTAGTTTTACCCTTGATGCACCCCATGAGTATAAGCTTCCGGGCCACGTTCCTGCATTAGCAATACCTGCAATTATCCCGTATGGTGTTATATACTGCAATTTTTCCTGCCTTGCAACGTATGTGCCTTCGGGGATTGGTCCTGTGTCTTTCAGGTTTTGGTATTCGGGGCTTCTGTATCCATCTTTGCCCGATACTGCATCCCACGACATAATTGGTTTGTCATTTTCATACAGCGTAAATTTCTTGCCGTCAAATACCGCATATTGCCCCGGCTTTACATTCACCGGTTTTTCAAAGGTTGGTTTATTTATTTCATTGTCGGGTTGTGATTCTGATTTCTTTTCTGGCTTTTGGCCTTTATAAACCTTGCTGCCTATTTTCTTGCCAGCCTCATTCAGCGTTGTTTCTTCAACCCAACAGCGACAGTTTGGATGAACGGGACAAACTGGTATATCTTCTTTGGTTTCATAGACCGTCCCATCGTTCCCCGAACATTCATCGCATGTATTTTCGCCATGTTCGCTGTGCCATATCCATATCTTGGGCTTTATTTCAAACTCTGGAATATTCAAAGCATAAGTTTCCAGACTTCGTTTTGAAACATGACCACCCGGCATTAAAACTTTGACCGGTATCGGCGTGCCAGGAACAACATATTCTTCGATATTAAATTCAAAACCAATTGTTTCAAAATAATCGCCGTATGTGTCCAGGACATCTGCTTCTGCCTCGCTTTTATCAGACTCGAACTCCGTTTCTATTTCATGCTGGGCTTTGTAGAACTGTTCCAATGTCATATCATATTCTGGGCGCATCATACGACCTGTGGCATCAAACGCCACTGTTCCGGGATACAGGATGTTCATGTACCTTGTTGCACGTTTATAAGTTTCGCTGTTTTTATCACCGTATTCGGGCGATGAAATCAGTTCTTGTAAAAATTTTGGTGTTTGCATAATTTTCCCCCATAAAAAACACCCGCGGTTGCGGGCAATAAAAAAAGACGACCTGTGTCGTCCGCTGAGTGCAAACATTATACCATAAAACACGCAAAAAATCAATTCTATATTTCGAACCGCCCGAGCCCCTTGGATTTTTAATAAAAAATCCGTCCAAACGGACGGAAAATCAGATTTGGCAGCCCCAACCGGATTGTCTGATTCCCATGTTCGTTTTCACTCCATGGGCCCCTTTCGCTACGTAAGGCTCAAACTTCGTTGGCACTTGTTTTCGCCAACTGACGCTCCGAACCTGCGGCTCTCATCTCGGTGGAAACGGGCAAAATTAAAACCGACCACAAGGGTCGGTTGTAATTTTGGCAGCCCCAACCGGATTCGAACCGGTGTTCTCGCCTTGAAAGGGCGGTGTCCTAGGCCTCTAGACGATGGGGCCAAAACTGCCGTGTTCATATGAACGCCGGCAAATTATACATGTATTTTTGCCCCATGTCAAGTTTTTATTCCGCCGCTGCGTCGCCCTGGGGGTTATTTGTTGCCAATGGGTCTGTTTCAACCATTGTAAATACTATTTCTGTGCCGTCGCCCGATGCTAATACCAGTGTCCCATCGCGTAATTCGTATGTTTCGACCGTTGGCATAAATTGAAAATATTCTGTTTCTGCTGCCATCGCGTTTGGCTCGCCCATCATCATTGTTGATGCGAATCCGTCAAATTTAATGTTGTTGCCATCGGCGGTATATGCGCCGTTATAAAGGTTTACAACCTTGCCGTTAACGCGCATTTCATCTGGCGCAAAAGACAATACGATTGTGGCATCTGGCTGATTTGCGACAAAGTGCTTGCCTTTTAGTGTGTCTGGATTTTGTGTGTTCATGTCGCATGCTGTCAAAGCCATTGCGCATGCCGCTGCGGCTAATAATCTGAATTTCATATAGTTTCTCCTTTTTTTGCGTGCCGATTTTTATTATATTTTATCATGGTTGTATTTGTAAATATTATTTTATTCCAAGAAAATCGGCCCCCTGTAAAGGGGCCGAACGTATTTTTAGTAATTTGTCACACGCTTTTTTCCAGTAGTAATTTCTTGGGCACGAACATTTGCTTCTGTAATCAGGGCTTGTTTGATAAATTTACCCCACAGACACCATCCAATCATCAGTGTGACTGTGCACATAATGACAAATGTAGATGACATTAACAAAGAAGTCATATAATACTCAATTTCGTAACCGCTTCCCAATATCGCTTCGTGTCGATATTCATCGGCGAGTGCAAACAATATTCCGGATAAAAACGCATACATCAGTGTATAGGCCAGTGTCCACTTCAAACGTTTCTTATACATAGTAAGCCAATGAACGGGTTTAGAGCCAGGGTGATATTTTGCGATTTGTGATACAAAAATAAACAGGGATATTATATAAATTAAAATTCCTCGCCATTCAAAAGCTAGGATCTCACCTGTGCTTACTTCTGCCAATATCTTTGCAAGAAAGTAAAGCCATGGAATTAATGTTATGATAATTGTAGTTCTAATAGCTCTTGCTTTAAAAGACAAATTAAATGTAGTTGGTTGTGTTGTTTTATTGTCCATAAATTTCTCCTTTTTACCTGGATATGGGCATTGTAGGCAAAAGATATAGCGAAAAACAAAAAAAACACCGTCAAATGACGGTGCGAATAGCTGGCGGGATTGACGGGGCTCGAACCCGCGACCTTCTGCGTGACAGGCAGACGCTCTAACCAGCTGAGCTACAACCCCTTAAAGCGTTACGTATGATATATTGTCAGTGGAATAAATGCAAGTACTTTTTTTCAAAAAAATAAAAATCCCCAACCTGGGGATTGTTTATAGTTGATTTTGGTCATTGTTACATTGAATATCATTGTTTTTCTTAACAAAGATATTTTTTATCGCCGCAAAGAACTTTTTACGTCTTTCCGCACGCTTTACAGAATGCTCCCATGCCTTTTCCAGCATTTCATTTTCTTTTTCTTCGGCGCGACGCAGTTTTTCTTCGCCGTATTCTTTTAATTCGCGTTCCAGTCTTTCGTTTGCGGGTTCGCGATATGTTGAATCTGTGATTGTGATTTTATCTTCGTCCATAATGATACTCCTTAATATTTACTAAACTACTTCTGTTACGGCGCGCAACGCCCCGTCACGTGATAATTGAACAACACGGATTTTCTTTTTCATTTCCGTGATTAAATCTGTACGGTCATATGCCGGCTGGGTGTGCAGAATACGGTCTGCAAATGCAGCGTATGCGGCCTCGGCACTTTCTGCGTGAATTGTTGTATAGAAATGATCATGGCCCGTCCCCAGCATTTCCCACAGTACCGCTGCATTATCGGTTGAAATTTCGCCACCGATAATAACGTCTGGGGTCATACGAACGACCAAGTCCAACAAGCGGGCATAGTTCATGTCGTTTGTCTGTTCGGTACGTGATAATACAAAATGAACGCGATTCGCCTGTGGGACGCGGATTTCACGTGCGTCTTCGACGGTAATAACGCGACTGTTGTTATCAATCAGGGTCAGCATATGGTTCAAAAATGTTGTTTTCCCAGTTGCGGTTGCGCCACTGATTAAAATAGGGCTGCCATCATTGATTGCGGTCATTAATCTTTCGTATGGATCGTCTGGGCGAACGTTTTCGCGTGGTTTTACCTTTAGCAGTGGTCGTCCACGTTCCAAATGATAATTTTCAAAACTGGTTTCGTGCGCGCCGCCGCCACGAATATTCATCGCGACACCGCCGGTCACGTCGCGTTCGTCATATTGGACGTTCGGGCCTGCGATTGCGGTAAAACGATGGTTGCCCGGCAATGTTGCGTACACAACAGGCATCCCGTGAACGGGGTCGAACGGGCGTTCGTAAATATTTGCAACCGTATGAATCAAGTCAACCAAATACTGCTTAGACAATACTTCGGCCTGGTACGATACCCATGGCACACGTGCCCCGTGCAGGCGCATCCATACCTCGCCAGCGTGATTGATTGCAATTTCTTCTACAAACGATGGTTTGTAGAATTCTTCCAATGGTTTTAATAAAGATTCCAGTACGACATTTGACATGTTTAAGTATATTTTATCATAAATCGTGACTTGAATCAAAAAGGTTTATTTGTTAAAATTAAAAAAAAGAGAGAAAAAGACCATGAAAAAAACAATTCTTTTTGCACTGTGTTCTGCGTTGGCGCTGTCTGCGTGTACAACGGGCGATACACCGTATAACGTTGATGATTTTGCAACCGGTGGTGCAGATGCCCCATTATACAACGAACGAACCAGTACTTTTATGCAGGCGGATAACCAGTTCGCAAACATTGATTCGTATAAACCTAAAACAGCCGGTGAAAAAGAACAGACTGCAAATCGCTGGAACACGTCACGCATGGAAACCAGATGGCAAGAATATCGTGGCACAATGGTTCGGGTTCAGATTTTATTGGGTAATTCAGACCTGCGTGAAATGCGTCTGCGCCTGATGCAAAATGCGGACGGTATGGATATAAATGGTGATACACGTACGGTATTGGCGGCGGTCGCAGATTATGAAATGAAACGCGTTTGTGGTCGCAATGCATCCAGTATTGTAATGGTATATGACAAGCCATCTTTTGATGTAATGCGTCCAACACCTTATTTTGATTACCGGATTGAGGCCGAAGGATCTACTATGCGTGAATATGGGTTCCGTTGCGTCTATAACAATTAAACAAAATAACTAACAAAAAAACAAAAAGGAAAGCAAATGAAAAAATTAATGATTGCATTGGGTTTGTGTGGTGTGTTGGGTGCGTGTGACAGTAATGCTGGCGCACAAAAAGGCGACACCGTTGTTATTAATTTTGCTGGTTACCTGGACGGGGTTCAGTTCCCAGGTGGCACAGCCGAAGGCTTTCCGTTAAAATTAGGCAGCGGTCAATTTGTTCCAGGTTTCGAAGATCAGCTGATTGGCGCGGTTAAGGGCGAAGAACGCGATGTTAACATCACTTTCCCAACAGAATATGTCCCAGAATTGGCGGGCAAAGACGTTGTGTTCAAAGTAACTGTTGTTGATATTGTAGAAGCAGAATAATCTGGTTCGTTAAAAAAATCCCCCATTTGGGGGATTTTTTTTATTCGTCCAGCGCGACAATAAATATTCCGCGTTTGTCGGCTTGTTTTATGACAGATGGTTTATTTACAACAAAGCATGTTTTTGTATTTACCACAATCCCGCGCAGGTTTGCATCTGCAACTGCGTTTACTGTATCAACCCCGATTGCAGGTATATCAATGCGTAAATCTTGACCAGGTTTGGTCATTTTTGCAAATACGCCGCTTTTTCGTTTGTGATTTTTGCGCATTTCAACAACACGGTTCAGCATGCGTGCTGTGCCTTCGGCGGCCTCAACCGCGATAACTTGTTTGTCGACAACCACAGATGCACCAATGTCGGCTGCGCCGATGGTGTGTGATACCTCAATCGCGCGTTCAATATTTTTTTTGTCTGCTGCGGTTGGTTTGGCGCGTGTCTGAACACCTGCGACTTCAAAGGTCAGCTCTGGGGCTAAATCCTGGGCTGCGACAATTTCAAAGCCCTGTTTTTCTAAAACTTTATTTAATGCAACCGCCATAGAATCATACCCCCGTTGATTTTTTAATATTTTTAACAATGTCCAGAAAGACCACCAATCTGGTCGAATATCAGACAAATTTGGATGTCCCAATGCCCCGACAAATGTAATTTTTTTAATTCCCCGACGTCTGGCTTCGCGTACGGCACGTCCTGCGCCCCCCAATCGAATTACAATGTCTGGATTTAAATCTGGGTTTACAAAGTTTTTAAGGCCAACGATAAATACGTCCCATCCTGCGCGCTTTAACGCATCCCTTGTAAAAAACGGCAGGTCCAATGCCCCCGCAACCAAAGCAATTTTTTTGTCTGTGTTTTTCTTCATAGCTATAATGGTACGCATAAAAGGCACTGGAATCAAGTTTCAATTTATGTTAAAATTCCATATAAATAAAACCGGGTTTGTATTATGAATAAAAAAATATCTTATGTTTTGTTGGCGGCAATGGCGACTTCGCCGGCATATGCCAAAATTGATGCATCCGTATTTGTGCGTGAGGTTACACGTGGTGTTGACGTTGTCGCCGCCCCGCGCGTTGCGCCAGATGTGATTGATGATGCGCCGGGCGCTCTTGGGGCCGAGGTTTATGAAACCGTTGATGCGGTTGAAAATATTGATACGCGTATGTTTATCCCAACGTCAATGTATATGCGTATGGGTGGTGGTCTGAACCTGGGGTTTGCTTCGTCATGTGCAACTTATCTGGGCGATGAATATGAATCATCGGGTTCTTATACTGCTCAAATTGGTCTGGGGTGGAATTTGTCGTCTTATGTCCGCACAGAACTGGATTTCCAAACAACGACGCTGAAATTTTCAGATATTGAAAATCTGGATGCGAATTACCAGACACTTGGTGGCATGCTTTATTTTGACCTGGCGCGTCGCTATGTGCAATTGGGGGACATAACCCATCGTCGTACATTCGTGCCATTTATGGGGGTTGGTGCGGCATTTGGCGCGTATCGTTTTAATGGCACAAACGGCGCAGACGGTGCAATTTTAGCTGTGCCCCGCGCGGTATTGGGCTTTAATGTAATGTTTAACGATTTGATTGGTCTGGATGTTTATTACCAGTACCAGATGATGATTGGCAACGGTTTTGGATGGGATGCGCCACGTGGTGGCATAGATAATATCAGCAATATCATGGCATCGTTCCGGATGAATTTCTAAATGGGGGTATGGATTATGAATAAAAAGATTTTGTTTTCAGTTTTTGCATTAACACCAATGGTGGCAAATGCAGCAATTCCATATCGTGTAGAAATGGTTCAAATGCCGGTTTTGGTCTCGGAATCTGGTAATGATTCTGAATCTTTTGCGCGCGAACATCGTTTTTATATCGGTGCGTCCTATAATTTTTCAATGTGGTCTGATGATAATGACGGTCAAATTGCGATAAATGGCAAAAATACTTCGTCATTTGATATTAGTGCCGGTGTTCGTATCTATGATACATTTCGCCTTGAAGCCAACTATGTCCGCGCAAATGCAGAATGGGATGCGTTTAAATTGACGGGCGATATGGCATTTATTAACGCGATATTTGATGCCAGAATTGATAGTATGTACCGTCTTTTCCGATCCCAGATGATTGTGCCATACGTTGGATTTGGCGCTGGCCTGTCGTGGAACAGTGCAGATGATGCAACATTGGATAAAAAAATAAGTCCTGCGGCGGCGGCTTTGGCGGGGATTGCGGTCGAATTTGGCGAACATTTCACACTGGATTTTGGTTACCGCTATATGTACGTATTTGAACCTGGTCTGGATATTGTCAAAGATTTCAGTCCTATTGCCCACCAATTTCGTGCGGGTGTGCGTGTAAATTTCTAAAAAATCGCAATGAAGACGTGCCCATTTTTTAATCGGTGTGGTGGCTGCAAATTTGATTTTGCATCCCCAGATTATCGTGAAAATAAAGCGGCGACATTGCCGAAATTGCCGATGACGGATGCGCCGGTGTGGGTTGATGCGGGTCTGCGCCGTCGTGGTGACTTTTGCTTTGCCCCAGGAATTTTTGGCCTGTTCGAAGGTGGCACAAAAAATATTATCCCCATAACAAATTGTCCGAATATGACCCCTGAAATTAATGCTATTTTACCGGCATTGGCGGCGCTGCCGTGGGTCGGGTCTGGGGCATGCCTGGTAACAATGTGTGATAATGGATTGGATGTAAATATAACCGCGTCTGTTCCGTATGTTAGTCCTGAATTTCGTCGCGCGGTGGAAAAATTACCAGTTTTACGTGTGACCTGGAACGATAAAATTATTTTTGAAAAATCTAAACCTATAATAAGTTTTGGCGATAAAACCGTCGAATATCCGTCGGGTGCGTTTTTACAGCCAACTATTCATGGTGCGGATACACTGCGTGCGATGGTTGTGCGTGCGGCGCACGGTGTCGCGCGGGTGGCGGATTTATTTTGCGGACTGGGGAATTTTACATTTGCCCTGAATGCGGACGGTTTTGATGTGGTTGGTACGGGTGCAAAACGTGACTTGTTCAAGAAACCGTTAACAGTCGCCATGCTGAACACGTATGATTGTGTTGTGATGGACCCGCCACGTGCTGGCGCCGATGCCCAGTGTCGTGAACTGGTAAAAAGTAATGTCCGTCGCGTGATTTACGTGTCTTGCAATCCGCAAACGTTTCGTCGTGATATGGCAACATTAACACGTGGTGGATATAAAATTAGCCAATTAATCCCGGTTGACCAATTCGTCGGCAGTACCCATTGGGAAATCTTTTCTGTATTTGAAAAATAGCCTTGCCTAAAATAGCGCAAAGCATTATAATGCATGGCATAGAGACAAAAAACATATGCCGAATCCAAAGGGACGTTTTTTCTCGGCATAGATTTACAATTAAGAATCCCTGATTTCTGCATGTTTTATCCCCCGTTTTTGTGCCGAATCTAAACGTCGGTTTGTTTGCGGCCATTGTGGTGGGGGCATTGGGATGTGCATCATCAAATGTTTTTGCGGCTGCATTTGTCAGTGGTACTGGCTGGGCACGTCCGTGTCTACAAACGGGATATGATTCTGAATTGGGGGGAAAGTGTACAACCTGGTGTCAGCAGAGCTATGGGACAACATACGCGGGGTCGGCCATGTCTGTGGGTTCTTGCGCATCAGTAGGACTAACCAATACCAGCTTTAAGATGTGTTGTATGAATCGTGCGGCCCAGGATATTATAAGTAATTGCAAGTGTGCAGATCCGAACCAATTGACGGTTAAAGATAGAACATCAAATGATACAGGCAATAATAAAGCATACACAATAGAATATAGTAATTCTGAAAATCCTGATCTAGAGGTTGCAACCCTCACATGTCATAATGTTTACTGTTTTTGTGACAGGGAATATTATGGCGAACGCAAAAAAATTGGCCAGACTGCATCCGGTGATTGTAAAAAATGCCCATGTGAACCAGATACGTATAGTACCTCTAATGGTTCACAATTATGCGGTTGGACAACAAATAATTTTATAAACCTTTTTGAGGATGCAAACGCCCCCAGCACTACATTGGCTTCATGCAAATTGGGACCCGTAAGTAGCGGTTCGCCTATTGCGTATCGAACATACGATGATTTAAAAGGAATGTTCACAATGGATACTTATTGCCCGCATTCAGGTGTTGGACTTTGTGATAATGTTTCATATAAATGCAGTAGCTCTACAACAACCCAATACACCCTTGGTACACCATCTGATACTGTTGGGGCTGGTTGTTGGTGTCATGCGAATAATAAATATGTATTTATCGGCACGATGGGTATGTCGCAGGGGTGTGCCGCAGGATGTCCAACTTCGTGTAATAATGTCGTCAGCTCGAATCAGACGGTGCGTACACTTCTGGGGTGCGATGGATAAAAATCAGTAATCTACAAAAAAATACCGCCGTTTCCGGCGGTATTTCCGAATGCCCCGAAAGGAAGGAAAGGAGAAAAAGAAATTGGGCATTCTAAAAAAGTGTTCTGGGGTCCACGGTCCAGAGGAGAGAGAATGTAGGAGGGAGTCTGAATCCCTGGACCCCACAGATGCTTTCGCACCTGGTCATCGGCTTTGCTTCCTTTGACGAATCGAAATATAATACAGATAATTAGATTTGTCAAGTGTTTTGTCAAAAAAATTTTTTGTGTTGTTAATTTTTTCTAAAAAATCCTAAAAAAAGCCCAGAATATTCATAAAAACCTAGGAAATGGTACTTGTTGTATGAATTGCTGCCACGGCATAAAATCAATGGTGTGCTGGAACGTTCTGATGGCTTCTGGCGAAATTCGAAGAAGGAGAGAGAAAAATGACCCACGAAGATGTATGGCGGGCAATAGAACGCTTTGCAACCGAACATGGTATGTCTTGTTCTGGTTTGGCAAAGTGCAGTGGTCTGGACCCAACGACTTTTAATAAAAGCAAGCGTTGGTCCAAAGAAGGACAGCCCAGATGGCCGTCGACAAACAGTATTTCCAAGATTTTGTCGTCGACCGGGGCGCGAATCCAAGACTTTACTAAGTACATTGATTCGCCCCAAGATACTGGACGCGACTAAGCACATTTTTTATGCACGGTTTCGACACCCCAAAAACCATACGATTTGTCGTGTGGTTTTTTATTGGACAATCCACAATGTTTTAGGTATTCTGGACGTATGTTATCGGGAATTCGTATTTTCTCATCCGATCCAATTTGGCGGCATGTTTTAAGTGAATTAAATGCCACCGTGCTGGACGCGCCAACGGTAACAGATTCTGATTTTGCAGATTTGGATATTACTGGGCCAATCCATCCAATGGAATTAAAGGCACGAATATTGTCTGCAACCGATAATTCCCGTATATTAAACCAGATTTTTAGCGCGCCAACATCATTGCCATATATCCAGGGAAAATTAGTAATAGCGCTTTATAAAAGCGGTGGCATGTCCGCAGCCGATTTGAAGCACGCACTGGGCTATGCCGCAGATACATCGACACACGCGGTTGATACCGCGATTTATCAGCTGCGTCGTAAATTTGGTCGTGATTTTATAACAATTAATAATGGGGTGTATAAGCTTGGCCGGATATAAGGTATTTTCTTTTGATAAAATCCCCAGTACCCAGGATACAGCACATGAATTAATTGCCACGGGCCAGGGGGCAAATCGTACGGCGGTTGTCGCATTGGCGCAAAGTGCCGGTCGTGGCCGCCATCGCCGTAAATGGGTGTCGCATCATGGCAATTTGTATGCCAGCTTTATCTATGACTGTGATGTGCGTGATGGGCGTTTGGCGTATTCAGTTGCGGTTGCGGTTGCTGAAACATTGATTGCATATGGAATTAAACCAACGATAAAATGGCCAAATGATATATTGGTTGATGGTAAAAAAGTCTGTGGAATATTGATTGAATATTCTGGACCGTATGTGATTGTGGGGATTGGCATTAATGTTCAAACAAATCCGACGGTGCGCGAATATAAAACGACCAAGTTGGATAATTACGTATCTGGATTATCATCAAATGAATTGCTGGGGAATTTAATGCGAAATCTGGATAAATGGCGTCGTGCGGATTTCTCGGTTGTTCGTGCGCGCTGGATGCAGTTGGTTGAACATTTAAACAAAGATGTTTTATACCACGGCGCACCCGCTGAATTGGTTGGTATAAATGAAAATGGTGCGCTGGTTTTACGACGTGATACGCGATATTTGTTGGTGTTTGGCGATGAAATAACCATGTTGTAAATGGCGGATTTCTGCGGGTTTGAAAATATGTGCTTGACTTTTAATTAAAAATGTGATATACTTTACCACATCAAAGGCAGATATTTTATCCACAACATTTGTTGGGGATTTTTTTTGTCTAAATTTTACCGCACATTTTTGTGCGGTTTTTTATTTATCAAAAATCAAAGCGGGGGGATTTTTAGAAATGAATCTAAGACTGATAAAAAATCCAGACGAAACGAAAAAGTTATCATATCAAATTGCGCGTGTTGTTTATGCTGAAACATCTGCATCTTCACTGTCCGCGGTCGAAGCACTGGTATCAATGATTAATAATGCATCGCGTGCCACCGGGAAAAGTATCGCACAGATAATATCTGATACCGATATGTTTGAATCATTAAATAAAACTTCTGTTCGTCACGGTATGTTGTCTGTCCCCCCGACCAGTCGTGGTTTTCAAATGTGTCTGCGTGTTGTTGGGCGCATGCTTTCAGGCGGTTTGTCGGATATGTGTCGTGGGGCGACCCGTTTTCATCATGGTGATACGATACCAGATTGGGCGCGCGCACGCGGGTATATATTGGACGTTGATGAATTACTATTTTATTTGTGATGGGATAAATAAAAATGAACAAGGTTTTTAAGGGCGGATTCTTGAACGGATACCGCACCTATATTACGGCATCGGTTGGCATATTATCTGCAATTGCGGCATACCTGGTTGGCGACACAGATATATTTATAACACTGCAAAGTATTTTTACATTGGCGGGAATTTTCTTTCTGCGTAAATCAAATGAACCAAAGGAAAAATAAAATGGATAAGATTCCAGAAAAATTTTTAAACCAAGATGGAACACTAAATGCAGAGGCATTGATTAAATCGTATTCAGAATTGGAAAAAAAGATTGGCACAATGATAACTGTTCCAACAGATGACAGTGATGAAAATGTGCGTGCACGATTTAATCGTGCAATTGGTGTACCCGAATCATCAGATGAATATCCAACAAATGAATTGTTTGATGATGAAAATTTAAAAAATAAATTTCATGAAATCGGATTAACAATGAGCCAGGTTGAAAAAATTTATTCAATCGCAAATGAATTTCTTGCACCGGTAATCTCTGATTTATATGCAACGCAAAATGAAAAAAATGCATTTGCAGAATTAAAAAACTTTTTTGGTGGCACTGAAAAAATGTCAGAAGCTCTTCGCGCAATTGATGCGTTTGGAAAACAGTTTTTACCCGCCGATGCATTTGATGAGTTGTGTTCCACACCCCAGGGAATCCAAGGCATATATCGAATGATGCAATCCATAGAACCAAATGTCGAAACAGAAAAAAATGAAATAAAAAATTTAACAGATTCTGATTTGCGACGTATGATGCGTGATCCAAAATATTGGCGCGATGGTGATGTTGAATACATCCGTAAAATAGAAAATGGATTTAAAAAATTATATTCATAAGAAAAAATCTCACTTTCTTCTTTACTATTTTTTGATATTCATATAAAATATAAAGTAAGAACAAAACATATTTGTTCTATCCAAAAAATAGAAGAGAAGGAGAGAAATATGGTCTTTGGCCTGTTCAAAAAATCTGCTAAGAAAGCAGTTGTAAAACCAGCCGCAAAACCGGTTGCAAAAAAGCCAGCTGCTAAACCAGCTGCAAAAAAAGTTGCTGCAAAAAAGCCAGCTGCGAAACCAGTTGCAAAAAAAGCACCTGCGAAAAAAGTAGCTGCAAAACCAGCTGCAAAAAAAGCACCTGCGAAAAAAGTAGCCGCTAAACCAGCTGCAAAAAAAGTAGCAGTTAAAAAAGTAGCCGCAAAACCAGTTGCAAAAAAAGCACCTGCGAAAAAAGTAGCTGCGAAACCAGTTGCAAAAAAAGCACCTGCGAAAAAAGTAGCTGCAAAACCAGCTGCAAAAAAAGCACCTGCGAAAAAAGTAGCTGCAAAACCAGCTGCAAAAAAAGTAGCTGTTAAAAAAGTAGCTGCAAAACCATGCGCAAAAAAAGCATGTGCAAAAAAATGTGCAAAAAAGAAATAATATAATTTCTTGATTCTATTTACCCGGACGTTTGTTCGGGTTTTTTTTAAAAAATTTCAGTCAGATGAATTATTAGTCTGACTGAATTTTTTATTGCGGACAAGTCTTGCCACCCCGCATTTATTTTATGTTCACGGCGCAATATTGCATAACCGCTGCATAAAATTATCGCGCAAATCGCGCTTTTTTCATTTAACCAAACAAAGGAAATAAATATGTCCGTTTCAATTGACCAGGTCTTCGTAAAACAATTCGAAGCCGATGTTCATTTGGCCTATCAACAGATGGGCACAAAACTGCGTTCAACTGTTCGCAGCAAATCAGGTGTTGTTGGTGCATCAACGACTTTCCAGAAGGTTGGTCGTGGCACAGCCAGCACAAAATCACGTCATGGTATTGTACCTGTGATGAATTTGAATCATGAACCTGTCGAATGTATGTTAACTGATTACTATGCTGGTGATTGGGTTGATGCATTGGATGAATTAAAAGTCAATATTGACGAACGTCGTGTTGTTGCGTCTGCGGGTGCATACGCATTGGGGCGCAAAACAGACGAATTAATTATTGATGCAATGAACACGTCTACATTATCGGTTGGTGATTATACAACAGGCTTGACCAAAGATTTGATTTTATCTGCTGTCGAAGTTTTAAATACCAACGATGTTCCCGATGATGGCCGTCGCTTTGCGGTGATTGGCGTACACCAGTGGAACGAACTGTTGGCGATGGATGAATTTGTATCCGCCGATTATGTTGGTGATGCAAATCCATTGGTAAATGGTTTCGAAGCAAAAAAATGGTTGGGTATCACATGGGTGTTGCACAACGCATTGCCTGTATCTGAATCAAATCGTGATTGCTTTATCTATCATGCGTCCAGCATTGGTCATGCATGTGGTCAAGAAGTTAAAACAGATATTTCTTGGCATGGTGAACGTGCTGCGCACTTTATTAGCAACAGCATGTCCCAAGGCGCAGTCTTGATTGATAATGATGGTATCGTACGTGTCAAATGTTCTGATGCACAGTAAACAAATTTTATAACCAAAGGATAATTCTTATGGCATTTCAAAATAAAAATCTGTCGGTTATTGCATATGCAAATGGTTTTACATTGTGGCACTATGCATCTGCAACAGAAACCATTGCGACGATTTCTGCAACTGGATATTTCAACGATGTAAAAACATTGATGAATATTGGCGATGTTGTAATTATCAACGCATCTGATAACACTGCGATTAAGAAAATAAACATCACAGCCAGCAACGTCACAACCGGTGCATTGGCATAATTATTTATTATTGTCGAACGGTGGCGCAATTTGCGTCACCGATATTTTTATTAAAAAACAGTGGGGGCACTTATGCTTACAAAAATAGATTTATGTTCAATGGCATTATTAAAATTTGGGGAAAAGCCTATTCAGTCGCTTAGTGATGATACTGCGGCCGCGCAATTGGCGCGAACATTGTTTGAACCGGTCACAGATGCCTTGATTGCATCACATCCATGGCGTTTTGCAACACGCCAGTTGCGTTTAACGCGTAACTCAGATGGGGACTTTTTAATACCATCTGATGTCCTGCGTGTATTGAAATCATGTGGTGATATTATTGGTAATAAAATTGTTGCGCCAACTGACACTATAACAATAACAGCCTGTGTACGTGTTGGGGTCGAAACTTTCCCAGGATATTTTGCATCATTGTTGGCAACAAAACTGGCGATGGAATTTTGTATCCCATTGTCGGGCGATCAAACCGTGTTCAGAATGCTGGTTGCGCTTTATGAATCTGAATTACAATCTGCAAAATTTATCGACAGTACCACTGCCGCTGGTGCAAAAATAGACAATTTTTCTTTGATTGATGCGCGATTTTAAAGGGGGACAAAATGGCAAATTTTATTAAAACACAAAACTCATTTGCCCATGGCGCTGTTGCACCTGAATTTTTTGCACACGATGATATTAATGGCGTGTCCAGACTTGAAAATATGGATGTTTTGCCGGGTGGTGGATTAACGCGCCGTCGCGGTCTGGTGCATGTTGCAGCACTTTCAACTAATGCGCGTTTAGTTCCATTTTCTGTATCTGAAACGGAAAATTATTTACTGGCGATAACGCCGGGGCATGTAATTGTTTATCTGGGAACAACGGTAAAGGCTGATTTATTCGCGCCATGGACTTCTGATGATTTGTCGCGTCTGCAATACGCCCAGCGTTTTGATACGATTATATTTGTGCATCCTGATTATCAGCCCCAGATTTTACAGAAAACAAAAAATGGTTTCGAGCTTGTCGATTTTATCTTTGCGCGTAATGACACAGATATGTCGATGAATATCCCGTTTATGCGATTTGAAGACAGCAATGATATAAAAATATCTGTTACAACCAGTGATCGTGGCAATAACTATGCTAAGTTTACCACAAATACAGATTTCTGGTCGCCGGAATATGTCGGAACGCGCTTTTTATTATCGGATAAACAGTGGGTAATTGACGAATTCATTAATTCGACCCAGGTCATCGCATACATCAATGGCACATACAGTGTGCCAAGCAACCCTGTATCAGATTGGTATGAAGCCGCATTTAGCAATGTGCGTGGCTGGCCATGCAGTATCACATTTCACCAAGACAGACTTGTCTTTGGTGGTGCGCGTTCATATCCAGCTGGGGTTTGGATGTCATGCGTTGGGCAACATAAAAACTTTAATGTGGGAACAGGTCTAGATGACGAAGCGATTTTCATAACCTTGCTTTCCCAGCAACGCCAACAAATCTGTACCGTGGTCAGTGGCGATAATCTGCAAATTTTGACATCTGATGGCGAATGGGCGATTTCCAGTAAACCTTTGACCCCGTCGATGGTCGATATTAAACAACATACATCTGTTGGTTGTTGCGCAACACGATATTTACCACCGCAAAAGATAGAAGGTGCAACCGTATTCGTGTCTAAAACAATGCGTGATATTCGCGAACTGTCACTGGACGATTTGGGGCAAAATTATAACGCAACAGATTTGTGTGCGTTTGCAAAACATTTGATGACGGGGCCAATTGATATGGCGTATAACGATGCAACAAAACAATTGTTTGTTGTTCAATCAGACGGCAATATGGCGGTTTTAAATCAAAACAGCGCATTGGGAATATCCGCCTGGGCAGAATACAAAACATATGGTCAATTTATGTCTGTGGCGGTTGTTGATGGCATGACCTATGTCGTAACAAAGCGCGACACAGTATATAATATCGAATGTTTTTCAGATTCCGCGATGACAGATGCAGATTTATATGATTTCGCATTTTGTGCAGAATCTCTGCCGTTTCGGGTGTCGCATCATAATGTGTCACAGCTGCGAATACGAAAATTGTCTGTTCGTCTTTTAAATACCAAATCAGTCTTTGTTAATGGGGTGCGTGCGCCATTGCCTAATGATATTTATTCAGACAATCATCCCGGCTTTTCAGGGGATATTTCTGTGAATTTATTAGGCCAGATGAAAACATGCCTAGCACCGTATTGGACAATACATGGCAACGAACCACAACCAATCACAATTTTATCGGTATCTGTTTCCGGCGGATACAGTATTTAATTAATTAAACACAAAGGAATTAACTATGGGACAACTTGTATCAGATGTTAGTGAAATTTTGGACTACCAAGATGAAAAAAAACAGGCGAAAAATGCTCGTCAAGAAATTCTAAAGCAAATGGCCGCAGACGAGGCCGAAAAAACAAACCTGGTCAAAAAAGCATTGGCGACCCAGCGCGCTAAATACGGGGCATCGGGGGTGTCTGCGCGTGGCTTAAGCCAGGGCGCAGTTCTGGCGCGGCTAAAATCAGAAACTGAAAAACCATACACAGAAAAACGCAATGCCAACTTAAAAAAACTAAAATCAGCCAAGGCAAAAAAACCGAATTTGTTAAAAACAATTCTTAGCCGTTTTGATGATTTGGTTGGGTAAAGAATAGGGGGATATTATGCATAAAATATCTTATATCTCAGATGGTATAACAACCGAATTTGAATTTGCATTTCCATTTTTCCAGGCAGCGGATATTCATGTCGCGATAAATGAAAGTGTTTTAGCCCCAGATAACTATTCAGTTGTTGAAAATGCAACGTTTGATGGTGGCCGCATTGTTTTTAATGAAGCACCGGTTCAAGATTCGCGCATTGATATTTATCGAATAGTTGCACTGTCGCGCGTTATAGATTATCAGCCAACCGCAAAAATAGACCCAGAACACCTGAATTCAGATTTTAATTTTTTGATTGAAGCCCTCAAAGACCTGCATGCGCCTGATGTTGACATCGAAGCGTGGCGCAATACACACACAAACGTAATTGATTTCTTGGAATACACAAACACTTTAATCCAAGATAAATTGACCGGTGGTGGTGTGCTGGGGATTTATCGCAATCTAATCACGGTGTTGGACAATGCTTTGCCAAATTTGATTAACGATTATGGATACATTAAGGATTCGACCCCAGATGATGCGTGCGACGATTACGGATTATTGTAATTTTATGGATGCGTGGAATCGTCTCCTGGGGCAAACAACGCCGGCGCATCATCGGCGCATAATGAATTTCTTAGTAGACGTACTGAACGATGATATGCATCGTGGCTTGTTAATGGCATTTCGACACTCTGGTAAATCAACAGTTGTAGGGATTTTTGCAGCATGTACATTATATCTGTTCCCGTGCACACGAATTTTAATTTTATCGGCGCACAATACACTTGCATCGCGCATGGTCGGGCATATTCGTCATATCTTGGAAAATCATCCATGGTGTTCAGAATTGATACCTGCATCACGTCGTGATTGGGCATCTGGTCATATAACCATTAATCGCCCAGTCGGTATTCGTGAACCGTCTGTTATATGCCAAGGTGTCCATGGCAATATCACCGGCATGCGTGCAGATTTAATTATCTGTGACGATGTCGAAGTTCCCAATACATCAAATACACCACAAAAACGGGAAAACTTGCGCGAACGTTTGCGAGAGCTAGATTTCATCTTGTCCCCCACCGGAACAATGATTTACATTGGTACACCACACACAATGGATACTATATACCGCACAGATGCCCAAGACTAAGCATTTTCTTCGGTTTTAACAGAACTGATAAATGTGCGCAACCGCGACAGTAATTCGTTCCCTGCATCTCCGAACATCGGCAAGTATGTTTCGTATTCTGGCATATCTGCTTGGATTTCTGCGCGGGTACGGTCGTCTATTGGGGTGCTTATAATTTGGTTTGCCGTATCCCACAATTGGTATGCCCGATATGTTTTCGTAACCGTGGTCCAGCTTTGTTGCATGTCTGGATGTTTTTCCAGTGCATCGTGAATTGCATTTAACCACTCTTCGCCAAAGCGACGCACCACCCCCAGTGATTCTATTTTTTCCAAACCTTTTTGGTCGGGGGTAAATTCTGCCAATGCAGATTGCAGTTCGCTTATATCCTTTGGACTCAGTGCGGTGTCCGTTATACTTGATTGTGCCATCAATCCACCATATGGCATTAGTTCTGGTTCGATTGAGTCCATTGGGGTTTTACCGCTGCGCAGATTTTCAATATGACGGATAAGCATTTTACCGGTCGGCATTTCGCGTAATTCTTTGATTACATCATCGGTTGCTTCATTGATAAACACAGGATTAATCGCCGCCCATCCACCAATAATAACGTGTTCTTGGCGGTACAGGTTCAACAATCTTTGTGCGGTTGCCGCAATTCGTGCTTTCATATTAGCTCTCTCTCCTTAGGGTGATTGTGGTGGTATTATTCCATCACAATCATAATAACCTTGTGCATGGTTTGTGTATTAATTTTTTCTTCTGGGCTGGATATCTGGGCATATATTTTACCTTTGGAATCCTGCCGAACGATTGCGATTTGTGCATTTACCGTTGTCTCAGAATCCAATGCTGCAAAATCCGTATCAATGCACACCGCTAAATCGCCGGCGGCAACTGGGGCTTCGACATCTGCAAATACATATGATTTTTCTGGGATAAATCCGCCCAAGCGTTTTGAATTTGGCACAACCGCGTAAATTCCGCTGCGTCCTTCCAGTGACATTGGTGCAACAATCATCGTTTTATCAGATTTTTTGAACGCGATTGCTTTACCTGCTGGTGTTCCAAAGACGGGTACAAGTTTTTTACGTGCGCTATCATACAATTTTGCGCCATACAGACCGCCACTCATATCAATGCTGGATAACGGGTTGCCCGGCTCTAAAACAGATTTTACACGTTCTTTAACCTTGTTTATCTGTTTGTTTAATTCGCCACTTTTATACAGGGTTGCGATTTTATCAAACATACCTTCGACGGTCATTGCAAATGATTTTGCCAATGGTTCAATTTCATTTTCATAGATTTCGCGTTGACCAACTTCGATTTTATGATAAACAGATAATGTCATCCCTGCATCTTTGGCGGCACGTGCAATTGTTTTGCCGGTCTGTTGACGGATACGGCGCAGACCGCTACCGAAAATTTTCAGACCACCGTCTTCGTTATCGTTCAAACGGCGTTTGATTTCTGTTTGCCATTGTTCTGCAACTTCATCAGATTCTTTGATGAAAATATCAGACAATTTACAGCCCAAAATATTACAAATATTCAGCAACTGTTTCTGATTCAGGCGACGTACGCCTTTTTCAATCTTGGAAACAGCCGACAGCGACAAGCCCGCACGACGCGCCAGTTCTGTCATCTTCATACCGTTTTTCAGACGGATGTTTCTGATATTATTTGGAAAAATTATTTCTTCTTGGGCCATTGCGCAACTCCTTAAAAACTATAATCTTGACAAAATAATAGTCAATTTTTAAGACTTACGCAAGTAAATAATCAATTTACAATGGCATATCGTCTGGGATTGCATCAATGTCGATTGCGGTTGGTGCAAATTCAGACCCATCCAATGGCGCGCTGACCGTTGGTTGTGGTGCAAACGTTTCGCCACGTGCATCAAATTCATCCGGTAAATTATCGAACAAACTATAATCGCCAAAGAACGCGGTGCGTACGGTTTCTGGGCGACCATGACGGTTTTTGCCGATGATAATGTCGGCCTTGCCGCGGGATTGTTCGTAACGTTTTTGCCATGATTCAACCATCGAAGAATTTGTTGTATTTGAAATACGTTCCGACGGATTACGGTTCGCCAGATAGTATTCTTCGCGGTACGTAAACATAACAATGTCGGCGTCTTGTTCAATAGATCCAGATTCACGCAAGTCTGCCAATTGTGGACGTTTGTCATCGCGTTGTTCAACACTACGTGACAACTGTGACAGGGCAATTACCGGCACATCCAATTCCTTGGCCAGCATTTTTAGCCCTCGTGTGATTTCAGAAATTTCTTGAACACGATTATCGCTGCGCTTGCCACCGGGGGATGTCATCAATTGCAGATAGTCCACCACAATCAACGCAATGCCACCATATTTGCGTGCCAAACGCCTTGCACGTGTGCGCATCATTGGTACAGACATCCCCGGCGTATCATCAATGCATAATGGAATCTTGCTGATTGCATCGGCATATTGTGTCATTTTCAGCATGTCTTCATCCGTCAGGTTTCCTTCACGCATCGCGGATGCGGGTACTTTGGATTGGGATGATAGAACACGTGCAGCCAACTGGGAATGCGACATTTCCAAGCTAAAGAATACAACTACGCCCTTGTAATTTTTGTTCGCCATACCATAATGGATTGCATTTGCCGCATTAAATGCAACGTTCATCGCCAGTGTGGTTTTACCCATCGCCGGACGTCCTGCGATAATAATAAGGTCCGAATGATGCAGCCCACTGATTGATTTATCCAGCGCCGTCAGTCCCGTTGTCAAACCAGACAATTGACCATCGGCCTTGTATGCGGTTTCGGCTTCGCGTAATGCAGCCTGTAATGCGGTTGCGATTGAAACAACGTCACGTTCAGATGACCCAGTTGTCGCCATATCGAATAATTTCTGTTCGGCAACTTCTATTTGGCGATTAACCGGATTATCCAGATCTTCGACGAACGCATTGTCCATAATATCCTGGGCCAGGTTAATTAATTGCCGCCTTTGTGCGTTTTCATATACGATGCGCCCATATTGTTCAACATTAACAACGGTCGCACCCGCGCCCGATAATTGGGTTAAATAGTCCACGCCACCAACGGATTCCAACACCCCCTGTTGTTCCAGGTATGTTTTCGCCGTGATAATATCGAACGGAATACCGGCGGCGAATTGACGTTCCGCCAATTTATAAATTTCCTGGTGGGCAGGGTGCGAAAAATGTTCTGCGGTCAAGAATTCAGACACACGTTCCAACGCACGATTGTTCATTAATACGGCGGCTAATACTGCTTGTTCTGCTTCCAGATTGGTTGGCAAAGTCTTAGGGGTAAAATCCATGTCAAAATCCTTTTCCTTAACGCCAATGGTATATGAAAAAAATGCTTTTTCAATGCCTTTTTTATCGGGATATAAAATACTGAAAATTCCGATAGTTGATGCCAATGGTACACCCGCATGGCCAGAACTTTTCCCAATTGAAAAGGTGGCCCAGATGCGCCAAATCGTCGGTCCGCGCCATTTTTCGGCACAAATGATGTTGGAATTTGTGCCACCTGAACGCATCAGACTAGACCCCGGTCAAATTCATTTTTATAGCGATACATTGGATATTCATACGGCACGCCTTGGGCCACATTTGATAACAGGGGCATCTGTGTATTGGGACCCGTCCACCGGTCGTCGTAAATCAGACCACAGTGTTTGTGTCCTGATATACCGCGATGATAAAAATCATAATGTCTTTGTCCATGATGTTATGTATATGTGCGTGTCTGATACTGAACCCCACCCATTAAACAGCCAATGTGAAATGGTTGTCGCATTTATGCGCCGATACGGTATGCGCCGAATAACGATTGAAACAAACGGTCTGGGGAACGCATTGCCTGAAATAATGTGTGATACCGCCGCTCGTTGCGGGCAAAACATATACGTAAATAAAATCACCAACAATAAAAATAAATCAGACAGAATTCTGGATGCGATTGAACCCTTGCTGACATCGGGTCACTTGTATGCCCATATGCGGATTCAGCAAACACCACTGTTATCAGAAATGCTGGGCTGGTCGCCAATTGGCGGGGTGGGGCATGATGATGGCCTGGATGCGTTGGCGGGTGCGATTGCTGTTCAACCAATTGCAATTCATCGCGCCGGCGCAACAAATTCACCAATTTATGCAAATACGAATTTCAAGATTTAACACAACACAAAACAAAACCAAAAGGAAATAAAATGCAATCAAATCTGCAACAATTATACAAACGTGCGCTGGATATGCGCGATCCGTGGTTACGCCGTTGGGCGGATGCACGTCGGTATACAATGCCAGAAACCGACGAAGATACAGCAAACCTGTTTGATGCAACTGCAATGGATGCGGTTGATAATCTGGCGGCATCGCTTTACACATTGTTGACACCACCGGAATCATTGTGGCTGACCCTTATACCCGAAAGTGATTTATCGCCCGATGCAGTGGTTGCGACGGATGCTTTACGCGCAAACTTAAATGATTCTAATTTTTATACAACCGTGCACCAGTGTTATCTGGATTTGGTTACGTTGGGAACAGCATGCTTGTTTATGGCGGAAAATCCGATTGGCGCATCATCTGCATTTACGTTTACTGCGATTCCAATGTCAGATATTGCAATTTTACCAAACGCGGTATTTCACACAACGTCAATGCCACTGTCGGATGCGGTCAAGAAATATCCAACCTGGACCGTGCCTGCAAACCTGCGTGATACATTAAAAGAAAACCCCGACACCCCAATTAAACTGGTACAAAGTTTGGTTGGAACTGAATTTACAGCGTGGTTGGATGCCGGTGGCGACATTGAAAACAATATTGTTGCAACGGGAACATTTGAAACAAATCCGTATTTGATTTTCCGTTGGTCGGTGACATCGGGCGAAATTTACGGGCGTGGCCCAGTCTTGCGCGCGTTGCCAGATATTAAAACCGCGAACAAGGTTGTAGAACTGGTACTTAAAAACGCGACAATATCTGTGTCTGGTATCTGGATGGCGGACGATGATGGCGTGATAAATTTGAATAACATCAGCCTGACCCCGGGTGCGATTATCCCAAAAGCGGTTGGTTCATCGGGCCTGACACCATTGACCAGTGGCGCAAACTTTGACGTGTCCCAGATTATTTTAAAAGACCTGCGGGAACGCATCCGTCACGCATTATTGGCGGACAGACTGGGGCTATTAAGCGAAAAAGAAATGACCGCAACTGAAATTATGGCACGTAATTCTGATATGATGCGAATCTTGGGCGCGACGTACGGACGATTGCTGCACGAATTTATAAGGCCATTGTGCGAACGCGGCTTGCAGATTTTATCACGTCGTGGTGTGATTGAGCCAATAACCCTGCACGGGGATGCAGAATTAAAATACATTGCACCAATTGCACAAATGGTTGCGCTGGAATCAGTCGCGGGGGTGTAAAAAATGTCGGAAAACACAGAACATGACTATGCGCGCACATTTTGCACCCCATCGGGTGCGCGTGTGATTGCGCATTTACGCAAAATAACAGTTGAACGGGTACTGGGGGCGAACGCGACGGACGCAGAACTGCGCGGACTGGAAGCCCAACGTGCCCTTGTTCACCAAATTGAAAATATGATAGAACGGGGGAAATAAAAATGACAACGCAACCCAGTGCCATTGGCATCCTAGATTTTTTACGCGACAGTTGGTTTTTAATCGCCTTTATTGCGGGGTGTGTCTACTGGGTTGCGCGCCAGGACTCTTCTTTTGCGGAACTGGAACGCGTTGATGCCCGTATAACATCGCTTGAAAATCGCACGACCGTCTTGGAAACGGGCATCGGCCAGATTCAAATAAAAATAGACGATATCAAAGAAGACCTGAACCTGATAAAAGGCGCAGTTATTAAATAAAAGTTCATCTAAGCGATTGCGTAATTCAAAACATTGGGTTATAATGTGTGCGTTATGGTGATTTTACCATAATGGGGTGTAGAAACCCGACTTACGCGTTGAAACACAAATAAGCGGCAATATGCCGGACGGTTGTGTTTTGATGAAATAAAACTCCTGAACTTTATTGGTCAGGAGGGTTGCGAATATATTGAATAAGCACACAATTCGTAAGATTGTTTCTAACCTCCTGACCACTCGAATTTATTCGGTGGTTTTTGTTTTTTCGCGAATAAAACAAAAGAAAAGGAGTAGACAAATGAAAAAACTTTTAACCTTAACCGCGCTTGGTGCGATTCTTGCCGCACCGGCAATCGCCGCAACCCAATGTATAAAAAGCAACCCCAGTAATTGTACAAATCAGTCCAGTGGATATTCAAATTGGACAATTTCCTGTGATAATGCTACCTATAAGGGCGTGGCAATGCTGGGAAGCAGCGATGCGACTGTTGGCGACGTTGCAGATTCCCTTCAGTGGGGGGATGGCAGCAACCCATATTACGTTGATACTGGGTGTTGGTGTAAAATGACATATCCTGCGGAATCCAAATGGGTGTATGTGGGGACTGCGCCGGGTGGATATTTTACATGTGCAGACCTATGTAGTAATGATTATGACTTAAGCTTATGGAACCCGACGACCGCGGTAACAAATTTTTATTTACCAAATTTAATATCTGACTAGTTAGGGGGGGAAAATGAAAAAAATAGCATTTATAATTGCGTTTATGCCGATGTGTGCATATTCCGTCGCCCCATCCACCATTTGTCCCACAGGGTACGTAACCGTTACGCGTTCTAATTTTATTATGGCGACTGCGTGTCCAACGGGATATGTGGCGGCAAGAAAGTTGAATTCTTGCCTGAACAATGCAACGTATGATTGTTGGCTGTATGCGCCGGCGGGTATGTCTTTTACGGACGAATTCGGGACGTATGAATATACCGATGTGTGTCCAATGTCGTAAAAAATCCCCCAAACGGGGGATTTCTTACTTTTCCTTTCTCTATTAACGAGAATAGAATTCGACAACCAATTCTGGGAACATCTGAACTGGGTATGGAACATCTTCGAACGCTGGTACGCGTACAAATGTCGCTGTAAAGTTCGCGCTGTCCACAGAAACATAGTCTGCAAAATTGCGTTCCGCAGATTCCAATGCCAAAACGACCAATGGCATCTGTTTTGCTTTTTCGCTGACTGTGATAACGTCACCCGGTTTTACGCGATATGATGCAATCTTAACGCGCTGACCATTTACATAGATGTGACCATGGCTGATTAACTGACGTGAGCTAAATACAGTTGGTGCTAATTTTGCACGATATACAACCGCATCCAAACGACGTTCCAGCAAACCGATTAAGTTTTCTGGTGTGTCACCCTTCATATTATTTGCTTCCAAATAATACGCACGGAATTTCTTTTCGCCGATGTTGCCATAGTAGCCCTTCAAAGTCTGTTTTGCACGCATCTGTTTTGCGTAATCAGACGAATTGCCACCACGTGATGTTGGACCATGCTGACCCGGTTTGTATTTACGTTTGTTAAATGGGGATTTAGCCTGACCCCACAGATTAACGCCCAATGAACGTCCAATCTTTAATTTACGAGTATTGCGCTTTGCGCCTGCTCTTGCCATTTTTTATATCCTTTTTTTGGTTTTTACTTGTGCCGAATATTTTAACAGAATCCTTATCACAGATGGGACCAAAATGCACCATCGCTTAATCAGTTCTGATTACCCAGCGGGGCTTAGTTTATAGTGTTTTTTTGCGAAAATCAAGTAATTTCTCTAAATTAATGAAGTTTTTAATGCCGTTGTTATGTGCCTGAACAGATGCTTGACCAAAATCGCGCCCGATGCGATTAATGTCATGCGCATCATCAGATAACAATACCGGAACATTATATTCTGCAATCATTTTCATGATGTTTGTCCCCGGGTATGGTTGCAGTGTGCCGATTTTATATCCACTGGTATTAATTTCAACGGGTATGCCGGATTGTGCAATCAATTTAACTGTTTCGCGTTTTATCGCATCCCATTTCCTATGTTCCCCCAGGTTTTTCTTCTTTGGTAAATCCAGGTGCGCAATCCAGTTAAACGTACCGCTTTTTGCCAATTCTTGGATGTTTTTCCAATATATTTTTATCATTTCATCGCGTGTTTTTGCATCCACCACCGCCATGTCGTGTACATTGCAAATTGTACCACCATATTCAACAAAATGTGCCGAGCCAATCAGATAGTCTGGCTTTAATATTTCGCACACACGTGCAAATCCATCCGTCCATGCGTTTGTTGGGAAACGGTCAACTTCCATCCCACGCAGGATACGAATATCCGGATTTTCATCTTGCAAGCGTGCTAAGTCATCATAATGTGGTTGAAACTTGGCCAAGGCTTCATCAAAACTGGCGTTATACATTGTTTCATATCCACGTGCCACGGCTGCGCCATATAATTTTGTACGTCGAATTTCGGGATGCACGATAAAGTGATTTGATATTCCGATTGTCTTGAATCCGGCATCACGTGCCGCGACAATCATTTGTTCGGCTGTATTTTTCCCGTCAAATCCAATTGTATGTGTATGTAGTGTAAAATCTTGTATCATTGTTAAATAATTCTCTTTTTAATTGCGCCAAATAATGCAAATCCAACCAGCAACACCATAATCGCGATAAATATAGAAACCGCTGTGCGTGGATTTTCTGCAAATGGTAATTGCATATTCATGCCATAGTATCCCACAATCACCGTCGGGATAACCAGAACGATATTCCACATAGTCAGGCGATTAATATTGGTATTAGAATCCATATTAATGACGCTTTCAAATGTTTCTTTGATTGCCTTCAGCATTTTACTATACGATGTTACAACTTCGGTTGCCTGGGCCAATTCGATGCGTGCATCCTCGGCCAGTTCGGCTGCTTCATCTGTTTTAACAAATCCGCGAACTTTTTCCAGTTTGTCCAGCACCGCAACATTTCCCCGAATTCCCGCCATGTACAGGGTATAACTGTTTTCAACTTCTAATAAATCCATCAATTCTTTTTTGCGGATGCGTTCCAATAATACGCGTTTTGATGCCAAAACACGCTTGTTCAATTCTTTTAACATACGCAAATACGATTCCGCGATATAGTATATAATATTTAGTATAAATTCTTCGCGGGATGTCTTTTCTGATTTCTTGATTTTATCCAATAAATCGCACCGCTTGCGACATACAGTTATAACGCGATTAGATGTATAAATAATAGACAATGGTTCTGTATGCCACAGGGTATCATTTTCGCGGTTAATAATTGGGAATCGAACAATTATAACCTTGTAATCATCTTCGATTTCAAATCGTGGCTGTTCATCTGGGTCTAAAATGTCTGAAATAGTGTCTTCGTCAATTTTGTATTCGTTTTGCAGTTTTTCAAAATCTTTATGATCGGGATTGCCAACATTTACCCATGAAAAATTTTCCAGTTTTTCTGTTACAAACATCTGCGCCCCCTTTGATTATGATTGTTGTCACATTGTACCCTTTAAATTTTAAAATGCAAGATTTTCCCGCGGAATATAAACCCGTATTTTATTTGTTTGTATCGTGATATTCTTGTTAATAGCGGGGGTATATTATGGCTAAAAAATCAGAATTTCAAACCACTCCATTTACAATTGCGCACTATATTTTGTTGTTTATGGTGGCTGTGACATGTGTCAGTATTGTTGTATGGCTTATAATTGCGCGCCATAATGCCGCGATACAAGATGGCCTTAATATCACAAAAATAATGAATAACGACCCGTGTGTGCATCAGACACGTGACGCGGTCACACGCATGTGGGCATATAACCAAGAACTGATCCCAACGCGCTATAAAACCATCGCAGATACGTATGCAAACAATGCAGTTTTAACACGTGTTACGGGCTATTGCAATGACGTGCCGTTTACATGTCGTGCGGGCCAGTTACGTCGAACTTGTGATCCGTGCGCAGTTGTGGCGGGCCGCAACATTGCAATGGAAATACATATCGCAGATATGATACGCGCCAATTGTGGATATGACCTGGGTAAAAAATGATTGTGTTTTGTTAACATATGTTATAAGATTGCCAACATTGTCGGGGTGTAGCTCAGCCTGGTAGAGTACTTGCATGGGGTGCAAGGGGTCGCAGGTTCGAATCCTGTCACCCCGACCATATAAATTTAAACGGGTCTTGTACCCGTTTTAATTTATATCAGTGGGTATGTCGGTTCGATACATCACAACGCAGTTGCCAGGTTCGACAATGAGTAAGCGAGAACGAACGCAGTGAAGTTCAAGTGCTAACGAATGCCCCGCAGGGCACAAGCCCGAGGGAATCCTGTCACCCCGACCATATAAATTTAAACGGGCCTTGTGCCCGTTTATTATTTATTTCGGAATTCATGCATATTGTCGGCTGGGGTGGGGTGTTGTATGATATTTGTGTCCGGACATAATTAAACAATGACAAACTAAAAGGATACAATATGTCAAAACATGATGATAAACAATGTAAATGTAAAAATTGCCAGGGGCTGTCATCGGGGCACGAAGATAAGAAATCTGGGGGCGATAAAAAGAAATGTGATAAATAAAAAAACACCGGCAATTTTTTGCCGGTATTTTTATGTATTTTATGCTTGCACGAATCGGATAAATATTATTAGTATGCGCATATCAAGTTTAACTTAATTCACACAACGAAGGGAGAGCCCGCCATGATATCTGGCATCGGAATTGACTTGGTCGAATGCGATCGTTTCTTGGATTGGTCTGCATTTAAAAAACAGCGCATCTTTACAAAAAAGGAACTAGAATACGCCGATAACGATAACGCGAATTCTGAAAAACATCTGGCAAATTTCTGGGCGGCACGTGAAGCTTTTCTAAAAGCCATCGGTACAGGTTTTGGCGAAGACATTGCGTTTTCAGATGTATCGGTTGTTCATAATGATGCCGGTCGTCCAGAATTATTAATTTCTGGCGGGGCCAAGGCCACATTAAAATCAGTTGCGGGTGCTGATGCGCATGTACATTTATCCCTTACCGACCAGGGTGATTATTGCGCAGCAATGGTTGTGATTGAGCAGTAAAATTTACCGTCTCGCAATTGCGGGACGTTTTACATTTCTAAACAGACTATAACACCCACGGTGCAGTAGTTAAAAATCCCGCAAACGCGGGATTTATTAATGGGGCGGATAACCGGACTGTATAATTCCCATACAAAATCAAACCAATCGCTGAAGGCTCTTGGTGATTTTGTTGGGCCCCTTTCACTGCACTGCGTTCCGTTCCGAACCTGCGGTTCTCGTCCGAACCGCCCAAAATTAAAAACGCCCCATTCGGGACGTTTTATAATGGGGCCCCGAATTTGACACAGTTCTACCCGAAAATATACAACAAGTGCTTGATTTAGGCCCGTTGTTGAACGAGATATTAGCAGAAATTGAAAATAGCGGTCTGGTTATTCCCAATGCCTGATGCCGAACTTGTCTACCCGTATTTTTCGACCTAGTGAAGAAATCACGATGATGTTCCCATCTTTGTGGTACGCAGCTTTGGCATTTTTGAATTTGAGCTTGTTGCCTTTGTTCTTTTTTACAACTACGCAGTCATCTTCCCAGCGATAATGTATGTCACTTTTTACTGCCATGTTTTACCCCTTGGTTTCTATGCAATCAATAGAACTCGCAAGGGGTTTTATCTGGGCTTTGTTGGAATTTGTTCTATATTCTTGCTGTTTCAACCGCATTAAGCAACTGTACCGGATTGGCGTTGTAATAACGTTGTGTAGTCTGAATGTTTCTATGGTTTACCAACTGTTTCACCAAAAATGGATTGATACCGTTGTTAATCATTTTAGTTATGAACATGTGTCTGCCTAAGTGTGAGGCTCCGTGAATTCCGAACTTTTTGTATATGTTACTGAAAATCCGGCAAATGGACACTCGATTAAATGGCTTGTTTTGCTTTTGTGACGTAAACAGGTATGTGTCGCCATCCAGCTTTTCTTCATACTTAGTCGTCAAATACTTGAAGTAATTTTCTAATTCTCTTCTAAATTGATTATTGATGTAGTATTTGGCCGAAAATTTACCCTTATTCTTGTCACTGTTCAAATCTATGACATCTTTGGCTGTGCCGTCCGCATTAAACACATCTTTTACCTGCAGGCATCTGAAATTGATACAACGAAGACCATTCAATGAGCAGAAGAACATCATTCTGATTTGTTCACTATGGTTGATACCCTTGATATAGGCAAGTATATCTTTCAGTTTTGAATCTTTTACGAACTCTTTATTTACCATTTTATTTCCTTAGTATAATGTTACACTTTATTTGTATGTTATTATATTGTAACATTTCATTGCTGTCAAGTTATTAACGATTAATAAACATGACGGATTTCTGGCTGTTGTAGCGTTAATGTTACAAAATGTACCTTTTGTAGCATTTGTAAAATAATTATGAAATAGCATAACAAATAATAAATATATTGAATAAAGGAATGATAGTTGTATATTGTTTAGGAAAAAGAGACAATAAATGTCAATCATGAAAATAATATCAATAATCAATGAAAATCAGGGCGTTGTCGCTGTTTTGTCACTTGTTGCTAGTTTTATAGCTATATATATTACTATAAAAATATCTAACGCCACTAAATACATATCCAACAACCTCTTAGATGCAACAAAATTAAAAGATTATATGACATGCGAACGCTTTGAAATTGTTTTGCATAAAGACAACGAAACTAAGACAGCATACTCATTAAAAGAATTACAATATTATATAACACAAGGTTATATTGCTGAAAAACAGAGCCATATGAATTATCAAATGTATGGGGAGTGCCTTGTGCAATTCATCGATTTGCTAAAAATAGCTAAGTGCGGTAACTATACACCGACCAATCATTCATTCAACAAGATAATAGCTAATCTGCCTATTAAGCAGTTTGACACTTTAGATTTTGTTGATAAAGCATCAAGAAGAACAAAAATAAAGACATTTATAAAAAGAAATAAGTTAGAGTTTACAGAACATAAGGGGGAGATACAAATTATCCTAGACAAATCACAATGTGGCGTAAGAGGTTGTCCAAGCCTAACCTTTTCTAAGTTGTATAGAGCAAATTTTTCTGGCAAACGGCGAGAGGAGATTCTTTTGTTATTACATCAAACATCGGGTGGGACATTGGAAATATTTAGTTTGTTAGGCATATGCTTCAAAAGAAAACATTGGTTTTCCTTACGTAAACAATGGATGATATTTGATATTGACTCGATTGATTGTGATTATAATATAAATCCATTTGAATAAGTTTCATAGCTCACCATTGACAATTGTAAACTGTTTAGTCTGTTTTTCCTGATTATGAAATGCCTTTAAAGTGGTATATGTATGTAGAAATACAGAATGTCTGGTAAGACTTGTCTAGAAAAGCCCGTCACATGGACGGGCTAAATCTGATAAAAACTATTTTACATTACTGCTACTCTCAAATCTCCATTGGCAGGACGATTGAAAGGAATAATCTTGGCCAAATCCGCATCCGAGATTTCTTTTGTTGCTGCAACCATATCATAATGTGTTTGAACACGCAGAAAATACCCCTGAGATAATCCAAAATAACGTGTCAGACGTAAATCAACCGCTGCAGAAATACCACGTGTACCATGTACTATACCATGAATACAGTTTGCCGGCACACCAATCGCACGTGCCAAAGCATTCATAGATAGTCCCAATGGCTCCATAAATTCTTCTTTTAATAACATACCAACATGACCAACATCAATAAAGCTAGACATTTTATATCCTTTTTGTTGTATGTATTATATAATATGTAATAGAAAAAGTCAAGAGTTTAATGATACTCTACTATTTCTACATTATTTGCTTCGCCATTATCCCAAGTAAAACAAATTCTGTATTTATGGTTGATACGAATACTCCATTGGCCTTTGCGGTCTCCGGATAAGGATTCAAGCATGTTGGACGGTGGTACACGCAAATCATCCACGTTTTCAGATGCATCCAGCATAGTCAATTTCTGAAAAGCACGCCGTTGAATATCTGTCGGGATTTTCTTAGACCGTTCCCCATTGAAAATCCTTTCCGTTTCCCGACAATTAAACGATTTTATCATACCAAATACCTATTATTTAATCATACTTACATGTATACCCGTTTTTACGAATTTTATCAAGTGGTATGTGATACCAACAAAAATCCCCAGATTCTAGAAACAATTGACCTAAGCTACTGTGAACTAATCAAATTCAATTTCAGGATTTATTATTCTAAATGTATTTATGGTTGCATAACTGGTAAATTTATAATCGTTATCTAGCATATCTTTGGCAGCGCCATCCAAAATCCAAGCAACATACTCTAAAAAGCGTTTTTGTTCAAGATTATCTAATAGTATGCTTTCAAAACCAGTATAACGAACGATATGAGCGATAGCGTTTCGTACATACTCTTTTGTATATTCTCCAACAGTAAGACATTTGTTCTTTGATTTTTTCTTATGTTCGTTGTAGCCAAAAGGGCCCGTTATAAATTGTTTTATATAATATCCTGACTTTCTTCCCTCTATTTGCTCAAGCTTTTCTACATATGAATCTACAAATCGTATCGCCTTTTGTTCCGTATTATCTGGATATGCTAAGGTATGCCATAAGAATAGTATTCTAAAGTATATATTGAAATTTGACTTTGCGTCCGTATAAAGTCTTAGCACTTCAGATTTTTCATCTGTATCTATATTTGGTATATATAAAAACTCTCCATTTTCTACAAAACTACGATACAGATTACAACGTCTGGGCTCTACAAATGTACCACAAGCGTCTCGCAGTTGTTTTGGGGCAAAAACATTACTTATAATCATACCCGTTGAAAGATTTATGTTCAGTTCATTTTGATAAGCCCAAGCCCGTAAAAACTCACAAGTTAGTCTATATGTGCTATCTACATCGTTTCTGTCACCACAAAATGCAATTACAGAATCTGAAAAAGCTATGTTTTGCAGGCCTGTTTTTTCATTTATGTTTTTTACATAACGTATATAAATGCCCTTATACCAAAGATAATATTCTCTTTTGGTAACAATAGCACTTGAATCAACAGCAATAGATATAGCGACCATATTATTCTCATATTATTATGACATAATACAATGGATTAAAACCGAATACCAGAGAAACCATTTTGTATATGAGTCAAATAACATATAAGACTGCTATTTTCTTTCTGATTCTATCAATTCATCAATAGCTGTTACTTTGTTCTCTAAATCCGATATGTTCTTTTCCAATAGCGGCTGGTCTTTGTTTTTAATATACTTAGCCACATCATCTGGTATATCTTCTAATTTGCTATTTGTATTTTCAAGTTCCTTGCGCTTTTTCAGCAATTCTGCATTGGTTTGCTTTTTTAAATTGTGTAAAAACGCAATTCTTTCTTCTTTTGTTGTCTCTATATATTTTTTATCATTTACTATTTCTATTTTAAACGGAGCTAATTTAGCTTGTTTTGCACTGTTTTTGATTTTATTTTTTGCAGAAATAGGCAAAATAACAAAAAGCCAATATAAAAGCACAATAATACATGTCGCTAAACCACCATACAAACCCTTTTCGATAGCTTTTTCAAAAACATCAACTGGCATAAAACAGCAGAATAAAATTATAATTATTCCCCAAAAGCAATATTGCATAAGTTTTTTTGTTGTATCCGTAGTTTCATTATATATCCTAAACAAGCACCAAAATAAAACTAAACTGGCAGTTATACCAATACTTATTAACAATGTCATTAATGTGTTCATAGGTTTCCTCCATTGGTTTAAAAGTTGGGTAATATTGTTTTGAATTTGATGTATTCTTCGTCAACAATTTCTACTGCTGCATCATCAAGCATTCTACAATAGTCTTTTTTTGTGAAATTGTGTATACCTTCCTGTGTTGCCAATATCCTTGTCATCATATAGTCATCTTCTACTTGTTTATAACTGATGTGTAACAAGTTCGTGTTTGAGATAAGGGTTTGCTCTAGGTTTTGGGCCCCGTTTTTTCCCAAGGCATTATTCAATATATTTATCGCTTTCGTTTTTTTATCTTTAAAACGCAAATCAAACTGTTTTTTCAAATTATTAACAGGATAATGTTGTGAACAAAATTTAACGGTTTTATAATTGTTGGAAAATATAAAACCATATGCTTTCGACGCATCTGATACTAAACCCGAATTCTGTTTGAGATAGTTTTTATTTGTCGAAGACATATTTGGGATAGTTTGGTCTGCCATCTGTTTGACATAAGTCGATATGCCGTCAACTTTATAGTGTTCCTGCTCGCCTGTTAACTTATCTTCTACCTTGACATAGACAGAATCTTTGTTTGATACACCTGTATATGTTTTAGATTTTGTGTTCGTTATATATTCTTTTGGTTTATATATTTCATATACATTGACATGTTTTCTACTTTCTGAGTTTCTAAAATTTGCAGTTAGAATCAAAACAATAATAAAAACAACACCCCATACAAAATTGCGTACAAAAGTATTTTGCTTATTCATCATACAATATCTCTTTTTAAAACTCATCACGGAATCCCCAAATGCGTTACAGCTATTTCAATTTATCGTACAAATAATCGTAATCTTGCTGCATGTCTGATATTATTTTATCAAGTGCCATTCGGTATACTCTTAATGGTAAATCTTCTGAGCATTCACTCCAACGGGCCCAATATTCTTTTCTATCTATTCTGGTTTGGTATCTTTTTACTAGTCTGCCTTTTTTATCTAGGATTCTAACATTGACCTGACTATAAGCACTTTCATCGCCCCAAGGTAACCCTAAAAGATTACCCAAACCGCAAGTGTAATACGATGGCAGCAACCACAGTAATCCCAACCCAGGTTTCATACGTGTTTCGTCTCTTAACTCCATATAACCGTGTATGTCACCATAAGGATTTGTTAGTGTGTTCTCTACTAAATTATAAAATAAAGTTGCCCGTTCTGTTCCGCTTTGAACAATTTTTGACCCAGGCTCCCAGTATTGCGGAATTGCAGATGTAGCATCAATATACACAGCTTCTAAAGTCGGCAATTTTTTGTCCGTTGTTTGTTCTACACTTAAAATACTTGCTCTATCTATTTTAGTTTTGCACGAACAGGCGGTTAATAAAGCGAGAGTTGTTAATAGAATAATTTTTTTCATATTGTTCTCCTTTTAAAAAGTCAGCATAGAATACCCCAAAGGATAGCCAAGTATCTCAACAAATCTTGTTATATGGGAATCTGATACACCAATATACTTTTCTGTTTCGTGCACTGCATTTCTTGTGGCATACATATTTAATATACTTTTTTCATATCGTTCCTGTTTTAGCAGAGAATATATATTGTTATCAGGTTCGCATTTTTCTGTTAATAAATCGTCTATGCCGCATATAGCATTCGTATTCAAAAAAAGTTTTTGGGTTATAATATTAATGTCTTTTGGTATATCCATATACGAATTAATAATACGCTTTATTCCGTGCCATATCTGTATGCTAATCCCAGGTTTTGGAACAAGCAGAATAGATTCTGCTAGCTTTCTATTACTATAACTTGCACTAACAGGCAAACATACAATAACTAGACATAAGGTAATAAATATTAACCGCTTCATATATTTTCCTTTAATCTTCATCGTCATCATAATCAAGTTCAGATTCTGCCTTTTCAACACTTGTAGACTTTTTGACTGTTTCTGCATTTATCAGTGCGTCAATTGCCAATAATTTAGATTCTAATTTAGATATATCTGCATCTATTGTTGTCGTACCTTGCTGTTTTAGGTATTTTGCAGCATCGACGGGAATGCTATTTATCTTGTTGTGTTCTTTTTCTAGCTCTTTACGCTTTTTTGCAATCTCTGAAACTGTTTCTTTTTTCAATTCATTCAAATACTTCATACGTTCTGTTTTTTTGTCGGTTAAATATTTAGCATTATTGACAATTTCTGTTTTGAACGGTGATATTTGTGCTTCTATCGCTGCTTCTTTTGCTTTTTCTGCCCCTTCTTTACTTTGTCCACAAATCGCCCAAATCAAAGCCGCCAAAAACAAAACCAAGGCAAACGGACAAAACATAGATAAAAATGTAATCCAACTTATAGCTTCCTTGTGAACTGCGTCTTTTGTAGAAACGATAAGCATTGGTATTAAACCCAAAACAAATGTGAATATAAAAAACAATGGCCAATAGTCGGGGGTGCTTGCGTTATAATGTCCGTATGAATAAGTGTAATCTACAGACATCATTGTTGTAAAAAAGCCACCTATAAGTGTTCCTATTATTAATCTTCCCCATGGGAACCACGAACTATTATTTTCTATTTCTGACATAATTCAACTCCATTTGTAAAAACAGACCGCCATGGGATGTAAGGCGGTCGGGGAGTTGCTAATCATTCTGTTATTGATTCTGTCGCTTTCGGGTTGCCCCTGTTGTATAGCAAACAGCTCCCCGACTTATACAAGTCAGGGATAAATCACGACACAAAACCACAGGAATGACATCAGATGACGATGCCATTAGCAATTTTGCACCGAACAGAATGGGCTTAGCACAGCCCCGAACCCATATCCCTATGGATTCAATTCATAGTATAGAAACTTGATTAAACAAATGCAATAAAATTATATAATTATAAATTACTGTATGGTGTCTGGAGATATAGATTCTGGCAATGGTTTACCATATATATATTGGCGTTTGTTCAAAACTCCTACACGATGTGCACAAAAATATAACCCAAAACGAGAATATTCTTTTTCTATTTGATTAACCAGAGCTTGACCACCTATTTCCATAGCTAATTCATGATAATTTTTTGCATTCCCAGACAACGTACCGCCGAGCTCCATATATTTCTGACCGGCTGCCTTTAAAATATTACCAATTACCTCATTGTCTCTATCGATTGCTTGATTTATAGCTGTATACAAATCATCGCTCATTATAATCAAATATGTAAACTTGTCATAGCCTTCGTTCTCTTTATCCGCCAAAATCATATCAGGAATTTTGGATGTGGCCAATATGCTAAATATTTCTGACCCCAAACTTGTATCGGTCGCTATTGTTGGGCCAGCGCTATATGTTCGGATTGTTTCATCTCTGTAATATACATTTAATAGATATAAGGCCGCTAAAGCCGAGACAACATTTGCAATAGTAGCCTGATTTAAATTATTGATTCTATCATGCTTAACCGCCTGATATGCTTTTTTCCAGTTACATTTACCTCTTTTATTAGCGTTATGCAGAGGGGTTAATTGACAGGAATCATCCGATACAAAATAAAAGTTTGCACCAATAATATTAACAACTTTTTTACCTATATGCCACTTGTCTTCTAATAAGTTTATACAATCTGTATCAAAATACAAATCTCTATTCGTTCCCGTTTTATTATCTATGGGGGTCATATCACCGCCAAGTTCCTTGTAAAGTGCTTTTGACAAGGTTTCTATCTCTGTGGCACATCGTATTAATAGTTCTGCCAACTTAACTGAATACACATTAGCTTGCTTATCGTCAAAATGTATATAGTTTGCTAATTCTAATAATTCGGCTTCTAAGTTTTTATATACAGGCCAGTACAAGTTGTTCTTCATGATATATTTCCTCGGTCTCCTACAATATAGTAATTGATATCGTTCGTTTCAAGATATCTATAACAAGCCAAAACGCAAAAAATAAAATCTTTTGATTATCCGTAATTTTTTAGTTGAGAAAATTACTTTTAGTAACTATGATTTCGGCATGAAAACTGGTAAAAATTCGCTTGTCCGCAAATCAATCATTATGGCCAATCAGAACATTTTGGCGGACGACCTGAAGCGCATCAGGGGAATTGGTCGGTCACGCATATCAGCGACAGTTATTATGCAAGCATTTGGTAACAAACCCCAGATGAACATAACGGAGATTGTAAATGCCACCGGTTATGCACGTAAGAATGTTATCAACTCTGTAAATAAGCTGGTTGAACTTGGAATTCTGCACCCGACACTTGATAAAAAATGGGGGCAAATCTACTGTTACGATAAACTAATCGGGCAAGCAGGTGAACTGTCCATGAACAACACCAGAACGCAGAACAAGAATGGCACATATTTGAATTTTGCTGGTCGGGATTATGCGATTAGACAGGCTGACACACCAACAAAAATCAAATTTAAGCCAGATAATCGCCATAACAACAAGCCCGCCAACAAGGATAGTAAAAATCGGCTTTATATCGGTGATAATCTGGACACAATGAAATGGTTGATATCGGAATATAAGGACAGTTTTGACTTAATCTACGTGGATTCACCATACAATCAACCAACAGCTAGAATCCCCAGAATGTACAGCGACAGTTTTGACGGCGATTGCGACTTTTTGGCTTTTATGTATCCACGATTGATGCTATGTCAGAGATTATTAAATCCAAAAGGCCTAATTACAGTATCGATTGGTGAAGATGAAATGGCGCAGCTCAAACTGATAATGAATGAGATATTTGGCCAAGAGAACTTTATCAACAACATAACTATCGAAGATAAAGTTGCGGCAGGCCCAATGTCAGGCTATACGCAGTACAAATTGCCGAATACAAAATCATATCTTTTGGTCTATGCACGTGATAAACAGAACATAAATTTTTTAAACAGACTTTTTGACCCGATTGATAAGAAATTTGCTACGGACTACAATGTTATAATCCATTCAGACCTGACAAAAGAATCACTGTTAGACTTTCTGAAATCAAATCCGGTTGCCACACAAGAATTTAAAATATACAATCTGCCAATCACAATCAAGAACATAGATAAATTGATGCAAAATTCGGCTGTTTTTGAGGCTTTTATGTATGAAAAAGTTATCCCGATGTTATACAAAGCAACTAAACCACAATCAAACGCTATTAAAACCCCATTAAATTGCCCACAGAACACGATTTTTATCCAAGACGATAAATTAGTCGAATTAAAAGAAAATAGCACCATTTGTCACTATAAGCCATTTATGAATAGGATACAGAAAACAGATGAAGGGGAGACAGCGAACTGCTTGATTCGTGGTGACGTTTGGAAAAGCTTTTATGTTTATAAAAATTCAGTTCAAAGTGAGGGTGGCATAAAATTTACAGGGAAAAAACCAATTGCACTGATACGAGACATATTGAAATGGATTGGAACAAAAGATGCAAAAGTGTTAGATATATTTGCCGGCTCTGGCACAACAGGTCATGCGATAATGTTACAAAACAAGCTAGATGGAGGCAGTCGTAGCTTTATCTTGTGCCAAACTGCCGAACCTGTAAATCCAGACAGTGCCGAATACAGTCAAGGCTTCACAACAATAGACCAAGCCACAATTAAAAGGCTAAAGAACGTTGTCGTTGAAACAGGTAATGGTGATGGATTTCAGGTTTGGCGAAATAAAACAGATAACTATCTTACTTAATCTGATTTTGGTGCACCGATAAGTTCTTCGTATGCAGTTGCTACGCTCCACTCTTTTTGGGAACGTTCCCGCTTGCAACTGACTACGAACTTATCTGGGCGCTTTTGTTATCACTAAGCAATGCAGGTAAATTTATGGATGTTTTTGATGTTCTATATATCAAGGAGAATACAAATGACATACACACACGAAACCCTACTGACCGTTCATGAATTAGCCACATTACTGAAAATCAAACCAGATACAATTTACCATTGGAATTTACGTAAAGCTTACCCTGAGATAAAACGCATGAAAATTGCAGGTAAGGTGTATTTCAAGCTCTCATCTTTGCAACCTTTTTTAGGAGCGGAAATGTCTTAGTTTGTTGATTGGGTTTGGTATATTCAGGTTGTTATTTCTTTTCAATATCACACCAAAAACCACCCATAACTTCAAAGTCGACAAGGCAGAAGGAGTATATGGGTATATTTTTTCTTGTACCTTATTACCGAACCATGTTTTCAAGTAGAATAGATAAGCACCTTCATCTTGGATATATCTTGCATTTGGACTGTTAGTATATTTGTTTAATTCCTTGACCATATATGCACAAACACCTTCCTTATCATAGATATATCGCAGGTTGATAACGGTCTGAAAAAATCCAAAATACTCCCTTACTTCATCAATGGCTTTTATCAATCGTCTTAGTACATCCATAGGTTCACCACAGTGTTTAATAGCTAAGTGAACGTGCCAGAAACCGCTTTTACCACGTTCAAACACACCCACAAAAGGCAATGGATTACGTTTCCAATTATGTTCGCTGCATGTAAAAAGTCTTTCTATTGTACGGATGATATTACGGTACATTTCCTTAGCAGCTTGCTGATTCTTGGTTCTTTTATATCCTGATTGGTTTACATGGGGTAATTTGATGGTTAGTAACGCCAAATATTCCGATTTCATAAGGTCCAGAAACCATGCCTGTTGTTCTGGGGTCATGTTGTATTTATGGTTTCTGTATATTCCTTGGTCTTCTGCATAACATTCATTGTTGAAAATATCCAATATATCTGTGAGCGTTCTGCGGGATTTTTTGTCTTGGGTTGCATCTTTGTACCACGTTCTTCGTTTTATTGTATTTGCATGCCTAGTTAATATTTCTGTATTTTTGAAAAAGTTAGTTGTTGGTTCTGTGTTGCTCATAGTTGAATACCTTTATGGTGTAGTGATAGACCCCGTCTGGAAAGCCCTTGGACGGCAATATTGTAAAAAGACCCACGTGGCATATTGTGAACCGATAGGAATCCCATTCACACCACGCAGTCAATTGAATAGAACTGTTGATTTGGATAAAAATGGAAATGTTTGATTATTTATGATGGTTCAGCACTGCAAATGCATGCGTGCACCCAACAAAAATGCCCTTAAAGGGCTCATCAAAGAAAATTTGCTTAAGAAATTATTGCAATGAGATTTCTGCTTTGAACCGCAGCAGGACATTTGCCTGTTTGCATGTAATTGGATAGCCAGAACACATCTGTTCTGTAATATTGCTTATCGCAGGATGCACATACATACCTGCCACCTTGGCCATCAGTATCAGATTTTCCCAATATTCTGTACCCAATCCCATAACTTCGTGGACTTCTTCTGTTTCACTGTACCTTCTGCACATAATTAACCCCCTTGGTTACATATAAATAGAACTGTTGGTACGGCCCAAATACACAAAAAATAAAAAATTTTTTTCAAATTTTTCCAACCCCCCCTTCTCGCATGAGTTCTAACAATCAAGAAGCAAGACGGTCGAGCTTCTATCACTAGTAGAAAAAGAAGTAAAATCATGCTAATTGATAAGAAAATAAAAGCGATTGCGATAACACGAGTATCAACCAAAAGTCAATGTGATTCACTGGAAGTTCAGATGCAGGCAATCAACGCATACTGTGAAAATCATCCGGAGTTAGAAATTGTTAATATTCATAAGTTGAAAGAGTCGGCTTATTGCTTAAAAGCTGGTGATTTGGATGACATTATCGGGAAAACAAAAGATAATTTTGCAATCATCATATCCAAGGTTGACCGATTAACACGCAACATTAATGATTTTTATGTGTTTGCACAAATGGTACGGGAACACAATATAACATTTCACATTATCCGAGAAGGTATTGTTTGGAACAAAGATTCTGGTAGGGATATAGAAAATACTATTATGGTCCTGATAGCACATGCAGAACGTGAGTCAATCCAAATCAGCGAGAGAACAATCGACTGTCTTAGAATAAGTCGGGAAATGGGCAAAGCACCATATCGGGCCCCATTTGGATATATAAATTATACAGAAGGTTCGGAAACGGGAATCAAGTTACATGAAGCGAACTCAATAATATTAAAAGAATTATTCCAGTTGTATTCAAGCGGGAATTTCTCGTTAGAAATGTTGAGCAAACACGTACAACGTAAATATGGGATACATTTAAGCAAACAACGGATTGATTACATATTACGCAACAATTTTTATATCGGGTATGCATACTATGAAACAGTTAAATATAAGCACATTTACAAAACAATTATTGACGAGGCGGTATTCTACAAATGTCTGGAAATTCTGAACGGAAAACGCACAGTCAGCAAGAAGCCAACAAAACAACTGGTGTCGCCACTGCGTGGCCTTGTTCGCGATAAAGAAACCAAAGCCCTGTTCACGCCGTATGTTAGTCGCCATAAAACGGTCAATTATCTAAAAACCAAAGTAAGCGGAACAAGAAACCTAAAAGAAAGTGATATTATCAATGCTCTTTCAAAGGGCCTGAAACAATTAAATGACAGAACAGATATTGTATCGTTACTGGATGCACAGATTAATGCCAACAACATAACTGAACTGGCAAATATTTCAAAATGCATCGCCAACGAAAAAAAAGAGATAAAACGATTTGAAGAACGGATTCAAAATCTGCTGACCGGCAATGCCTATGGTGCCACCCCCGATATGATTGCCGCATCAATTGAAAAACTAAACAAGCAACTATCAACGCATCGTGGATTTTTACAACAATATCAAAGCAGAGAAAAAGAAATCAAGCAAGATACAGTTATAATAACGATGGACATATTACAAAGCTTCAACAATATGGGGATAGAAAGCAAGCATAACATGTTGAAAATACTGTTTAAGAACATAATATATCATAACAATTCCATTACATGCTATTTTCAGGACGGTTTAGGCATAAAGCCAATCAAGTGCATCATGGAATAATTAAATTGATTTAATGTATTAAAGATTTCAAACTCCCCAAAAAGGGGTTTGAAATGCATGCAGTTTTATTAGCCAGAGTTAGCAGTAAAGAACAAGAGGACGGTCACAGCTTGGTAGCACAGCTGGACCGTCTTCATGCATATTGTTTACGCAAAAATCTAGATATTATTCAAGAATTTACACTGGTCGAAAGCTCAACGCGTGGGGAACGGCCCGAATTTCAAAAAATGATTGCGTACATCAAGAAACAATCCGGCAAGGTGGCACTGGTCTGTGATAAGGTAGACAGGTTGCAGCGTTCTTTTCGGGAAGTGCCGATTTTGGAACAACTGCGTAAATCAAATAAGTTGGTACTGCACTTTGTAAGCGAAAATCAGATATTGGATTCTGGGGCAAATAACTCGCAAATAATGGCCTATCAGATTTTTGTTATGATGGCAGAAAATTACACAAACTGCATCAGTGATAATGTAAAAAGGTCTTTTGAAAAGAAAATACGTGAAGGCACGATATTGACCTGTGCCCCGATTGGATACTTGAATACAACAATTAATGGTGCACGTACAGCCATTATTGACCCAGAACGTGGGCACAAGGTTCGGATGTTATTTGAACAATACGCCACAGGCAACATATCCATACGTCAACTGGCCGATTATGCAACAGAAATCGGGCTAAAAACCAGAAGAAATAAGCCAATCAGCCCCAGTCAAATGCATCTGATTTTATGTAATCCTTTCTATTATGGAGAAATGAAAATCAAAGGCAAACTGTACCCGCATTGCCATGACAGACTTATAACCAAAGAAATTTTTGACCTGTGCGATAAAATAAGGTCCGGCAAGTATAACAATGTGTCACGCAGGAAGAAAAAGGACATGTTATTGTCGGGCTTTGTTCATTGCGTGCACTGTGGCAAATCATACAGTCCATATCTGGCCAAAGGGCGTTATGTATTCCTGAAACCACCTAAAAGTGATACGTGCCGGCATTATCACGTGTCCGCTGCACCATTCATGAAGCAGATTAATGAAATACTGTCTGCATTGCACTTTGGACCATCATGTTCGGGGCAAATGATAAAAGGTCTACAAGAAAAACAGACCAAGGCGATATTGGAAAAAGACAGATATATTGCAACGCAGAATGAAACCCTAAGTAAGCTAGCCATAAAGAAAAGTCGTTTGACGGAACTATATCTGGACCAAGGAATAAGTCGTGATGAATACGATACAATCATCAACGATATCAGCAAACAGCAACAAGAAATTCGTGACCAAATGGTTAGAACGGATGACCGGATTGGTGCATTCTATGCCAATTTGATAAAATGTGTAAAAATTGCAGAAATCAGCCATTTTCTGTTCAAAAGTTCGAACTTTTGCCTAAAACGACTAATTTTGAAATTGATAAGTTCGAACCTTTTTCTGGACAATAAAAATGCAGTTATTTCAATAAGATACCCCTTCATAGACATGGTCCAGAAGGGGCATCGTCAAATATGGGGCGGATAACCGGACTCGAACCGGCGACATTTGGTACCACAAACCAACGCTCTAACCAACTGAGCTATATCCGCCATACTGAATCTTT
>JAZQCG010000008.1:0-13327 GCA_045546155.1 Candidatus Enterousia sp.
TATAAAAAAAACTACACAAAAATTTTTTTTTAATCATATTGTGGTTTTAATAGTGTGGGGGAGGGGGGTGCCGATACCAAAACTGGTCACGCGCGTAACGTTCGAACCCGCGGCAACCGTTGCATTGACATATACCCAGGCGTTGATTAAACACGATATTGAGGACGTAGAAGAAAAAGTCACATATCAACCAATGGAAATGTCGGACAACGGTCTTTATCGACCACAGCTACGCGATACTATTATCAAGTTAATGAAGACAACAATAACCCAATTTCAATCATACATGAAACTGGGGGTTGCTGTGATGGACAGCGCATTTACATGGGAAGCATTGCTGGGGATTGGGGCGCTTATAAAACATATTGCGTTGTTCTTTATTGGGCTGTATTTATTCTATGGATTCTTTAAATTATTTATACGATTTTGTTTCTATTTCGTAGATATTATCGTCGCGATGGCGTTTTTTGCATTTTTCTTTCCGATGTCATTAATGCTGATGGCATTTGATGGCGCAGAACATATTCCCAAGGTCGTAGAAAATGTTCGCAGTCATATAAGCAAAGACCAAATAAAAAAACTTATTAATGCCATCGTGGCGTTGGCTTCGTGTGTGCTGACATACACAATCATTATGATGATTATTGCCAAGTTCTTTTCAGACCCAGACGAAACAAATGCCGCGTTAATGGATAAAATTTTATCAGGTCAAGTTTTTGAAGCAGACCTTAGCGATGATAATCTGGAAGCATTAACATTAATGAGTGTAACCGTATTGGTTTATGTGTTAAACTTTATATACAAGCAAATACCACAGATTTCAAAAATGGTACTGGGGATATTTGGTGTTGGCGAAGAAAATCAATTAAGTGAAAAAATGGCAGACGATGCACTTACATTGTCTAAGAATATTATTAATACCGCAGTCAATGTTGGAAAAACGATTATTAACGGTGGCGAAGACAAGAAGAAGGAAGAATGAAGGGAAAAATAATTATCTTGGCCGTTAAAATTATTATGGGTGCAATTGCATTGGGGTTGGGCATTTGGTATTTGTCTTCGGCAATTGGTGGCGCGGCATTAACGTATTCTAGTATGGAAAATTTCCTGACGGCGATTGGCGCTGAAAACGGTGATATTGCCAGTGTAAACGGATGCTTTATGTGTCGATATATTGCAGATCTGTTTTCTGTTATTGGGGATGCAACAGAATTATTCTGGACGGCGATACTGGACGGATTATTAATATTGATTGCGTTGGGTTTTGGCATTTATATGACATACACAGGAATCGCACACGTTTGGGATGCCACAAAAAAAACCGCCGGCCCAAAAGTCGAAGAAAAGAAAATCGAATTTAAACCATGGTTCGACAAAATATCAAAACAAGGCGTTCGGGTATTCTTTGTAGCAGCCTTGCTGGGGGGGGCTGTGTTGGGCGGTCCAGAAACACTTAAAGCATTATCAAAAATTATCATTACGCCAATATTGTATCTGGGGGGGCTGCTAGGGATGGCGGCCAGCGGTATTGCAGATGCGGGCACATGCGCCATGGGCACAGTTGATGCCGGCGAAATACTGTCCCCGGTAATGGGGCCATTTATGTGCGTTATCGGAAATGTTAACAGTGTTGTCTTAGCCGGCGCAGCGGGCGGATTTTCATTAATGAATTATTCTTGGCTGGGACTGGGCGGGGGCGCATTTACATGGATTGCGGGTTTAGGCCTGGTCATAATGTTCTTGGTAATCGGGTTTGATTTATTCTTTCAGATATTGTCTGTGGTTTTCAAATTGATTTTCTTGATAATATTTATGCCGATTTTTGTCGCAGCATATGCATTTGAAGGCGCATGGAAATTGGCAAGTGGCCTGTTTGATAAGGGTATAAACATGCTGATTAATGCCGCAATTAAAATTGTTGTTATCGCATTAAAGGTCGTAATTATATATGCAACCGTATCGTATGCGGCGGATTCTTATTTCCCAGGACCTGTGGATGGATACAGTGTTATGCTGCCACCAATGCTGGGGATGAGCCCTGAAAATCCAGATGTTGAAACACTGTCTGTGATGAACGTATTCGCCGAATGCGAACGCGTGTCATTGGTTGACGGCGAAATGGACAAAGATAAATTCACAGCGTGCTTTAACGCCCAGCGCGCAATGGTTGAACGCACATATCCTGGGGCATTTGATTTCTTGGACGACGGGTGGGATTTCTTGGTTATGATGGCGGCATTGTTCGCGTTATATTTCTTGGTATTGCGCGATCGTGTCGAAGGCATGTTCCCATCGGTTGGCAAAGAAGACTTTGACTTTGGTGGCCAGATTAAACAGCTGGGGAAAAATGTTTGGTCGCTGCCAAAACAAATTGCAAATGCCGTCGGCAAAGCAATGGATGAAAAGGTAATATAAGTGCTAAAACGTATATGTAAATTTTTATCGATTATAATGATTGCCGTTACATTTACCGGGGGGGCGTTTGCAGCATCTAATCTGAATACGGCGGACATTGGTGATTATGGCACATGGGCAACAGAGGCCAATCGTAAAATGGTGGTTGGCTCGCTAACAGAGGATATTGGCAGTTTTGCCCCAAAAACACAACAACTGGTCGCGGACTATGTACCAATCGAGGCCAAGGTTGGCATGGCATTTATAAACGCAATGAGCCACGTTGCATATATTATCGACAGCGCTCTGGCGCGATTTGCACTTGTGTTTATCATACTGATGTACATTTTTTGGATTATGGGTGAATCATACAACAATATGCAAACAGGATGGGACATAAAAAAACTGGGCAAAGAAATCACAATCAAAACCCTGAAAGTCGCGTTCTGGATTATTGTGTTAAGTGCTGGCCCGGCAAGAATATTTATGATGCTGATGACACCAATTATGCTGGTCGGGACATATACGGCCGATGCAATACTGAACGTGACATCCAATGTTGTTGGGGTGCAATTACCAGATACCTGCGCCGCCATACACACATACGTTTCATCACAAATCGCGCAAAATGCAATTATTGATGCAGATGCCGCTGCAAACATTATGTGTTTACCAACACGATTGTCTGGATATTTTAGCAGCGGGGTTGCACTGGGGTGGGAATACATAAAACAGTCAATTGGAACAAGTTTTTTCCTGTTTGTATTGGGGGTTGTGTTTATAGGCATGTTTATTGTTAATGCATGGAAATTTACGTTTATGGCGTTTGGTGTTATAGCAGACCTGTTCTTGGCAATTATTATGCTGCCATTTACAGCGGTCGCAGAAACAGTTACCAAAACTTCGTACAAGGGAATACCTGGGACAGTCTATAATTCGTTCACAGGCCTGTTCAAGGCAGAATCTTTGAACGCGCAAATTGGACGCGTAGTAAGTGCTGCGATTTACTTTGTCGTGTTATCGGTGGTAATCGCAGTGTGCGTCGCATTGATGAGTGGTTTTATTGGCGTCAACAGCACGACAATGATTCCAGAACTAAAAGACGTTGGTATTATGCCAATGATGATAACTGGATTTTTAGTGTGGTATTTAGCAAGTCGCGCCGATGAAATCGCCAAGGATTGGGGCGGTAGCATCAAAGACGAATTTGGTAAAAAATTACGTAGTGATGTTGAAACACTGGCCAAGGACGTTTATAAAACCGGCAAGCAAATTTGGGATACGGTCAAAAAATCTGATTAATTAACAGTCACAAATTGACGGGCGACTTTTTTAATCCCCTTGTTCTTGAAGGCAATAGTTAATATATTACCGTCATCTTCGATAACCACGCCAGAACCCAATTCTTGGTGCGTGACAAATTTCCCCTTGAACGTATTATTCTGGATTGGTGCGGGACGTGGGCGCGTGGGCGCATCATACGAACATTGGGTCGGTGCATAATACGTACGCGCGCGGGGTGCGCCACCTTGGAAATCCAGATAGCGATTATCCATTTCAGTGATAAAACGACTGGGGGAATTGGATTGAGCCTCGCCATACATCCAGCGACTTGTGACATAACTTATTACACAAATTTTTTTTGCACGCGTTATTGCAACATAGGCCAAGCGACGCTCTTCCGATACCTCTTGTGTGTTAAGAGTTTTTTTGTTGGGGAAAAGGTTTTCCTCCCAGGCGGGCAAAAAGACAGTATCAAATTCCAACCCCTTGGCGGCATGGATTGTCATAAGACTGACATAATTCCCGGTATTTTCATCGTCTTCATTTGTTTTTAGTGCAGCAAAATCCAGAAATTCACCCAGTGTCTCATAATCTGCAACCACCTTATCTATCAAGAAATTTATCCTTTCTAGTTTATCAGAAAAATTCTCATCCTTGCTTAGCCAATCCAGGTATCCACTTCTTTGCAACAATTCTTTTACCGCATCTTGAGGGGACATTGATTGCCAATCAAAGTCAAATGCATACAAAAATTCATCTGCCCCTAGACGCTGTTTAGATGATAATATTGCCCCGCGCAATCCCAACATCAGGCTTGAGCCAGCTTGCTTGATTTTTTCAATTGCCTTTGGGCCTATTTGGCGGCTAGGTTTGCCGATAACACGCTTAAAAGCAATATCATCTGAAGGTACAACCAGTAACCTGATATATGATAAAACGTCTTTAATTTCTGTACGGGAATAAAATTTCGTTCCACTAAGCACTTTGTATGGAATAGCGCATCTAACTAATTCTTTTTCTATTGTTGTCCAGTATTTTTCAGATCGTGCCATAATAGCAAACTTAGAATAATCACCATCTGATTTATTTTTAATATAATCACATATTAACTGAGCTTCTTCCCTATCAGACGGCAATGATAAAACATAAACCGGTTCACCATTATTTGTTACGTTATACGTATGCAAAACCTTGTCGTACCTATCGCTATTATGTTTTATTAATGAGTTCGCAGCATTCAAAATATTTGATGTACTACGATAATTCGTTTCCAATCTTTTAATGGTTGCAGTTGGAAATGTTTTTTTAAAATTAACTATGTGTTCTATTTCCGCACCACGCCATGAATAAATCGATTGGTCTTCATCCCCTACGCAATAAATGTTTGGATTTTCGCGACCTTGTGCTAGAAATTTCAAAAACTCCATTTGTGCATTATTAGTATCCTGAAACTCATCAACAAGGATATATTTAAATTGATTCTGGTATCGTGATAAGATGTCTGGATGTTCGTTAAATAATTTTAAAACGCGCAATATAATATCACCAAAATCAACCGCGTTCAGGCGCTGTAATTCTGCATTATACGCATTAAATAATTTATCTTTGCTTTGATATGCAATAAGCCCTTTATCTTTCAATCTTGAAAACTCTTCAACATATTCTAATGGTTTCTTTGTTGATGCGCCCATCAGAGTTTTTATAACAGACAGCTGATCATCTTCGTCGTAGATTAAGAAATTTGGCTGTAAACCAGCAAGCGTCGTATGTGTGCGTAGTATACGCAAACATACAGAATGGAAAGTTCCTAACCACTGTAAATTTACACCGCCCTCTTCTTCTTGGACACGCGCTTTGATTTCTCTAGCGGCTTTATTTGTAAATGTGATCGCTAAAATTTCCCATGGAACTGCTTTTCTTTCTTTTAAAAGCTTTGAAGCCATTACAGCAATAAGCACCGTTGTTTTTCCTGTTCCTGCCCCCGCCGTCACCAATACAGGGCCGTTTTCTACGGCATCTACTGCTGCACGTTGTTCCGGATTAAGATTTTCTAGCATTAAAGTCATCGTTTCATTATAATACCACAAACAATTATTATCAAAAATATATTTTATCATGGGATTGGGGAAATGAAACGTGTTATTTGCTTTGACATTGAAACAACGGGGTTTGAATATTTGCGCGGCGATCGCGTTATTGAAATTGGGGCGGTCGAAATCATCGATGGGCAAATTACCGATAATAACTTTCATGAATATATCAATCCAGAAGGAAAAATTATTCCACCAGATACATATATGGTTCACAAGATTTCTAATGCTTTTTTGGAAGACAAACCAAAAATGTCTGAAATCGCACCAAAATTTTTGGCGTTCATTGGCGACAGTCCGATTGTTGCACATAACGGATTTGACTTTGACTTTCCATTTGTAAATCACGAATTGGCGAAATTGGGTCTGCCACAGATTCCACGCAGTCAACAGATGGATTCTATTGTTATCGCGCGAAATCGTGTATTTGGTCCAAAAAGCTATTCATTGGACGCATTGGCAAAGTGGTATGGAATATCACTGACCGCGCGTGCAGATGCACACGGGGCATTAATCGACTCGGAAATTTTAGCTAAGGTTTATATGGAATTGGAAAATACTGCGCCCGCACCAGATGTTTCTGAAATTATCGCAAAACAACATGCAGCCATGCTGGCACACCCAAAAATTGGTGGCGATTTTCCATACAGAACGTTTGACGTCCCGGCGGATGATTTGTCGGCGCACAATGCGTTTATGGAAATTATTAATAAATAATCGTATGTTATTAAAAAACCGCCCGTGGGCGGTTTTTTTATTCTGCGGGGGTTACACATTTCGTTCCGGAAAGTTTTTTCCCATCTTCGCATACGCAATTATTATATGCGTCACGTACACCGGTCTTAAAGCCCAATGAAGCATCACATTGTTTCATACACTGTGTACCAACCGGTTCATAACCCGACAAACACTTACATACAGCATTTACAAAACCATTTTCACCGGCTGCACCGCCTTCCTTCTTGTATTCTGAATTTGCAGGGCACAGCAATGATTCATAGAACATTTCAGATATACAATTTACATATTCGTTATTTTGTTCTGGACCAGCTGATAACTTTGCCGCCGCTGGACAGCCAGCCGTTGGCGATCCGTTGTTTGGATCTAAGGCAGGAGGGCCGGCAAAGATTGCATATCCACATGTCAATGCAACGTTTCGGCACGCACCACGCATCACGTTATAGACACTGTTTATACTGGCGCTGGATGACCAAGCATTAACCTGGGTTACTTGGTTATTATAACACTGGGCAACATCGACCATACAATCAGACGCATAATCAGATATAATATTTTGTTGGGCGGCACGGATATTTACCATTGCGCGCTGAATATAATTTACAACAATGTCATTGTATGGCTGATATTTATTTTCACGATATGTATAATACTGGCACTTGTCCAATACTGCACGGCACAGTCCGCCATCGGTTGCCTTGTCCCCTGTGCCAATTTTTTCCATCAAGTATTTAGTAACACATGCGCCGTTGCCACCCGTTGTATCCGTGCTGCTGGATGGTTTGCATGTTTCGGGGGTTATTTTAAAAGTATCTGCATCCGCGCCCTTTAAGAATTCTGAATCAATGCTGGCATTGTTATAGTTTTGCATAAATTCAGTAATCAATGTGATATTTTGCCCCAAGACCACTTCGCCATTTTCATCAATATACCGCTTGGTCGGGTCAACACATTTGAAATAATCATCACCACAGACCATATCATCACGCATACATGTGTCCAGCGCAGCAATGCATCCCTTAGCATCATATTGATTTTTGTTTTGCAGAACGGCCAAGCGTGCCTTCTGTAACATTAATTCAGCACTGCGAACATTGGAAACCAATGTTTCGTTCATTTTTTTCAGCCCTTTTTCATAGGCAATGCAATCCTTGTCAATCGCCAGGTCGTAATTCCCAGTAATCTGTTTTGATGTTGCACCCGCACCCTTGCACTGGTTTAAAATAGTACTGCAACGACTGCGCGCGGCATTGTACAAATCCGTTCCGCGTAAATTTGAAAAGCTGGTATTAGAGTCCAGATTCAAGAAATCCAAACTGAACATATCTGCAGAATTAGAAGAAAAGTCCAGATTTAAATCCAACCCAAATGAATCCCCAGAATATGATGCGGTGTTGCTGACTGGATCTTTGATTAAATCTTCGATTTCTGCCAACATATTGCGCGTTTCGGTTGTGTCTTTTTGACCGGACAGGGCGGCTTCGGCCTCGGTCTCGGTTAATATGGCGCGAATTTCATCCGCAGACAATCCGACATAACGAATACGTTGCGCAACGTTGTTTAATTCCGTATTGGCTTCTTTGACGGCTTCTTCGACCTTGGTATACTTGGTCAAATTAGACGAACAAGAACAACGTCCCTGGTTTGCATCGATAACTGCACAAAACTGGTCCATGCAATCATTATACTGTTCTTGGCATGATTTGTTTAATTCGGCTGTTTGTTCCAGGCGCTCTTTGGCCTCTGATATACTTTCACGGGTGGCGGCACGTGATTGAACACCACGCAGACTGTCATCCAGGTTCGAGCCAGTCTGAACATCTGTTCCACCAATTGTGGCGCGCCCGCCAACCTCAGCCGTAGAGGGGCGCAATGTCACCCCTGCGCGACGCAGTGTTGGGTTGTTATTAATGCTGGCGGCGGAAACACGGGCATTACGGCCAACTGTATTTACCGCAGCATCCAGTTTATCGGTTGCCGTATTATTTTGTGATGATGAATTTCGGGTCACTGTACCGCGTGATGCGCTGCGCACAATTGTTTTTGGCGTGGCTGTTGCGCCATCGCTTGTATCCAATACAGCCGCACGGGACACAGTACGCGAAACAGTGGAACGTGCCGTATTTTTTTGTGTCTGGGTGGTGATTGATGTTGTATCTGAATCACTTTTTGTTGTCGGGATTACACGCGAAGCAGTTGCGCCAAACGCCGATGGCGCACAAATAACAAATGCGAAAAAACATGTCGCAAATTTTCTCATCTCTTGGGTGAATTATATCATTTTTGAATATTAGTGTAAATAATAAAATCCCTGATAAATCTGGAATTACTATGAAATCGTTCCCAATGCCATAACAGATGTTGCAATGATATAATTTCATTATGACAGACATTAAAAATAACCTGATGGGGGCAATTGTACTGGGGATGCATGATGCATTGGTATCACAAACCGGCATAATCGCAGGCCTAACTTTTTCATTAGCCAACCGATATATAATCATTATGACGGCTATTATATCCGCTGTTGCGGCCGGGTTGTCTATGGCGGCTTCAAATTATCTGGCACAGAAAACCAGCAAGAACAATCACGCAGTGACAATTGGTACGGTCACAGGACTTGCATACTTATGTACAAGTTTTTTATTAATAATTCCATTTTTTGTTGCAATGAATATACGCGCTGCGATGACGTCTTCGTTTGTAATTGCGATTATTATTATCTTTACATGTAATATGGGGATTTGCCGAATAAACAGAACGCATTTCTGGAAACACGCAATCGAAATGCTATTAATATGCGCAGGTGTATCAATTGCCGCTTTTATAATTGGCGAAATGGCCCGTCACTTTATCGGGGTTATGATATAAAAAAATCCCCAAACGGGGATCTAAAAAAAAAATACTTAGCGCCAATGTTCTTCGTCACCGTTGCAATGGGCATATGACATAATGCGTGCCTTATGCTCGTTAAACTTGTCAATGGCGTCATTGATATTTGTGCGAACAGATTTTGTCGCAAGTACTAAATCCATACGAACACGCTGGGCGGTTGTAATAATGTATTGTGCCCCATCAGCAGCCAACACAATCGTGCCGTTTTTGCGTTCAAATGTCTGTAATTCTTTTGCCATTTGCATATTATGCGCCCTTTTTTCAATCTTTTGTGCGACGCGTATTGTATATACAACCAGACAAAAGTCAAGTAAATTCAACCAACAAACACAAAAGTTTATTTATTATAGCCGGTTATTATTTTCTGGGCCATGGTGGCTGCAACCGAATTACGCGGATTAATTTGCTGTTTTGCTGAATTTATAACCGCTTCATATCGGCGCAACTTTGTTGAAAAATCATCTGTCTTGCCGACGGCAAAGGTTGGCCCTTTTGCAAACTTCATCGCATAAAACATATAATTTATCACCGCTGGATTTTTAACACGCGCAGCAGATACCAGCCCTTCAAAGCGCGACATGTCATCAGTCTTGATACAGTACGCCATGCGTTGCACTATATTTCGTTCCACACGTGTCAATTTTGTTATATCATCGATTGCACCCACACGCATCCCCAGGGATGGAGTATCAATTAATCGCCCATCCTTGAAATTATTGGGATGCCCATCGGTTATATTTATACCCTTAGTAATATATGCGAAATACAGTTTTTCCATTGCGGCTTCAAAACTATTTGCGCGATCTTTTTCAATAAAATCAGATATAACCCACGAATATTTACGCCCGTCAAAATTAAAAACCGCGCCCATATAGGTCTTGTTTACCAAACCACGTACACGTTTCTGTAATGGCATAACCCCCAGTTCCGCAGTAGTTGCGCGTCGATTAATTTTAAATGCAAATGTATTTGTGCCAATTTGTATTTTATAAACCGATCCCACAGACCCAGATGCCACATAATCAATGGATACCTTTTGTCCAAATAAATCCGTAGCAGGTTGCAGCCTTATATCCTTTGGATTAATGTCCATTGATAACTGGGCATGGAATTCCGTTGCCAGTGCCGTCATAAAGTCTTGAAATTCAGCCGTCGCAGTAGCAACATCGGAATCGCCAATTAATTGGCGCAGTACGGGTGGCATTTGCCCCATTGATTTATGAACAGCACGATTAAATTTCTTCATAGTTTTAATTATATCATAAATAAAACCAAAGTAAAATCCCCATAACCGATGGGGATTTATTTATCGCGATTTGCATTGACGATATGGGCATGTTAGGCTAAAAATATCCCAATATGCTGCGCCACCCAGTTTAGATGGACATCTGTCACGACTGCAAATTTTTGCGCCTTTTTTCATATATGTGCAACTAAGTACAGGTTCGACCCAGGGTTTGCCTTTTAATTCGTTTTTGGCGGCGGCAAAATATTCCCCCGCCAGCATCCCATCCAAATTCGTAAATTCACGAATTGTGACTGGGCGACCTGATTTCTGGTTTGAATACAATGTGTAGCGTACATTATATGTAAACCCATCAAAAGTAACCGACACTTTACCACGACGGTTGCTGAATTCTTTGACCGCTTGATTCATTTTGCTTACCCCACTTTGGCTTTAATTATTTGATGGGTGCGATTGCAGGATCTTTGCGACGACCGCGTGTGTGGGTGGATTGATATGCACGACGCTGCTTGGTAATCTCGTATAAAACAATACCCGTAGACACCGCCAGATTAAAACTTTCTATGATTCCATACATTTCAATATTAATGCATGCCGCGCTGCGATCTACGGCCTGGGGACTGATGCCGCGGGCCTCGTTCCCAAACCATACGGCTAAACGCTTTTGCGTAAAATCACCATGCTGTAAAACTACGTTTGTGCGCCCTTTGATATGGGGTGACGTCACCACCGATACATATTTATTTTTTTCCAGATGGTCCATACACTCGGCTGTGGATTTAAATTTTTTTACAAACGTCCATTTAACCGCACTGACCGACGATTTAAGTAATGTTTTGCGCGTGCGGATTTCATCCCAGGTATCTGGCACAATATTATTTGAATCAACGATGTATAACTTCTCTACCCCAAGGGCATTTATATTACGAATAACCGCACCAATGTTTTTTGGATCTGATGGTTCTTCTAGGACGGCGATTAAATTTTTACATCTGCCCTTTTTGGCGGCGTTTGCCTTGGCACGTAAACCAGATAACATTTTGAATCCTTTGATTTCGGTTGGGAATATTGTAGCACCCGTATATTAATTGGCAATAAAAAACCGCCCATATCGGGCGTATTTAATTGACTAGGTTGCATCTAGGAACGATTGGTATATTTGTGCAAATTGAATTGGTGTTATCCCCGTTGCCGCCATGATTTTAACCAACGTATCCCCCGACAGCCAACGTGGCTGGCCATACTTTGATTGACGTTTGCTGGTATTAAAAACAGTCGAATCCAGCCCGCATTCAATCGCCAGCCCCGAACAAGATTTACCATTTAATTTTGCAATATAGTTTATTGTATGCCACAGGGCTGTATGATAAACCTTAAGCTCTTGGACTGTTGCCACGTCTCTCTCCTTTGAAATTCATTGGTCGTGCAAAGCCAATTGTGGAAAAAATTCATTTTTTTTAAAAGGAGTTAGTATTCCTAAAACAAATTAAATAAAAACCGCCCGGAATCGGGCGGGGGATTATCGTGTTTTGCGAAACGGACATGCGGCGCCAAAAATTTCCCTGTACGCCACGCCGCCCAGGGCGCTTGGGCAATTTTTATCCGTGCAACCACAGGACCGGTTTGGGTTATATTTACAACTAAACTTACGGACGGGTTCGGTCCATTTGATTTCGTCATTCAGATAGCGACACGCCACCTTGAAAAATTCGCCCGCTGCCAACGCGTCCAGACGTCCACGTGATTTATACTCTTCGGACGATGAGGATGTCTGCTTGATAATGTGCACGGCATAAAATTCATCGCCGCCTGTTACATGCACTTCGCCATTTTCGTGATGGTACACTTTGACCGCATCTGACATATTGTAATATATACCCAATAAGGTAACTGGCATTTTAAATCCTTTTTTCTTATTCGTGATAATAACAAATCAAGCGCGATACGCAACAAAAAAACCGCCCAAGTGGGCGGTGGAATTCGGTTTTTATATCGATAAACTGGATTTATTCTGGCGACGACCTACTCTTCCGTGGCTTAAGCCAAAGTACCATCGGCGATACGGGGTTTCCCTGTCTGGTTCGGGATGGAACAGAGGGTGACTCCCGCTCAATAATCACCAGAATAAATCCAGCGAACATCATAAACTTTCCTGGATTACCGAATATTCCCTGGATGATGCTACGCATCACCGCGGTAATTTCGGTAATGACATTTAATGCAAGAATCACATTAAACTTAAACGTTCTCTTCAAGCATACCGTCAAGACTTATAAAAGTCAAGACGATAAGATAAAAAGTCAATGGTTCGATTAGTACTGTTAAGCTAAACCCCTCACAGGGCTTACACACACAGCCTATCAATGTCCTAGTCTAGAACTGAACTCATGGGGATATCTCATCTTGTGACCAGCTTCCCGCTTAGATGCTTTCAGCGGTTATCTGTTCCGAACATAGCTACCCTGCAGTGCCGCTGGCGCGACAACAGGTACACCAGAGGTTCGTTCGACCCGGTCCTCTCGTACTAAGGTCAAGTTCACTCAAATATCCAACGCCCACAGTAGATAGGGACCTAACTGTCTCACGACGTTATTAACCCAACTCACGTACCGCTTTAAATGGCGAACAGCCATACCCTTGGGACCTGCTCCAGCCCCAGGATGCGATGAGTCGACATCGA
>JAZQCG010000009.1:0-21894 GCA_045546155.1 Candidatus Enterousia sp.
AAATTTTTGGTGGGGACACAGGGACTGTAAATCCCCATCTGCGCCGCGTCGGCGCGATGGGCCCCATTCACTACGTAAGGTTCAAACGGCGCATACGCTTGTTTTCACCAACTGGCGTTCCGAACCCTTTTTGGGTTCTCGTCCGCGCCCCATACAAAAATTAAACGACCGGCAAGCGGTCGTTAAATTTTTGGTGGGGACACAGGGACTCGAACCCTGGACCCAATGATTAAAAGTCATTTGCTCTACCAACTGAGCTATGTCCCCAAAACCGGACCTGGAAAGGGAGAACGCAAGGTTCTGTTTCCAAGGTACGGGGGCAATTTTGACACATTTAAAAATAAAAATCAAGAAAAAATAACAAAAATTCTTATTTTTTATTTTTTGTGCCCTGCCCGGGAACTGATTCAGAGGGTGTCAAATGATGCGCCAGGTTAAGTGCAGCCACACTGTCTGCATCCAACCAATCCAAGATATGCCCCATTATATTTTCAACATATTTTGCAGAAACATGCCGATTTTTATGAAATTTCGTTTCATTTATCAAATGCGCCATAGCACGCGCAATGGATGATAAAATTTGAACTTGGTCTGGTGTTAAAGTATTCGTTTGACTGTTACGAAATAACAATGTATCCAGATCATTATGGCATGAATATAGTGAATCCAGCACCCGCGGTGTAATATTCAATCGGCGCGCAATTTCAGGCGCACGCCATACTAGCATACGATTCAAACCTTCCAGACTTAGTTTATTACGAACACCCATTGCGGCGCGCAACATCAATATAGTGTTGACCAGGACACTGTTTAATTTATCGTTCATACTGTGAACAACGGATTTCTTCATCTGGCGGGCAACACGCGAATTAGTATAATCGTACAGCAAAAACACCAGTGGAATCGACAGCAATGATGCCGACACATTTATAACCAGATCACGAATATTTGCATTTGGTGCATTATCAATAGCGCCCGTATACAAAATAATACCGCCGGCAATAGACATTAAATACGGCAAAGATTTTAATAAAAAATTGCGGATATTTACTTTCATATCCGCATTGTATATTTTTTATCCGGCAATATGTACAGGAACATATACGTCTTATACAATATCATCGCCGGCTGGGCGCGTCGTTTTAAGAACACGAATATTTGGATTATATTGGGCGGCACACCGATTACGAATAAACATCAATGCCCACAGACCAATAAGGACTGTTATCGCGCCAAGGATAAAGATACTGTAACGCCAGCTGCCCATTGTGCCACCAAGCCCAATTAACAGACACGTCACAACATAAATCATATTATCACCAATACTGTACAGCGATAAGATTACAGAACGATATGAAGACGGCAAGAAATCTTGGAATCGTGAATATAACAAAATATAAATTGCTGCAAACAATGCGTAGGCCGCCCCCAATGCCCACAATCCGGCAACATTATAGGACACTGAAAACAACATATACATACCACCCGCCAGGCAAATTGAAGAATACAAAATCCAATCCGGCACAGATTTAAAGCGATGGGCAAATGTCTGGCCAAGGATACTGCACCCAAGGGCAAAAAACTGAACCAAGCCAACATATACAACCGGCAAACCTATTTCTATGCCAATCGGGCTTAAATAATCATCCAGATAACATATATTACTTACCAACAGTGTTAACATCAGCATTAAAAAGATACATGGCGTTTGAATACAAATACGCGTACCTGTGCGGAACAGTTTCATAAAGTTTGTCTTGCGCACGCGACGGGACGGATTGAGCGGATGCGAGCGCATCTGGATTCGATTAATGCAAATCATAGAAATCGCCACAGAAATCAATGAGGCTAGTGTTATCCACTCGTACCCAACGAACATCAGCAACGAACCAAACGCCGATAATGCCGCGGCAACCGCCGACACATTGTATCGCATCCCCAGCACACGCGCATAAATGTCATGGTGACGGCGCGCACGTAATTCATCGTAAAGCAAACCTTCGAACGCAACGTTAAAGAACGCAGATTGTACCCCCCATAAAAACATACCAATCGCAAATCCCCAAAAGGTCGGCCATATCAGCCATAGCGCAAAGGCAAACGCCTTTAATACCTGGCCCAGATTTATGGCATTTTTTTGCCCTAGTTTATTTGTTATCCAGGTGACTGGGAGTTGGCTCATAACCGTGCCGACAGACAAAATGATAAACAGTGCCGACAATGCCATATCTGACATACCGTGTTCCTGCATAAAAACAGCATACACAGGGGTTAATAACAGCAATTTATTAAAAAATATATACGCATAAATGTTCGTCAAAAAACGACGCAAAGACGACTTCTTTTTCATGATTCCAATCCCATTTGGGGGAATTATAACCTATTTTTAAAATAAAAGGTATAAAATTAATTCCGGGCCGAACAGCGGCAACGCACATAAAGCAATGCCCACGCGCATACAGCAAGCATTAAAATACCAAGTATAATTATACTAAAACGCCAACTGCCCAGGGTTGAGCCCAATCCGACAATACCGCACACAACCATATACAACAGATAATTTAATGTTGTATAAAACGACAGCACAACCGAACGATGACGGGATGGTATCATGTGCTGAAAACGTGAATACAGCAAAGTATAAATGCCATAAAACAGCATATATGCAATTCCCATTACCCACAAAGAAGCAACATCATACGACATACCAAATGATATAAATGCCACCCCAACAACCCCAATCAAGGAATACAGCAATATTTCAGACATGTTGGTAAATTTGTATGCAAAACGCTGGCCAATTGTTGCACAGCCCAACAAAACCAGCGGAACAATTCCAACATATTCTGTTGGGATACCAACCTGTAATCCAATTGGGCTTAAAAAATCATCCAGAAATGGTATATTTATAACCAACAGTGACAACATCATAACAGACATTAGACATGGGGTTTTAAGGCAAATACTTAATCCAGAGCGAAACAATTTACGCATTGGCATCGCAACAATATTCTTGGACGATTTAATTGGCATATATGGCAATATAAACAAACAAATCATAGATATTAATATCGCCACAACCGATGCCCACGTCACCCACGCATACCCCATAAACATCAGCAACGAACCAAATGCCGATAATGCAACCCCAATCGATTCATAGGTAGACTTGCGCCCCAATATGCGGGAATAGTCGCGTTTTTTGCCATATGATGCCACCGCATCGTATACCAGTCCTTCAAATGCAACGCTGCGAAATCCAGTCTGAGCACCCCAAGCAAACATACCAATAACAAAGCCTGTATAATTCGGCATAACCAACCATAGCACAATCGCAAAAGCCTTTAACATTTGTCCAATCATCATTGACCAGCGCTGGCCCAGACGATTTGTGATAAAAGTGATGGGGGCTTGGCATAAAATCGTCCCCAGGGCGGAAATTATAAACATTGTAGACAGCTGCAAATCGTTCAGACCATTTTGCTGCATAAAAATAGCATAAACAGGCGTTAACAGTAAAAACTTGTTAAAAAATGCAAATCCATATATTCCAGCCAACAACCGTCGCATGCAAATCCCCCATTTTGTCGAGATTAGTATATACCTTTTTTCTGATAAAAAACACCAAAAATATTGAATTTTTGTCAAATTTACACTATAATAAGTGGGGTAAGAATAAAGGTGGTATTTATGGCCGTTAAAATGGACAAATTTTTATTGCAATATTTTATGCAGTTGCATTTCAACGAAATGCCGCCTGAAAAGCGCGAAACATTTATCAAATATATCGAAGGTGGCGACGATTTCACCAAAGACAGCGATATGAAAATCTGGAAGCGCGACCTGGTTCATCAGGATGCGGACGGAAAATGGGTCGACAATGAAATTCCAGATGGTAATGCGCCAACACCGCCCGCCGCCCCCGATTCAAATCCATGGGCAATGGATGATGAAGAGTGGAAAAAGCTCTATATAGAATTCCGCAATGCGTTTCGCACAATGTCTGCGAACAAGTCTAAGTTTGCAAATTCGTCCGATCCAGACACATATAACGCAGAAGCAGCCACATTTTTGCATGATAATTTCGGTGATCCAAATCCACCCGCAGACAAATTATTTTCAAGTGTAACCGCAAACACAGAAGCAGAAACAGAAATTGCAAATTTATTAGGATTGTTGAACGACCCTGCGATGGGGCCAACATTTTCTGTTAAGCTGAACGAGTGGGGAATTATTTCTGCATCTGATTTAAAAGATGGTTTGACCAAGAAAACGTATAACACAGATGATGAATTTCAACAAAAGCTAAAAAGAGTATCTGAATATTTATCATACTATAAAGACGAACTGGGGATTACAGGATGTGATTTTGACAAAATCCAAAATGGCTTTGATGAAAAACATGTTGACGATGCGAAACTGAACGAATTCAAAACACGTCACAAGGATTTACTGCGCATTGTTGCAAAAAACAAAAAAATCCGCGAACAATTCCCAACTAATAAAATTACGTCCGCAATAGAAGAAGCAAACAAGAAAACGGCATACGAAGATAAAAACAGTGCAAATTTCTTGGCCGATACGCCAAACGATACATTAACCCCACTGCAACGATTTGAAAAGTGGCGCAAAGAAACATACAGTGATGTCTTTGAAAAATGGAAACTGTTACAGGGCGACAGACTTTACTTTTCACCCCAGGCCGCCAAGATTGTCGCAGCACTGGACAAAGAAAAGGTTAAACCAACAGATGGTCTGGATGGGATTACAAAGGCCGCAGGCAATGTAAAAAACGAACTGTTAAAAAAATCCGCATCGGCGGCACAACATTTTGGCTGGCTTTCAGAAACCCTGGGGGAAATTAAAAATATTATGCCCAAGGCATACGAAGGGGCACTTAGCCACGGTACGCAATTAAATGCAGTTATAGAAGAACTGATTACGCGCGCAATTCGCGATAACAAAATCGAAGAAGCCAAGACCGCGATGGAGGTTATTTCTGTTTGTAAATACGGTCTGACCACCAGTAAGATTATGGATAAATTAAGCAAGGAAAAACTGACCCTGCTGTCCGATCCAAAATTATCTATAAACAGCAATGAATTTACAAAATTTTTCGGTGTGGTGATGGATCAAACCCTGGAAACAATGTTAAAAGTGGTCGGATATACAATTACCGCAGTTGGAAATACTATTAATAAATCAGGCAGCAAATTTAAGGGACGCGCAGACAAAATTGACGCAAATGCGCAAGCATGGGAAGTGCAAAACGCAGCCGACAAAGCCGCCGCAGATAACGAACGCAGAACCAAAAATGCAGCCGACGATGCAGTAAGAAGTGCAGAAACAATCAGAAGAGACAACACCGGGATTACAGAAGCCAACCTGGCAATGTATGAACGCCATCAAGAGCGCGGCAAACAAATCGAAGCCCAAAGAAAGACCCAACTTGACAACGCACAAACGGCATTAGATACAGCCAACCAAACGTATCAGCAAAAGAAACAAGCCAAAGATGGGTTTCAAGCGACGATTGATAAATACAATACTGAATTGCCACAGAAAATCGCAGACCTAGCAAATGAAAGCGCTCGTTTGCGTAATGAATATAGTCAGGTCAAAACCCAATTATCAGCCATACCAACACCATATGCAAATGCTATGGAAGAATTAAAGGCTAAGCAATTACAAGAAAAATACAATCAGCTGTATGAACAGCGCAAGCAAAAGTTATCTGAACGTCGGAATCTGGAAGATGAATTGCGTACTGGTAGAGCACCGGGTGGCGAATACGAAGTTGCAAATAACAGTATCGCAAATGCAATTACCGAAGAAACCAATGCACAAAACGCTTTAAACAACGAACAAAATGCGTTTAATCGTGCAGAACAGCGCTATAATGCAACCCAGGCCAGCAACAATGACCGCGCCGATAAAATCAAAACATTTAAAAATTCCAGAGATAAAATTAATGAACTGACCGAACAAATCAATCGACGCGATACAATTATGTCAGAGTGGGATGACAAGCATAAAAACCAGTGGAACGAACTGCGTGATTACTGGAACTATCTGGAAACAGGTCGCGACAGCCGCACAGGTGACTTCTATAACCGTTTCACAATGTCTAAAAAGAAGGCGCAAAAAGATTTCGATGCTGAAAAAATGGCAAAATTCCTGGAATTCCAGCGCAACCATACCATTGCAGCTTGATTTTTATGTCTTTTTATGATATAATACATTTATTCGCACCGCCGTTCATGGCGGTGTTTTTTTGTTAACAACATCTTACAAATCTAAGGAAATAATATGTCTAAAATTCTGCAAATACGGCGCGGAACGTCCGACGCGCACAACAATTTTACAGGTATGCCGGGCGAAATATCATTTGACACGGATGCAAAAACATTGCGTGTACATGATGGCGAAACACTGGGCGGGTTCGCATTGGCGCGCGCTGATCAAATCCCGACCCCCGGTGACGGTGTTGGCCCAGACGGCCAATTCGACATTAACAATGTATCTGATGAATTCTGGGGCGAATTATTTACACGTTTTACCCCAGCGCCATTTACCATTGTCGACAGTCCAAAAATACAAATTAACACAGCGATACCATATACAGAATGCATAATGGGCGAAGTGAATAAAATTCCCGCAATTATAAACGTAATGCTGGAATGCCAAACCCCAGATGCCGGATATGCCATTGGGGACATGGTTTATGCGTTTGGTGTCGGTGACCGCGTGCGCCCCACCCCAAATGCATGGATTGAATATAACCAATTACGGATGCGTTTTATGATTGCAAATGAAGAATTCTGGGTAAACCATAAAACGACCGCGGTTCGCACAAATATCACACCTGAAAATTGGCGATTAATATTCCGAGTTTACTGTTGAAAAAATTAAAAACGTTTGCTATGCTGACCGCGTCAATTAATCAAAGGGGATAAAATGTACATACTTGCATTGAACTGTGGTTCATCATCATTAAAGTATCAGGTTTTTGATGCGGATTCTAAACAAGCAATCGTCGGCGGTAACGTTGAAAAAATCGGTTTACCGGATTCGTTCGTTACCCAGAAATATCCAGATGGCACAAAACAGAAAAAAGAAACATCTATGCAGAATCATAACGAAGCATTGAACGTTGTTCTGTTTATGCTGCGCGAAGCATCAATTGACCTGAACGAAATCAAGGGTGTTGGTCATCGCGTTGTTATGGGTGGTGATAAATTCGCATCATCGGTTGAAATTAACGATGAAGTTATCAAAACAATTGATGAACTGTCTGCGATTGCACCATTGCATAATCCATCTGCGTTAATGGGTATTGTTACCGCAAAACAGTTATTGCCAAACGCAACCCAGGTCGCAGTGTTCGATACCGCGTTCCACCAGACTATGCCAGATTACGCATATCGCTATGCAGTGCCAAGTGCATGGTATCGTGAATTGGGTGTTCGTCGCTATGGTTTCCATGGGACAAGCCACCTTTACGTTTCGAAACGCGCAGCAACGATGTTGGGCAAGCCTGCAAATCAATGCAACCTGATTACGTTACATATTGGTTCGGGTGCATCAGCCACGGCAATTCGCAACGGTGTATCCGTTGACACATCATTGGGGATGACACCATTGGCGGGATTAACAATGGGCACACGTCCAGGTGACCTGGATCCGGGTGTTGTATTGTATGTTATGAACCGTTTGGGCATCAATGCCGACCAAATGCAAAAGCATTTGAACAAAGATTCAGGCCTGATGGGTATCACAGAATGCTTTGCAGACCGTCGCGATGTCGAAGGCAACAAAGATGAAAACGACCTGTGCCGCTTAGCCATTGATATGGAAGCACACAATGTAAAAAAATATATTGGTGCGTTCATGGCAGAACTGGGGCATGTTGATGCATTGGTATTCACCGCGGGCGTTGGCGAAAATGACGATTATCTGCGCGAAAAGTTCTGTGAAGGACTGGAAGAATTGGGCATTAAACTGGATAAAGAAAAAAATGCAGTCGCCCTGGCACGTAAAGGTGTCGACCAAGCCATTATAAGCACAGATGACAGTCGTGTAAAAATCTTGATGATTGCCACAAATGAAGAATTGGTAATTGTCGAAGATACTTTGGCCATTATGAACGGAACATATAATCCAAATCATTTGGAAATGGAATATTCGTTCGTAAAATAAAAATTTAATCCCGGCATTGCCGGGATTTTTATTATTTTATACATGCCTGTGTATTTTTATTCTGTATGAATATGCCATGTATTGCGTGATTTTAGGCAAAGCGTTTTTATTATTGAATATTTGGGTGTTTTTCACTAAGTTTATAGTATATGAAACACGAACTGATTGATTTTTTAAATACAGACCTGCAATTTATCAAGGGTGTAGGACCTGTGCTGGCGGCGCGTTTTGATGATGTGCTGGGGGGGCGGCGCGTGCTGGATTTCTTGTTACATCGTCCGGCATACGTTCGCGCACGCGGTATAACCGATAATGTTATGGATTCAAATCCAGGCGATGTTATAACAATACCATTACTGGTCAAAAGTCATAAATCTGGCGGTTTTTTCCGTGGTCGTCGTCGCCCAACCCAGATTCTGTGCAATGATAAAATGGGCAACGCTGTTGTGATTCAGTTCTTTAATGTAAATTATCTGGATTACTGGTTAAAAAAACTGCCGATTGGGCAATGGCGCATGATTTCAGGTAAACTGGAACGCGGGGCACGCCCAACAATCAGCCATCCAGACTTTATCGAAGAATTGCAAAACGCATCCAAGATTCCATCTATTCAGGCGATTTATCCGGCGGGCGAAGGACTGACCCAGAAGGTCTTTGCAAATGTTCGTGATAAAATATTCGAAGTATTGCCCGATAAACTGCGCGGGGAATCAGACGAACGGGTTTTAGAATTTTTTGATGCATTACAGCATATTCATTTCCCAGAATCTGCGGATGATTTAATGCCAAATGCGACATATATGGCAAAATTAGCATACTGTGAATTATTGGCGCATCAATCTGCAATCGTAATCAGCCGTCGTAACCGCAATGATGAAAAAAATCGGCGCACGGTTCGTCCACGCAAGTATGATTTAATGGATAAATTTTATGCAACACTGCCATTTGAAATGACCGGTGCGCAACGTCGTACATGTGAAGAAATTTTTGATGATATGCAAAAAAACGTTCCTATGATGCGATTGGTTCAAGGGGACGTAGGATCTGGGAAAACAATTGTTGCATTGGCCGCCGCCGTAAAAATGGCCGAAACCGGCGCAGCAACCGCCTTGCTAGCACCCACAGACACATTGGCCCAGCAACATTTTGCAAAACTAAAACCAATGTGCGACCAAATCGGTATCGTGTGCGATATTTTAACCGGTCGTGACAAAGGGGTCGCCCGACGCGAAAAATTAATATCGCTTAAATCTGGACGGACACGTTTGGTGGTGGGGACACATGCACTTTTTTCCGCCGATGTTGAATATCGCGATTTGGGGCTGGTTATTATTGACGAACAACATCGATTTGGGGTGGCACAACGCGAAGCGTTACGACAAAAGGGTAACAATCCAGATTTACTGGCATTATCTGCGACACCGATTCCACGTACGCTGTCTATGACAATATATGGCGATATGGATGTGTCGATTATTAATGAAAAGCCAGCGGGGCGAAAGCCCATCAAGACAACCAAGTTGCCGATGATGCGCATCAATGAATTGGTTGCACGAATTCAATCACAAATCGCCACCGGGGCCAAGGTTTTCTGGGTCTGTCCATTGGTCGAAGAATCTGAAAATGGTGAAATTAATATGACAGCGGTGGTTGAACGCCATAAAATGCTGTGCGAATATTTCCCAAATGCAGGATTGGTTCATGGGCAAATGGATAAAAAACAACGCGACGCAGTTATGGAACGGTTTGTAGATAATAATTCTGATATGTCATTGCTGGTCGCGACCACAGTGATTGAGGTGGGAATTGACGTACCACGTGCATCTATTATCGTTATTGAAAACGCAGAACGGTTTGGATTGGCGGCACTGCACCAGTTACGCGGGCGTGTCGGACGCGGCAACACACAATCGTATTGCGTGTTGGTGTTTGGAAATAACCTGTCTGATGACGGTATGAAGCGATTGGATGTATTATGCGAAACAGATGATGGTTTTGTCATAGCGGAACAAGACCTGATGATGCGTGGGGTTGGCGAATTAATGGGCACACGACAAAGCGGTTGGATTCAGTATCATTTTGTAGACTATCGTGAACACCGCGATTTGTTTAAGCTGGCGGCAAATGCGGCACGCGACAATGATTTCGATAACTGGACACGTGATTTAATGTATATATTTGATCGTGGGGTGACACAGGGTGCGTAAAATATTTGCTTTTTTGTTGGCATGTATAATCGCGCTGCCATCGTTCGGGGCAACACTGATTAATGATACAGAAACTGAAAAGCTGCTGGCTGAATTGGTTGCGCCACTGGCGGGTGCAGCTAATATCAAAGGGGGACGCTTGAACGTGCATATCGTCAGTGATGATGATTTTAACGCATTTGTTCGTGGTGGCGAAGATGTTTATGTTTACACAGGGCTGCTTAAACAAATAAAAAATCCAGATGCATTGATTGCGGTTGTGGCACATGAACTTGGGCACACAATTGGTGGACATATGGCTCAACTGTCTGAACGGATGGATGCAGAAATGAAACGCACAATGCTAATTCAAACACTGGGGATTGGATTAATGGTGGCGGGTGGCAATCCATCACTGGGGGCGGGTGTGTTGGCGGGCTCGTCCGGGGTGGCACAACAATCAATGCTGGCATTTTCACGCGACGAAGAACGTATTGCAGATAATATGGGAATTGATTTGATGATAAAAGCAAATCAAAATCCAAATGGTTTTATAACTGTGTTTGAACAAATGAGCGAATTAACAGGTGCATTGGAAAATAAAATTAATCCAAATCGAATCAATCACCCATTAACACGCGAACGACTTAAAAATGCACGCGAATATATCGCCGAACATGCATCAGACTACAAAGCACCAAACACAAACGCGCGCGATAAAAAATATGAACTGGTACGTGCAAAACTGATTGGATATTTAGATAATGAAAAGACTGTGTTACAGCGGTATCCGTATGCAGATAAATCTGATGCGGCGATTTATGCGCGTGCAATTGCAAATATGCGTGGCGGTAATTTAGATGGTGCAAAAATGGGGTGCCAGACATTAATATCCCGCAACCCAAACAATGGATATTTCTATGAATTGCTGGGGGATATTGAATATCAATTTGGACACTATGATGACAGTGTTCGTGCATACACTAAATCATTAGAAATATTGGATAATGCCCCCCAGATTGAAACCGCATTGGCATTGGTATTGGCGGAACGAAACAAGCCCGGGGATACGGCGCACGCAATTGAATTGGCCAAGCGTGCAATACTGGCCGAACCGACCACGATGGCATATTGGGTATTGGCGCGTTGTTATGGCGATGACGATGCCGGACGACATGCATGGGCAATGGCAGAATACTATGCGTTACGTGGCGACACAGACAAATCCAAGGAATATGCAAAGCGCGCCCAGAAATCGCTTAGAAAATCAGATCCAGAATATATAAAATCTGGTGATTTAATAAAATAAAAATCCCCCAATTGGGGGATTTGTTATTAACAACCGCCGGTCATATTGCCGATGATTTTTGAAACTGAGATATCTTTGTGTAACAAGAAGTCATATTCACAATTACCTGATTTATAAGAACCTGTGCAGGCGGCTAATGTCATAACGGCAAACAATGCCAATAATGCTTTTTTCATAGTGTCTCCTTTTTTGTTTCTTGTGAAAACATACCTATTATAAATTATGATTATATGATATGCAAATTTTATATTGCATTTTTAAACCATGTAACACGCCAACCACAAACCGCAATAACATCAAAGCGCGCATTGCCCGTCCAGTGATGCTGGATAAGATATGTTTCCGCCGCCGCGCGCAGTCGTCGTGCCTGGGGCGCGGTGATGGCATCACAGGCGGTACGTATATCTGGGCGTGATTTTACTTCTATAAAAACAATTAAATTTCCACGACGGGCGATTATATCAATCTCGGCACGATTGGTATTGCGTCCGGTTATATAGCGATTGTGTAAAATCCTGAATCCCCGCAGGCGCAAATACATCCGTGCGATAAATTCTGCACGCAGCCCTTGGCGATATGTGGTGGTTTTAGAAGGCATATGATTTTGCTTTGAAGTTTTCGCGTGCCTTGGTAATGTTAGCAGACTCGTCCGCGGCACGTCGGCCATTATCAATCAATTCCAATGAACCATAATACGCCGTCATCATTGGATCATATGCGTTATCAGACGCAACCCATTTATCCGTACCAGAATTTGGCGCACCGTATTTATCAAGCACACTTTGCCAGAACGCAAGTATCTTTTTTTCACGTTGGTTTTCAAACTTTTCAGAGTCCCCTTCAAGCTCGTTAACGTCATTGTTGTATACTATCCGCCAAACACGATTGTCGGTCGCATTACTGGTAAAATAAACATCCAGTGTTTCGCCTGTATTTTCACGAACCAAGTGCATTTCAGATGCATACAGCAACCCACGATTCTTGGCCAATGTGCGAATACAGTGTTCTAGTTTTTCTGGGATATAAATCCCGTCTTGACGACATTCGTAATCCAGATTGTATTTCCAGTCTTTGTGTATGGAATAAACGATACTGTTCTTCTTGCGCGGGGAATATAATCCCTTGGATTTATAAAACAATGTTTCGACGTTATCAAATTCCATCCCCAACATTACACCAGCAATATCAAAACCACCAACCGATGCACCGCCGGCATCTTCGTTTAATGAAAGTGTTTCCAGCATAAAGTCTGCATCTGCGCCATCGGTTATCGCGATTTCATCAAAATCAAAGTCATCCGCCCGCACAGGTGCAGTCATAAAAATCATCGCCAAAAAGATACATAAATGCTTTATCATATTATCTGTTTCCCTGCTCTATATCATCTATGCGAAACCGGAATATTAATGATGGATCGCCACCCTGCTCTAAGAATTTTCCTAGGTCAAATTTTTCACCATACATTTGTGGGCGAATACCGGGTTCAAACTGTAACTTGACATACATTGTACCGGTTGTAACCGCTGGCTCGTGCGATAAATCGTTGGGTTGTTCCCAGGTTGTTAATTCATACGTTAGTGTCCACCATTTATCGCTATCTTCGGGTAATTCCATTTCAACAAGGCGCGCCATACGCATCTTATGCTCGTCAGCCATCTGGGTTATTTCCGCGCCAACGGTTTCTGACCACTGGGTAAAAACAGCAGGTGATGTCATCCAGCGCAAACCTATTTTCCCACCCAACCGCGCGGCTATGTTATTAGGATCGGGAATAACATAGAAGTATTCGGTTATAAATTTATCAACCAACATCTGGCGAATATCTTCGTCATTTAATTCATCAAAAGATTTTAAATCACCAATTCGGCGTGATGACAGGTTTGCAGGTTGAAAAAAGAACGTATCAATAGATTTCTTGGATGCGGTATCATAGATTGCACCGCCAACAACCACCATCCCAAACGTCAGGCACATCAGAAGCAATCCCGCAAAAAACATCAACAGTTTCTTCATTTAGTTATACATCCTGTATGCGTTAAAATCTAGTACGTAAAAACCCAATGTTCCCGGATAGTTTTCCATATCCAACCCCAATGTAATGTATGCCATAATTGGAATCGGACCATACAGACTGGAATCAATCTGGGTCAGGATACGCCACGTTCCACCGCTATCTGTTACATCGGCGGTTTCACTAAGATATATATTATCTACATCCACAGACCAGGTTTCGCCCGCGGCAATACGTTCCTGGTATTCGGGGACAATGTTGTATATGAAATAATTATACAAATCTTCGCCACTGCTACAGAATAATTGGGCTTTGTCTGGGAGGTTGTCAGCACTGCACTCTGACTTTTCTGCGAATCCGTACCACATATCGTCATTTTCATTTTGATTAGCAGAAATTGTATACCAATTTTTTGTAAAATCTGCGATTACAGATTCTTGCATTGCACGATTAGTAGATATTGTACGTTCACCATGATCGTGTCCGATAACACTCCACGCGCCCGTTACATTATCCACAGACACCAAAAATGGATGAATTTGCTGGGAACGTGATGCCCACAACATTACACCAGACACCGCTATAATTAAAGCAAATGCAATCATTACACCAATTGCCATTACGCGTGACAAAGCAATCCGCGGCCCTGCGGGAAATGTTGGTGTATTAAAATTGTCCGGATATTTCAGCATCATCCCCCCGTGTGTTGTCCGGTGGAATATTGGTTTAAGCCTGATAAACCATGATGCAGGCGCATGGACTTAATTTTAATTCATTGTTGTCATACCCAACACCAACCGGTTCACGATCATAAACCTGGCCACAGCCGGCAAGACACAGTGCAACAAACAATCCCAATAATACTTTTTTCACGGCTTACTCCTTTCCCTTTTACCGAATTATAAGAAAAATCTATACATATCGTCAAGACTAAAACTGGGTCTCGAACGACAGCAAGAATCTTTGTTCGCGATCATATTTAGTCATCTTTAATGGCCATCCCCAACTAAAATTCATTGGCCCCATTGGTGTATTCCAGTAAATACCAACACCAACAGATGTACGCCAGCCTTCGTCCAATTCTTTGTCGCCTTTGTGATAAAACGCTTCGGCGTAATCTGCTTCTTTGGCGGGTGGCTTGCCCAAAATACCATAGTCTGCGAACACAAAACCTTTGACCTGGTATTCGTCGGGGATAAAGATTGGGAAATTCAACTGGGTCGAACCGTTAACCTTCCATAAACCACCCAACGCATAATTTGGATACAGGCGCGCACCAATGCCAGCAATATCAAATCCCCGCAATGATTCCCCGCCCAGGAAGTAACGATAAACACGTGATACGTAATCACCGTCCAGTGGCTGAATATATCCAAAATTCAGCGATGAACGAATTTGCCAGCGATCATCCCAGAACTTATACATCCCGATGATGTCGCCACTGTAACGCATAAACGTTTCAGTACCACCAAATCCAGTATATGCCAGTCCCAAATTCGCAACAACACCAGTATGTGTATTTTGTTCAAAATTTGTATCCAAATTATGATAACGCAGGTTTGTTCCCAACGTATACAGGTTTGCAGCGCGCCAACCAGATTCAAATACATCATAGTTCTGGTCAAATGCCGCAGACAGACGCAAACTCTGAGTCCAATGGTCCGTCAATCGCCATCCCAAACGTCCCGCCACCGTCAAAGAATCACGATCATATCCAAAACCACCAAGGCTGGCATAATCATACATTGTGTATGAAACATCAAATCCACCCGACAACTGACGGCCGAACAGATATGGTTCGGTAAAACTGAATAATGCCTGCTTCTGGTATTCTGCGATTGATGCGCGCAGTTGTACAATCTGGCCACGGCCCATGAAATTGTTTTCAGTTATACCCGCATCAACCATAAATCCATTGATATTAGACCAACCAAAGCCACCAGATAATTCACCCGTTGGTTGTTCTTCGACACGCACATCCAGGTTCATCATATTTTCGCCTGCAACACGTGTTGGAACCATCTGAACATCTTTGAAGTAACGGGTGCGCATTAATTTTTGACGCGCTTCTTCGACTGTCTGCAACGAGAAGGGATCGCCCGCACGCATTGGCATTAATTGTTCAATAACAGAATCAAATGTGCGAACATTGCCCAGAATATTAATCGTATTAATGTAAACACGATTTGTTTTCTGAATCTTGAAATTCAAATCGATTGTTTTATCGTCTGCATTTTTTGTTGGAATTGGCTCAACATTAATAAATGCATAGCCATAGTCTGCAACACGACTGCGCAATTTAACCAATGTTTCTTCGACCGCGTCAACATTATAAACGTCGCCTGATTTCACAACCAGTACATCGTTCAACACATCATCAGGCACGTCATCAAAAGGATTATCAACACTGATTTTTCCATATTTATAGCGCGCGCCTTCGTTCACGGTAAACGTAACCGAATAATATTCACGATCAGGGGTAAAAATGCCATTGGTGTCCGTCACCGCAAAATCAACATAGCCATTACGCAAATAAAACTGGCGCAACATTTGAGCATCGTATTGGATACGATCTTCGTCAAATGTATCAAACTGGGTCATAAAGCGCCACCAGGCATGTTCGCGCGATAAAATTTCCCCGCGTAATGTACGGTCACTGAATTTCGTGTTCCCGTCAAATTTAATATCGGTAATCCATGTTGGGTGGCCCTCGGTAATTTCATAAACAACATTGACACGATTGTCATCCAATTCGATTTTTTGCGGTTCGATTTTTGTGCCAAAGAAGCCCTTGCGCTGATATATGGTTAGCATACGTTGAACATCGGCACCAATGGTTGATTCATCGTATGATGTGCGTTCTTTGGTTTTAATTTCCTTCTTTAAATCGTCGGTTGATATTTCATCATTACCCTCAATCGTGACCATGTTGACCAATGGCGCTTCGCTGATATCAATCTTTAACACATTGCCGGACATGCGGACATTTATCTTGGAAAAATAGCCCGATGACTGTAATCGTTTTGCGATTTCATTTGCACGATGCGTGCCAACATTATCGCCAACCTTGACATCTGCTAAGATGCGTACAGATTCCGCATCCATACGCATATTGCCCGTCACATCAATACGCGACACAGTTGCGCCATACGCCGGCGACACAACCGATAATAACGATGCAATCAAAATACCATTTCTATGTTTCATTAATACCACCCAAATACGCGTGCTAAATCATTCCACATTGTTAGCACAAACAATCCCAATATCAACAACCATCCGCACATAATTGCGATTTCCATGCCACGTCCCTGTAATTTACGACGTGTAATGCCTTCTATAATCAAAATCAATAAATAGCCACCGTCCAATACCGGCACCGGTAACAGATTAATCACCGCCAGGTTTACCGACAACAATGCAATCAATGACAAGAACGCAAAGAACCCCGCCAACATTGCCGCCCCTGAATATTGCGCAATTGTGATAAATGACCCCAATTGTTTTGATGAACGTTCACCGGTCACAATTTGCTTTAACACGACGACCAAAGTCTTGGATTCATAATATGTTTTACGCGCCCCTGAATACATTGCGCGAAACAGATTTTGACGCGCGGGATCGGCGCGCTTGGCCCCGTCGGCCACCATACCCCAACGTTCCGCAGGCTGCAGTGTCACATTTACCAATTTGTCACCACGGGCAATTATAACATTTGCATCACGGTTTGAAGCTAATTCCTTGGCCAAGATTAAATCGCCCCAATTTGTGATGTTTTCATCATCAATCTTGACAATTGTGTCGCCTGGTTTTACCCCGGCATTAAATGCGACGGATTCTTGGATAACCTGGCCGATGACGGGCAATTGCGAATTTCCAACAAGGCGCGGCTGAAACATAAACAGCGATGTGTAAATTATCCACGCCAGGATAAAGTTCATTGTAACACCGGCGGCGATAATTATAAATTGTTTCCATGCCGGCGCAGACAGATAATGTCCCTTTTTTTGTTGGTCATCTAAGTCCGCATATTTTTTGCGGTTGAACATGTCTTCTTGGCCATAAATTGAAACATATCCCCCCAATGGCAGGCATGCAACCTTCCACACAGTGCCACGTTTATCAGTCCATTTAACCAATGCCGGCCCAAAGCCAATTGAAAATGTGTCAACACGAACACCCGCCCAACGCGCGGCCAAAAAGTGCCCCAATTCGTGTACAAAAACCACAACACCCAATACAACCAGCAGTGCAACAATGGTCAATATAGTCTGCATACCCGTCTTCCTTTACCTTTCACTTACTTTTACATCACAGCATTGTCAGCCAAACCAATGGCAACGCATAAATCCAGCCATCAAATCGATCCAGCATTCCGCCATGCCCAGGCAAGATATTACCAAAATCTTTGATGCCCATTTTGCGCTTAATCCAGCTGGCGGTTAAATCCCCATATTGCGACAACAGCGCAACACTTATTCCAGTCCAAATCATCCCAACCGCTGCATCAAATGGCACACCACGCAATATACCATATGCAACATAGACAGCCGTACCACATATGATGCCTGCAATTTGACCCGCCCAGGTTTTATGCGCCGAAATGCGTTCCCACATTTTATCGCCACCAATCAGACGACCAAATAACCATGCGCCAATATCTGCGGAACAAATGATTAGCAACAACTGCAAAATAATCTGGGGTCGCGAGCCAACGGCATTAATCGCCCCCAGCATTACAAACAACCAGCCCAAGAACAAACAAAACGTCAGTCCGTCTTTTTTCAGACAACTTTGCTTTGTCGCCTTCATACACAATATCATTTCGACAATCATCATCAATACGATAATTATCCCCAGTACACGTACCGCGGGGAATCCAAAGTATTCCATTACCGCAGCGACACCAGCAACCAGCGCCATTATTGCCCCAGCCAATATTCGCAGTGTTGTGTTCTTAGACATATGATTCACCCCTTATTTTTTACCAGAATAATTTGCTTTTTTTCCGCCACCAAAACGACGATTACGTTTTGCAAATTCGTCCAGTGTATATTGCCACAGTTTTTCACTTTTTACAAAGTCTGGCCAATGTTCCGGTACAAACAGCAATTCTGCATATGCCAGTTTCCACAACATAAAGTTGGAAATACGATATTCATTACTGGTTCGTACCATCAAATCAACCGGTAACAAGTCGCCTGTATCCATAAATGTTTCAAATGTTTCCTTGGTCACAGGTTCGCCGTTTTCAATTGCCGCATTTACTGCGTCAACAATTTCGTCTTTGCCGCCATAGTTTAATGCAAACACGACCGTTCCACCGGTATGTTCGGCTGATTTTTCTTCTAATTCATCACACAATTTAGCTAATTTTTCTGGCAACCGATCACGCGATCCAATCACACGATAGCGCAGATTTTTTTCAATCGCGTTTTTCAGATTTTTCTTTAGTTCTGTATAAAACAAATCCATTAAGAAATCTACTTCTTCTTTGGATCGATTCCAGTTTTCCGTTGAAAACACCCAGAACGTTACCGTTGAAACACCGCGCTTTAAAAACCAATCAACCAGATTTTCAAAGTTTGCAATGCCAGCCTGGTGTCCCATTAATGGTGGCAAGCCACGGTTTTCCGCCCAACGACGATTGCCATCACAAATAAATGCAATGTGCTGTGGAACTTTGCCAGAAGTTTCCGGCATGCGTTTTGATTTAAATAATTTAAACATTTTTTATTCCCGATTTTGTGTTGATGCAAATAATTAGACCGCCATGATATCAGCTTCTTTTTCTTTGGCGATTGCGTCAACCTCACCCCCGCGCTTATCAAAGACTTTTTGAATATCTTCTTCGAATTTACGCTGGTCATCTTCGGAAATTTCTTTGTCTGTGACGGCGCGTTTGATTTTACCCATTGCGTCCTGGCGAATATTGCGCATAGAAATCTTGGCTTCTTCGGCGTATTTTCCGGCAACCTTGACCAATTCGCGACGACGTTCTTCGGTCAATGGTGGCATGTTCAGACGAATTACACCACCCGCTGTCATTGGATTTAAGCCCAAGCCAGAATCACGAATAGCCTTTTCAACCGCAGGCGCATTTGTAATATCCCAAACGGTAACCGACAATGTCTGGTTATCAGGGGTTGAAACGGTTGCAACCTGGTTAATTGGCATTTCAGAACCGTAAACAGGGACACGAATTGCATCCAACAAATGAACCGATGCACGACCAGTACGCAGACCAGCATATTCGTTCTTTAAAACTTCGATTGTTTGAGCGGTTTTTTGTTCGACTTCTGACTTTAAAATTGGATAATCCATATAAAACTCCTTAATACATGGAAAAAGATTAGCAAATTGATTTCGCACTTGGCAAGTACAAATATACTTTTTTCAAATAAAGCATTTGGAATAATTACCCTTTTTTGGTAAAATACAGTTGATAAAAAGGAAAGGATTTTAAATATGGCAAAAAAAGATAATGAACAGGTTAAATGGATGACCCCTACGCAGCTGGCAGAGGTCTTTGTAGATTATTTCGACAGAAAAACATTAGAAGATTTTGCTATGAATGTCGCAAATCGTTCGTATACAGAAACGCTTGCCAAGGAGCTCTCGCAATTTTTGGGTAAGTTTAGTCGCGAACACAATCCGGATGACCATGCGTTCTTTGACATGATGGAAACGCTTAACTATGCGTTGCAACATCCAGATGCACCAGAATCAGGCCCATTTTTGGATTCATTTAAATTTTTATGCCAATTCAGACAATTTGTGAACGTTGGAGCAACAGAAGCTTTTAACGACTTATATGCAAAATCTTTTATGAGTCAATTGGACACAATTGTCACAGATAACAAAGTTAAATCTGCTTTGTTGTTAAAACTGGCTGATCGTGCATTTTCATGTGGACGCGGGGCAGACAAGGCACTGGTTGATATGCTTGCAAAAAATGGCGAGCATATTAGTGTAGACCAATGGCGAAATGTTCTGAATAAATTAATGAAACGATACATTTCAGATTTTGGTATCGTATGGACAATTATTGAACAAATGGAAAAGGCTGCGGTCAAACAAATCCAGGCAGAACGTAGCAAAGTCCCATACGACGTCAAAGCACTGGAAATAATATGCAGAGATATGCAAAACACAACAAACAGCCTGATAAATAACATCCAGGGGCGCTTTGATGCACAACAAATACAACAACAAATAAGAAAGATTACTGCTAAATACGACCTTTCTGCCATATTAGGTGCAGATTTAGAAGCATTAGAACAATTGCCAAAGTCAGGATACGAACAGGCCGCCGCATTAGAGCGTGATAAAGCAAAAATGCAACAAGAAATCGCCAGATTAGAAGCACAAAAGAAGGAATTAGAACAGCAGTTGCATGGTAAATCCCAGGAAATAGAAAAAATAAACCAAGAACTGGCGACAGCAAGGGCGACATTAGATGAATCACGCAGTGAAAACGAAACCCTGCGCGAAGAAAATGCACAGTTAAGCAAATCCAAGGCAAACAGCGAACACAAACTTGGCAAGCTGATTGTGGGGGCACACCACATTAAATCAGGCCTGGGCAGTCGTGGCGTTAACGAGTATAAACAAATGGTCTATGATATAGAGCAAACGCTGTAACATAATAAACAATCCCCATTTATTGGGGATTTTTTAATAATTCGTATTAAACTGATTGACTTTTGCGATAATTCAATATAAAATAATGCCCTGCATGGGGTTGTAGCTCAGTTGGTAGAGCACTTGCATGGCATGCAAGGGGTCGTCGGTTCGAGTCCGATCAGCTCCACCAAAGATATATGGTTCTGGTTGGGACACTTGATGACATGCAACACGCACTCGTCGGTTCGAGTCCGATCAGCTCCACCAAAGACATATGGTTCTGGTTGGGACACTTGATGACATGCAACACGCACTCGTCGGTTCGAGTCCGATCAGCTCCACCAAAGATATATGGTTCTGGTTGGGACACTTGATGACATGCAACACGCACTCGTCGGTTCGAGTCCGATCAGCTCCACCATAAAGATTCAGTATGGCGGATATAGCTCAGTTGGTTAGAGCGTTGGTTTGTGGTACCAAATGTCGCCGGTTCGAGTCCGGTTATCCGCCCCATATTTGACGATGCCCCTTCTGGACCATGTCTATGAAGGGGTATCTTATTG
>JAZQCG010000010.1:0-37648 GCA_045546155.1 Candidatus Enterousia sp.
TGGCTATAACGATTTTAATTGTACCATTAAGGGCAAGCATTTAAGTGTATATCAAGAAGATGGAATATGGTATACAGACCGCAAGTGTGTTGATACATCAAGTCGTCCAGGTTGTACCCAGGCTTATCCAAAAGGGCAAGCGCCAGCACCTGTGGAAACATCTGTGGCATCGTCCCAGGAATCAAAACCAGAAGTTGAAGAGTCGGCAGTAATTCAAGAGGAAGTGGCGCTCTTAGATGATGCAGAGACAGTCTATGTGTGTGATTTGGTTGAAATATCTAAATTAGATGTATGGGAAAAGAGTTGTAAAAATACTAATCAAGAAATTATGGCTTTGATTGCCCATATTAGAGAGTATTGTTCTGGCAAACCAGAAGCCGGCGAGTTTGAGCGCTTGATGGCGGCTATTGTGGCTATGGAACCTGAAAAATGTGCTGTAATAATGGGTGAGAGAGCGGGAAAAGCACAGTTGGCGGTTTCAGATGCGGTTGCACGATTGGATTCGATTGTGTCTACGCTGGAAGTTAGCAAATGGAAAGACACCGAAGGTAAGTTTAATACGGCACGTTTGGCGTCGGATTCGATTGCGGGTGTTGTGTTGGGTACAGCCGGTGGCTTGATTACCAGCAATGTTGTAAAAAAGCATCAGGTAGAAGATGGTTTCGAGGATCTGCAATGTGTAATTGGTGGTCAGACAGTTGCCGGTTGGGGTGATGAATTCTTGGTTGGTGTTCAATAAAAAAAATAATCCCGGCATTGCCGGGATTTTTAAACGACAAAAAGTGCGCACATGGCGCACGAATTTGTTTGCGTTCAATACGCATTAAGCCATTGCAGCTACTTTCTTCGTCAAACGAGAAATTTTGCGGGCAGCGCGTTTTTTTGGCATGATTTTGCCAGCAGATTTCATAATCTTGCTTTCTGCGTTACGTGCCGCAACAGTTGCCGCCGCTTTGTCGCCAGATTCAACCGCAACCAATACCTTCTTGGTGGCTGTTTTTACAGCACTGCGACGTGATGTGTTAATAGCATTTTTTTTGGCTGTAACCAAAATTCTTTTTTCAGATGACTTATGATTTGCCACGTTATTTTCCTTTTATTTTTGTAATGTTTTTGTTATTTTATAGAAAAGAAACATAAAATCAAGGAAAAAGAACATGATATATTTTACTTTGGCAATAATTATTGCGTATTTGTTGGGTTCTATCCCGATGGGGTTGTTATTTACTAAGATAATGGGCAAGGGCGACCTGCGAAAAGTTGGCAGTGGTAATATCGGTGCAACAAATGTTATGCGTGTGGGCGGACTGCGTATGGCGGGGTTGGTTTGGATTCTGGATATGTTAAAGGCAATTATTGCAGTATTTATTGGTTGTGCTGTTGCAGGTGTGGCATTTGGTGCATGGTGTGGATTTGCCGCGATTGTTGGGCATTGCTATCCAATTTGGTTAAAGTTCCATGGTGGCAAAGGGATTTCGTCCTTGTTCGGGGTGTTGTTGGCGGTCAGTCCGGTTTCGTTCTTGGTATGTGGGATTGAGTGGCTGGTTGTGGCACTAACCTCGGGGATTTCTTCGTTGGGGGCGGTAATTGTGTTCTGTTTGATTCCAGTGCTGGGGTTTGCAATTGATTATTCAGTTGGTTGGCCATTTTTAGCAATTGGGTTGCTTTGTATGTGGCGGCATCGCGCAAATATTGGGCGACTGATTAGCGGTATGGAATCCAAGATAGAGTGGAAATGGAAAAAGTAATTTAACGGTCACATTTGTGGCCGTTTTTATGTCTTTATTTTTAAGTGATTTTGTGATATAATACGCATGATATTATTTAAGGAGAAGGGAATATGAATAAGCTTTTTGCACTGATTGCTGTTCTGGCTGTATCAATGTCTGCGGTGGATGCTGCACCGGCGGGACGTGGACGTGCGTCTAAATCAAGCCAAATGGAAAGTCGCGCTGCTGTGACAAAGAAATCTGTGGAAAGTACAGTGGTAAGCGAGCCAACAGTGGTCGAAGAAAAGGCAGAAGACACAGCCCCAGAGGCGGAAGTCAAAAAAGATATGCGTGAACGCGAAAAGGCCGCGTGTATCCAGAATAATATTGGGGTTGGTGCGACCTTTGTGTGGGCATCACGTTATAGCAATACTGCAAACTATAATTCAATGGTGGAAGATACAGAATTCCCAGAAAACAATGTTTGTTTTGTTAAGGTTGGTATGAAATCAAATGATGCGCGTGTTGATGTATCTGATGTTCCAACAAAATACTTTGTAATGGGTGAAAATATCACATGTGGCGGATGGACCGATGCAGAGGTATTGAAACAACGTATCTTGGATGCTAAGAAAAAAGGACGTACATGGGCAACCGTTGGTGGTGTTGTCGGTGGCGCGGGTATTGGTGTCGGGGCGATGGAATTGTTCGGTAATAAGTTGATTGGTGGTGCAGTAGAAGGACAGGCCGATATGGACGGCACGGAATTGTTGTGTTCCCAGATGAAGGTTTTGAAACAGGAAAAATCATCAAAATACAACGATATTGTTGATGCGTTAAAGGAAATCAAAAAATATTGTGATGATTCAAGTCTGTGGACGACAACCGCCCAGCCAGAAGAGTGTAAATCTTATGATTATAAAACACTGGTGCAATGTTAAATAATCCCCCGATTGGGGGATTTAATTTTTGGCTTTTATCATTATATATAAATCCGCTATAGTCATTAATATGAAGGACTTGTTCGAAAAGTTATTGATTTTACGCACCCCAAAAATTGGACCGGCGCGATACAATGATTTGGTTGCGCGATTCGGTTCGGTGGTTGATGCAGCGCAAAGCCTGGGGGCGGATGGGGCGCATATTGATATGGTACGTCGTGAAATGGATGCGGCGGCGGCGATGGGGATAGAATATATAAGTGATGATGATGCACGTTATCCGGTGGGATTGAAAGCAATCAAGAATCATCCGCCGGTGATAAGTGTGCGTGGAAATACATCTGTGCTTAATAGTCCGGCGGTATCGATTGTTGGTACGCGACATGCAACGGCGGCGGGCATGGGGTTTGTGTCTGATATGGCAAAGGCGTTTGCGGGGCGCGGATATGTTGTTGTGTCGGGGATGGCAATGGGTACAGACAGTGCCGCGCATCGGGGGGCGTTACAAACGGGGGCAACAATTGCAGTCTTGGCGGGTGGTGCAGATTATATTTGGCCACTGGAAAACGAATCACTTTATTATGAAATCATTGAACGGGGATGTGTTATTAGTGAAATGCCTGTTGGGTACAAGCCGATTGCAACAAACTTTGTACAGCGAAATCGAATCGTTGCAGGGATGGGTAACATGTTGATTTTAGGCGAAGCTGATATGAAATCGGGGTCTATGACAACGGCGCGATTCGCAATTGAATATGGACGGCCGGTATATGCAATTCCGTCACATCCATCAGATCCGCGGGCATCTGGGCCAAATTCATTGATTCGGTCGGGGGATGCACGGTTATGTATCGGGATGGAAGACTTTTTTGAATCAGATGATTTAATTGCGGCAAATAAGAAAAATGAAAAAAAATTCGATTCGGAAAATAGTCTTATTGATGCCCTGGGGATAATTCCGGTGTCTGAATCTGTATTGGCACAACTTGTCAAAAAATCTGTTTCGGAAATTAAAAGCGAGTTGGTTGTATTAGAATTGCAGGGAATAGTTAGAAAAGTTGATGGTGGTTATGTTCGTGCTTGATAAAAAAATTGTATAGACAGTGTATATACAAAGTGCGGAAAACAGGCAAAAAAACGAATCGTTGTCAAAAAAATAAATGTTAAAAATCGGTTTTAAATTGGTTGTAAATTGAAATTAATCTTATAAATTATTTGACGTATCCAAAACGATAGAAATATCACAAAACGGGTGTGGCTTTTTTAAGAATTAGTGCCAAGAAAATATAAATGGTGCGAACTTTGAAAAAGGGTTAGTACTAAGAAGGAACTGATAATAAAAAAGCAACACAACAAAGCGAGAGAGTAAAAGTTAAAGCAAGTATAAACACTAAATTTTTTCTGATGATGCGGAAAGATTTAGCGTTTATGTGCGGGTGTCTTTTGCAATCGAAATGCGGGGATACGCGGTGCAACAAAACGGGAAGGAAAGGAGAATAAGAATGCAGGCAATGGCAACAAATCAAATGGTAAACGTTGATGTTATCAAGGGGGCTGTTGCCGAAAAAATTGATGCTGCGGGTTTTACTTCTTGGGTTGCGCCGATTGTTTTTGAAATTGAAAATGGTGTGTTGAACTGTGGTGTTCAGAATCAGTTCTCTTATAATTATGTAAATGCGGCATACGGTAATGTTTTACGCAATGTTGCAGAAAATTTTGGCCTGGCATTAAATTTATATGTTGGTGCGGCAAAACGTGCAAATGTAAATGTTGTTGCACCGGTTGCAAATGATAACAATACACAATCTTTTACCCCAGCGGCAACTGAGACAAAAAATGTTGCGTTCGATTCGTTTGTTGCAAGTGATGATAATGTTTTTGTTCTGTCGGCGTGCAAGAAAATTGCATCCGGTGCAGCAGCATTTTCACCATTGTATATTCATGGGGCCGCCGGTTGTGGCAAAACATTGTTGGCAGATTGCATCAAATCAGCCGCGATGGGTCGTGTTATCATGATGAACGGTGGTCAATTTGTATCAGACTTTACACGCAGCTTGCATGATCGTACAGTGTTTGCGTTCAAAGATTATTGTCGCAATTGTGATACGTTTATCTTGGACGATGTGCAGGCATTGTCTGGTAAAAAGGCGACAATGGATGAATTCTTGCAATTGGTTATGGATTTAAAGGCAGCCGGCAAAAACGTTGTTTTGACTGCAAATGCAGCGCCAAACAATTTGACAGGTTTTGATCGTCGTGCCCAGTCTTTGTTGGCATCTGGCTTGGTTGCAGATGTCGTAGCGCCAAATGCACATGTTAAATCTGTTTTGTTACGTCGTGCCGGTGTTGCGGCGGACGTCGCAGATAAATTGGCGGCACGCATTGCAAATGATGGACACTTGGTTGCGGGTGTTGCGACAAAAATCAAGACGTATTCTGAATTGATGGGTGCAAATGTTGATATGGATGTTGCGACACGCTTGTTGGCAGATACATTGCAGCGTGCAAAAACACCATTGGCAATGGTAAAAAATATGTGTGAAAAACTGGGTGTTTCATACGAAGCTGTATGCGGCAGTGGTCGCAGCCGTAACCTGGTATTGGCGCGCCAGACAATGATGGCGGTATTAAAGGGTGCAACAGGATTGTCATTGGCGGAAATTGGTAACTATGTTGGTGGTCGTGATCATGCAACGGTTTTGTATGCAGTACGCCAGATTGAAAAACAAAAAGCGAACGATTTATTGTTAGCAGCCCAGATTCAACAGCTGATTAATGAATGCAAATAATAAAAAACCACCCATTGGGGTGGTTTTTTATTTTGTTATATGTTGTTTTTATGATAAAATATGCTTGATATTATATGGGAGAATGTAATGAAAAAGATTTTATTTGGTGTTTTAGGGTTGTGTATCTCTGTAAATGCATTTGCGGCGTGTGGGCCGCATCAAGATTGCCCAAATGAAAATGACAGATTATCTGTTGATGGTGTTGGTTGTTATACGTGTCATACCACTAAAAATGGCGGTTGTGGTGACGGTTATATGCTTGCGGTATTGGGTGGCGCAAGAGTTAAGGGCAGTGGTGGAAATACCAAAGGACAGGTTATTCAAGATGCGCTTTGGTCTTGTAAAGCTGGTGGTGACTTTTATGATGATCACTGGACGTATCGTTCATCGATTCCTGTGTGTAAAAATGGTGATGCATTAAAAAATGATAAAAATGCGCACAAGGTTTTATACAATGGAACATATGGTAATAATCGTGTAACATCTGGAAATGGGGTGTATGTTGGTGGAACATCTGCTAATAGCGCGTGCATTAGATATGAATGTGATAATGGATTTTTCCCATCTGCGGATGGCACAAAATGTGAAAAGGGCTGTCAATCTGGAAATTCTTATTATAAGCGCGGCTGGGTTCAAACAGGCAAAGCAAGGACAGATTGTCATACGGCAACATTGGCACAATTAAAAGATAAATCCAATGTTAAAAATGGCCAGTTGTGTCTTTTGAAGTGTAATAATAATGCTGTATGGGAATTACTGGTAACAGAAGAGGCGTGTACCAACGGTTATGTGCCAAGTGCAGATAGCACAAAATGCGTCAAAGGTGCGGCATTGATTGCAAGTGAAAAACAAGCAGCTGCGAATAAAAAACAAGCAGAAGCAAATAAGCAGAAATGTGAGCAATCTTGGGGGACATGGTCGGGTGGAAAATGCGTTTGCGATGCGTCAAAGAACCTGATTAATGATACAAATGTGTCTTGTGCATGTAAAAGCGCCAGCTATGAACGTAATGAGGCCAGTAAATCCTGTGAAATGACATCGGTTGCGGTGCGTGAACAAAAATGTAAAGATGCAGCTGCATCGGGTGCAATGTGGACGGGTGACAAATGTGTTTGCGAACTGCCACATCGGGAATGGAACGGCGCAACATGTACCGACCCAGCAGGATATGCACAATGCAAAGCTGTCCAGGGGACAATGTGGAATACAACTATGAAAACATGTGTATGCACAGATTCAACCAAAGTATTTGATGGTACAAAATGTGTAGAATCAGAAGAAACAAAACAGAAACGTGAAGCATCCGAAGCCCAGTTGGCGGTTTCAGATGCGGTTGCACGATTGGATTCGATTGTGTCTACGCTGGAAGTTAGCAAATGGAAAGACGCCGAAGGTAAGTTTAATACAGCACGTTTGGCATCGGACTCGATTGCGGGTGTTGTGTTGGGTACAGCCGGTGGTTTGATTACCAGCAGTGTTGTCAAAAAGCACCAGGTAGAAGAGGGCTTTGAAGATCTGCAATGTGTAATTGGTGGCCAGACGGTTGCCGGTTGGGGTGACGAGTTTACAGTTGGTGTTCAATAAAAATAATCCCGCCGATTGGCGGGATTTTTATTTCTGGTTTTGTTTGGCAAATTGTTCAAATAATTGATTGCGAATATTTATTTGTCTGGTCAGATCACGACGTGTTGCGTGATTCAGGTGTGACATATAATCGTTCGCGAATTTATCAAAAACATAAAGGCCGTGTGGGAATAATAATGCAACCGGTTCGTTGGTTGATTTGTCCAGGTATTCAATTATTGCGCTTGAAATTTTTTCGCCCAAGATGTCTTGGAACATTGTGTGTTTTGCGCCCATTGTACCCGCCAACGGATTTGGAAATTCGGTTGCGTGCATCCAGCCGCTCTTGTTTTGTACTTGATTCCCGTTTTTATAAATAATGGCCAATGGTGTTTTTTTACACATGCCAAACGCAGAATATGGCATTAGTGATGAAAAAGCGATTGTGTATGTGTTCTTTTTCTTTTTACTTAAGTGATTTTCAGGTAATTGTTTTCGTGTCATTTTTTGTTTTCCTTGTATTCTTTTGTCGTTTGGGATTATAGTACAAAAAAACACACGGTCAAGTATATAAAAATAAAAAAACACCGAAAATCCGGTGTTTTTATTGTTATACGAACAGATCTTTGACAAACTGGGCATGCTCGGTTATGAATTTAAATCTAAATTCTGGTTTTTTGCCCATCAATTCGGAAACGATTGTACGTGTTTTTTCGGTGTCTTCGATGCCGTCTTCGGTACGCGGTGGCAAATCAACGCGTATCAGGCGACGGGTTTTAGGGGACATGGTCGTTTCCTTTAATTGGTTCGGCATCATTTCGCCCAGCCCTTTGAATCGCGAAATTTCAATTTTCTTGTTTTTATATTTTGTCGCTTTTAGGTTTTCTAGTTCTTCGTCCGTATCAACGTAAATCGATTCGGTGCCGCATGTTAATTTATACAATGGCGGACACGATAAATACAGGTGGCCACCATAAATTAACTGGGGCATAAATTGATAGAAAAATGCCATCAGCAGTGATGCAATATGACTGCCGTCGACGTCAGCATCGGTCATGACAATAATTTTTTCATAGCGCAGTTTGTCTTCGTTCCAATCGCGCGCCGTGCCAGCCCCGATAATATCAATCAGTTCATTTAATTCTTTGTTATTACCGAATCGTTCGTCGGAATTTGATATAACGTTTAATACCTTGCCGCGCAGGGGCATAATCGCCTGGGTTGCGCGATCGCGTGCCTGTTTGGCTGTACCGCCGGCCGATTCCCCCTCTACTATAAATAATTCTGTGCCGGCGATGCCATGTTTGGAACAGTCCGCCAATTTTGCCGGCATACGAATACGTTTTGTTGGGGTTTTGCGTGCAACGTCTTTGACCGCCTTGGTTTTAATACGGGCGTTGGCCAGATTGATTACAAATTCCAGTAATGCGTTTGCGGTTTTTGGGTCAGATGCCAAAAACATTTCCCATGGGTCGCGCAGGGCATTTTCAGTAAAGCGTGCAACCTCTGGATTGGATAGTTTTTCCTTGGTCTGGCCCAGAAATTGTGGTGTCTTGTAAAACACCGATACAATTGCAGCCACCGAATCAAATACGTCTTCGCCGATAATAGTTGCGGCGGATTTGTTATTAACCTTTTCCCCGTATGCCTTTATCCCCTTAGTAATTGCAGACTTGAAACCGGTTTCATGCGTGCCGCCGTCAATTGTCGCAATTGTGTTACAGTATGACGAGAAAAATCCATCGTCGGATGCTGCACCATTTTCATCGGTTAAAAATGTCAATGCCCACTCTACACGACCCGAATCGTCCGGGAAATCAACAGAGCCACTGAAAATACGGGGTAAAATGCGTGGTTTGGAATCTGTCTTTTCCGCCAAGAAATCCGCCACACCGTTTGGATAAAAGAAGGTGGTTGTGGATGGAATCCCCATGTCTTCGGTTAATAATTCAGGATTGCATTGCCAATCTATTTTTACACCGCGTGATAGAAAAGCCTTGGCCCGGGCCATGCGATAAATTTTTACCGGCTTGAACGTAGCAGGTGCACCAAAAATATCGTCGTCGATTGTAAAGCGGATTTTTGTGCCATGTTTGTTTGTCGGTTCGCCACGTGTCATCGGCGATGTTGTAATCCCGCGTGAAAATGTTTGATGCCAATTATATCCATCGCGTGCAATATCGACAATCATTTCAGATGACAGTGCATTTACAACCGCAGATCCCACACCGTGCAGACCACCACTGGTTTTATAAACATTATTATTAAATTTTCCGCCCGAATGCAGGGTGGTTAAGATAACCTCTAATGCGGACTTGCCAGGGTATTTTGGATGTTCATCAACTGGGATACCGCGGCCGTCATCGGTGATTTCAATTGTCTTGGAATCTATTAAATTAACGGTGATTTTTTTTGCAAAGCCGGCAACCGCTTCGTCAATGGAATTGTCCATGATTTCAATCGGCAGGTGATGCCATGCCTTTTCATCTGTGCCGCCAATGTACATCCCCGGGCGCAGGCGTACGGGTTCAAGACCTTCCAATACCTGGATGTCTGATGCGTCGTATGTATGTGTGTTTTTGTCTGTCATAATGCCTTTATTATTAGAACATTTTTAAATTTTTGGCAAGTCCAAAGAATTTAAACTCATTTTATATTTGGGGCTTGATTTTTAAGTGGGTGGGGCTTATATAATCTGTAATGAAAATAATAGGCAGATAATATGAATAAAAATCCATACGAAGTCTTGGGCGTGGCGCGTGATGCGTCGGATGCTGATATCAAAAAGGCGTATCATAAACTGGTTATGAAATATCACCCAGACAGAAATCCTGATAACAAAGATGCAGAAGAAAAGTTTAAAGAAGTTAATAATGCATTTGATATTTTGAAAGATCCGCAAAAGCGCGCGGCATATGATCGCTTTGGTGATGCGGCGTTTGCTGGTGGTAATGGGGCTGGTGCGGGTTTTGGTGGAAATCCGTTCGGGGATGGTGCGTTCCATTTTAACATGGGTGGTGGCGCAGGGATGGAAGATATCCTGCGCGAGGCTATGCGTGGTTTCGGATTTGGAGACTTTGGTGGTGGCGCATCACAACGCGCGCAATCGCAACGCGCAGGTCGTGACTTGCTTGACGAAGTTGTAATTGATTTAAAAGATGCTTATTTTGGAACAACGCATACTGTAAAATTTTCAAGCAATGTAGAGTGCGAAAAATGCCATGGAAATGGTACAGCCGATGGTTCGGCGGCGCCGGTATGTGCGACGTGTGGTGGTGCTGGGGTTGTGCATGCGCGTCAGGGATTCTTTGCGGTTGAACGTCCGTGTCCGGATTGTAATGGGTTGGGGCATAAAATTGATAAAAAGTGTTCTGCGTGTGATGGACTGGGGACGGTTCATAAACAGCGCACATTGGATGTAAAAATACCAGCCGGTGTCGAAGATGGAACGCGTCTACGCCTGGCCGGCCAGGGCGAGGCAGGCAGTGCCGGTGCACCCGCAGGTGATTTTTATTTAGATGTTCGGGTGCGCCCAGATAAGCGTTTCGCGCGCCAGGGTAATGATTTGATTATGCGTGTGGATGTTCCATTTACGACATTGGCACTGGGTGGTGAAATAGAAATCGAGACAATTGATGATAAAAAATTGGCGGTCAAAGTGCCGTCTGGGACACAGGTTGGTGAAAAATTGCGTGTGCGTGGGCATGGGATGCCGACACGTCGTGGTGGGTTTGGCGATCTGTATATCAATGTCGCGATAAGTATTCCAACAAAACTGACGGACAAGCAAAAGAAAATCTTAAATGAATTTGCGGGAACTAAATCTGATAAAAAAGGCTGGTTTTAAAAGAGATAAAAAAATCCCGTGTTTGCGGGATTTTTTGTTGTGGTTTTATAATTGGATGTTATTATAAGTAACCTTAAGTAAAGGATAGGTATTATGAAGGATAAAAAATTTTTAGCAAATCTTGATCGTGACACGGTGTGCTTTTTGGCTGCGGCGATGATATTGGCTGGGGTTGGGGCAACTGTTTCATTGGGGGCTTATGGGGCTGAAAATAGGCGTAAAGACTCTGGGGAAGTTAAGCAAGACAGGGATAGTCTTGAAAATTGTGATGGAACGCATTTTGATGGCGATTTGCCGCCACGAACCAATATGGGGGATACACTTTACGTACTGGGGAACAAATCAAAGAATAGTAACTTTGTCTTTGCTGTGCGGCCGGATGGAACACAGGGGACATTTCGCTTCCAAGGTGCTAATAAGGTTAATCCAGGCGACACAGTCATAGTTAATTTGAAACATAAGTTTTTGATGAAAAATATTACACAACAACGTTTGGAAAAACAAAAGTAGGGCGCAATGACTAATTGGGAACGTAAACGGGATAAAATGCACCGTCAGATAGCGGTAGGTAGTAACATTGTTATTGTGACCAGTTTGTTGATTGCGGCGGCGGCTGTGTTTTCGTGTGTTAAGGCAACACAGAAACTTAGTGATAAGCATTTTGAACAGATGTATCGATTAAAGCAGGAAATACAAAAACAAAAATAATAAAACCGGCAAAATGCCGGTTTTTATGCGTACAGATTTTATTTGATCTTTTTCAGGTGTCCAATAAATGTCATTGTGTACTGGGTCGCGGACCAAAGACTGGCCACCAATGCCAACCATAAACAGATTACACCGCCGTACATCAGACCGAAAAATGCAAAGATTGCAAATCTTTCCAGACTTGGGATTAGTACCAGTTGTGGCATGCATAACCCCAACAACAGGGCGCATGTTGCAACCATTTGTAATGTTGTCTTGATTTTTCCCATGGAAAAGCGTGCCTTTGGTACAGGCATTTCAATTTTTTGTGTGCCCAGAAATTCGCGCAGGCCGCTGATGTACAATTCGCGTGAAATCATCAGGATGACTGGTACGATAATTGTCCATGATGGAAAGCCTGGGATAAATGCAGGCAACAAGAACATCAATACAACGGATAATATAATCAGTGTGTTTGCAACCAGTAATTTGTCGCCAATGTGATCCATTACGCCACCCAATTTGCTGACACAGTTATATTCACGTGCTAAATATCCGTCAAAGAAATCGGACAGTGATGCCAATACGTACAAGATAAATGTTGTCCAATACCATCCGTATAATAATGTTGGGATAATCGCAAATGCGGATGCAATGCGAAACGCAGACAGAAAGTTTACAAAAGATTTCATATAGTTCTCCTTTTTATTAATTAATATATGAATAGTGTAATTATAGCACTTCTGAGTGGAAATGGGCATATATTTTTTTAGCGGCATTTTGTCCAAGCCCCGGTACGTGTTTAAGTGCATTTAAATCTGCATCCATAATCGCGCGCACAGAACCAAAATGTTGTAACAGGGCGCGTTTGCGATTTGGGCCGATGCCGTCAATTTCATCCAAGACAGATGCGGTCATTTGTTTTGCACGTGTGGTGCGGTGATATGTGATTACGAAACGGTGCGCTTCGTCGCGTACGGCGCGCAGCATTAAAAACAGTGGGCTGTCCTTTGGCAGGTCGCGATATATACTGCCGTCGGGCAAGATGAAGTGTTCGTCGCCGTCGCGAACAATGCCCTTGGTTACGCCAAAAACGGGAATCCCGTTTGATGCGCGGTTCGCAATGTTCCATTGGGCTGGACCGCCGTCCACGATTATTAAATCCAGTTTTGGACCGCGTTCGACCGCACGTCTGACAAATTCGGACATCATTGCAATATCATTGCCGGCGCGGGATTTGTCGTGTAATTTAAAGTGTCGATATCCGGATTTATCAAAACCGTCGTGCCCAAAAGTTATCATTGCGCCGACCGGTTGTTTGCCAAATAGGTGCGAGTTATCAAATACACCCGCGCGTTCAATTTTTAGCCCCAGCCATTGCTCTAAATCTGATACATTTTTGTCCCAGTCTAAAATTGCGCTATACGCATTGTTTTGGCGCTTTCCACGATTGGATGTGTGTGTTAACGCAATGATTTTGTCGCGGATGATTGCGGCACTTTCAAAATCATTTGTATCAGATAATTTTTGCATCTGTTGGGTCAGGTCGTTGATGATTGGGCGACTATCACCGGTTAATATCTTTCGCGCTATACGCACTGAATCTGCGTATTTTTCTTTGTCGGGGAAACAGCATGGTGCATTGCAACGACCGATTTGATGAAGCAGGCATGGTCGTGCGCGGTTGCGCATAAATGTATCTGTGCATGTACGCAGGCCGCATACTTTCTGTATTGTTTTTATTGTTTCATTTAGTGCAGATACCGATGGGTATGGACCGTATACGTCGCGACGTTGGGATATTTTGCCCCGGAACTTTAATAAACGTGGAAAATCCCCAGTTGTTAATGCCAACATTGGGTACATTTTGCCATCGGTTAGCATTATGTTGTATTTTGGTTTTAGGTTTTTTATAAGCTCTTGTTCCCGAAGCAGAGCGTCAGATTCGGTCGCAACGGTTTCCCATTCGACGCGTTCAACCAAGGTGCGCATAACCTGTTTATGTAATTCTAGTTTTGAAATGTCGATATATTGGTTAAGGCGGTTTGATAAATCGCGTGCCTTGCCAACGTAGAGCAGATTATTTTCCGCATCATACATCTTGTACACGCCAGGGGCGTGCGGGGCATTTGCGATTAAATCAGAAAATTGAATATTCATAATCTTTATGATAAAATAATAAAAACCAAATAGCAAATGGAGGTAATACATATGAAGCAAGAATCTGGACGGTCTATGATTGAAATGTTGGGTGTGTTGGCGATTATGGGTGTAATTACCGTTGGGGCAATTGAAATGATTCAGTTGGCAATGAATACACAGAAACGAAATACTGTGAACGAAGAAGTTTTGCAAATTGTAACCCAGGTACGCAATATTCATGGGGAATACGATGATTTTTCAAATATAAATAATTCAACCATCTTTAACGCAATTGGGATGTCTGATAAAAATCCATACGGCGGTAAGTATGAGGTTGCAGTTGATCCATCTAATCCACGTCAGTTTGTGGTAAGTATCACAGGATTAAGTAAAAATGAGTGTGAAACATTTACAACCAAGGCATGGTCCGATTCGGTCGGATATAAAATGTCTGGCGGTAAAAGCAGTGGCGCATCTGGGACGTGTACAAATGCCAATGGGCGTAATGTTGTCCAGATTACTTATGGTGAATAATTTTTCTTTGATATGATGCCGGGGGTATGATGGCTGCTGAGATTGTAACTGTTTCCAAAATAGATGACGGAACGCGTTTGCAACGATGGATTGTGCGTAATTATCCATCAATGCCGTTGCGTGAATTTTATAGACTGTGTCGCGGTGGACAAATTCGTGTTAATTCAAAGCGTGTTCACGGACGCGAGGTTTTAAATGCCGGTGACGCGATTCGAATTCCGCCAACTATTGCAGGATTCGCAACCAAGTTGCATAAGTCGTCTGCGGGTGATAAGTATTCGTTGTCTGATCTGGAAGAATTGCGAAAATGTATTATTCACAATGATGATGATATTGTTGTGTTTAATAAGCCAGCGGGATTGGCGGTTCAGGGTGGAACAGGCATAAGAAAGTCTGTTGATAAAATGGCGGCTGCGTTATTCCCGTACGATAAAATTTCATTGGTTCATCGACTGGATAGGGAAACAAGCGGATTGTTGGTTGTTGCCAAGAATCAGCGTGCAGCACAACATTTGAGTGCACAATTTCAGAACAAAGATGCCCACAAAGAATATTTAGCGTTATTGAACGGAAATGTTAAGCCGATGCGCGGGGTAATTGATAATTATATGGTTAAGGGTCAGGTTTTTGATTCACCGGAACGCCTAAATGGTGGTTCAGGCCAGCGGGCGCAACGTGCAATTACAAATTATCAGGTTTTGGCAAATGCTGGTAATATTTCATGGGTGTTGTTTTCGCCGAAAACAGGGCGAACACATCAATTGCGTATGCACAGTGCGATAACGCTGGGTGCGCCAATTGTTGGGGATGCGCTTTATGGGCGTAATTATCCAGTTGATGAGGCTTTGTCATCAATTCTTGCAACAAATAACTTGTTTTTGTTTGCGTATAAATTAACATTTCAGCATCCGTCGACGGGACGTATGATGACAATGCGTGCGGCTGTGCCGGACTTTATGATGCCGGTAATAAAATTATTGGAATTAAAAGTTCCATAAAGGTATGTGATAAGTATAAATGATTGCAAGACGCAGTATGCTTTTACAAATATTTCGTGTGTTGGGCCTGTTTTTAATGGGGCTGGGGGTGGCGATTGTTGTCACTTTGTCACAGGTGGATTTGGAATCGCTGCGGGGCAATGTAGTGTCGGTTTTGCGTGAAACCACCGGACTGCCAATCGAAATTAATGGCGCAGTTGCATGGAAGTTTTCTTTGCGTCCCCAGGTGGAATTAAATGATGTGCGTATCAAGAATTCTGATTGGGCCAAACATAAGGATGCTTTTACAGCGCAAAAAATAGACGTGACATTAAATTTGGTGTCATTGTTTCGTAATCGTCCAACAATTCAGAAGGTTGTTATTTACGATGCAACAACATGTATTGAAAAAAACTCGGACGGGGATTATTCTATATTGCCATCAAAAAAGCCAAGTCCCCAAGATGCGTTGACGTCTGTTGAAAATGCGCCAATTGCAAAATATCCATTTCGCGAATTTGGTTTGGGCGGTGTTGAAATAAAAAATCTGACGGCGCATGTGTTTGATGAAACGTATTCTGTGGGTGGGGTTAGCCTGCGTTATATGAAACACAAAGATGGGCGCGAATATGCGGGCTGGATTAAATCTGTTGAGGATAAGGTTTTTCCGTTTATTGTTAGTTTTTCAGAATATAATGCAGACCGAAAAATATATCCGATGAAGATTGCATTGTCGACGGGTGGTGATGCGTTGATTGCAAATGTTGCGCTGGAAGGGACAAGCAAAGCGCCGATTGATTTTATCGTAAAAGGCGATGTTCAAAATGTTTCGGATTTTGGTCAATTGTTTAATCTGGAACTAAAAAATTGGCCGGATTTAATTGTGAATTTAGCAGGTGGTTTTGATCGTAAAAAAATTACGTTGCGAAAATCTTCGATTGCAGTAAATGGAAAAAATGTGGATTTGTCCGGTGATTATAGTTGGGGTGGGGGTGTGCCGGTTCTGAATTTAAAGGTTAATGCCGGTGATGTTGCGTTAACGGATTTTATTCCCGGACTGTATGGACGGAAATGGATTCGCCCAAAACGTAAATTAAACGTTTTTAAAGATATTCCATTGCACGGAGAATTCTTTGCGACACGGTCGGTTAATATTCGGGCGGATATAAAACGTTTGGTTGTTTATCGGGATCTTTCAATTGATGATTTGGATTTTAATTTTGTTGTGTCAGATGGTATTGGTCGCGTTGATTTAAAGTCCAAGGTCGCAGATGGGGATTTGCGTCTGGGGGCGGATATTGACATAGCACCAGATGGAAACATGAATATTGAATTAGGTGGGATTGGTGAACGTTTGTTTGTTGGTGATTTGCTTAATCAATTAGATAGCCCTGATTTGATTTCAGAATTGCCGGTTAATATGGAATTGTATGTTCGCGCCAATGGCAAGGATTTGTCAGAGTGGATGCATACGATAACAGGACCTGTGCGTGTGTATTCGGTTGGTTCGGGGTATGCGCATTCTGCATTGGTTGCATATATGTATGGAACGGACTTTTTAACATCGTTGCGCCATGGTATTCAGGATATGTTTAGCGATGAAAAAAAGTATGACAGAATAAAAATTAAATGTGCTGCGGTAAATGTGAAATTGCGTGATGGGCGCGTTGAAACCGACCAAGGGGTTGCGGTTGAAACTAATGCGATTAATTTACGATTGGCGGGAAATCTTGATTTGGGCGAAGAAGAACTGAAATTGGCATTAACGACCGTGCCGGTACGCGGAATTAAGCTGTCTTTGACAGGCAAGGTTGTGAATTCTATTGAAATATCTGGGGAATTGGCAGAACCAACAATTGCAATTAGTGGTGCGGCTGTTGCGGGCAAGGTTGCATCTGCAACCGGTATAGGGTTGCTGATTGCGCCATTTACAGGTGGTATTGGATTGGTTGCGGGTGCGGGTGTTGGATGGCTGGCGGGTGATTTGTTGGAAAATTGGCTGGCGGATGGAACACCATGCAAGACAGCCTTAAATCGCGGCGCGCCAGAATATCGTGATGACCCGGATTGGTTGGGTGCACCAATGGCAGATTTGGTGTTTGGTGTTTTGAACCCGGCTGTGGGAAATTGATTGCTTTTACCCTTGCACCGAATCGGGGTTTTTTGGTAAACTGAACTCAAAAGAGTGTGGGATACACAGAAAATCTTAGGAGTATGTAATGGAATTTTCAGTATTTCGTCAGGTTTTGATACGTGCGCTGGGGCATATGCAGTCCATCGTGGAAAAGCGCGCGACATTGCCGATTTTGATGAATGTTAAATTAGAAGTTGCAGATGATTTAATTATGTCTGCGACAAATGTTGATTTGGAATTGGTTGAACATGTGGCGGCCGATATTACATTGGGTGGCAAAATTACTGTGCCGGTCCAAATGTTGTATGATATTGTTCGTAAATTGCCAGATGATGCAGAAATTAGTTTTAAGCAATCGGGTGATCAATTAATTGTTTCCAGTGGTCGTGCAGTATTTCGTTTGCCAACATTGCCGGCTGAAAATTTCCCAGCAATGGCGGGCAGTAATTTGACTACTAAATTCCAAATGACAACCGGTGATTTGGCACACTTGATTAACCAGACGAAGTTTGCAATCCCAACCGATGATGTTCGTTATCATTTGGGGGGGATTTATTTCCATATTTCTGATGACAGTGGTGAAAAACGTTTGACTGCGGTTGCAACAGATGCCCAGCGTATGGCGCTGTGCGCAATGGCGGCCCCGGCGGGTAGCGCGGAAATGCCATCCGTTATCTTGCCACGTCGTGTAATTGGCGAATTGTCTAAGTTGTTAGAAGACGCCAATGTCGATGATGTTATGGTTGAATTATCGGATACCAAGGCGCGCTTTACAGTTGGTGCGGCGACATTGACAAGTAAATTGGTTGATGCCCAATATCCAAATTATCGTGTTGTTATTCCAAAGGGTAATGACAAAATTGCAATCCTGGACAGAAAGTCATTTATCAATGCGGTTGACCTGGTTTCGGTGGCCAGTGTGGATAAAACCAAATCTGTACAGTTGACGTTCAGTATGAATAAATTGGTTGTTAACGCATCCAGTCCAGATGCAGGTACTGCAACCCAGGAATTAGACATTGAATACAATGGTGATGCAACGTTTACCGTAATGTTTAATGTTAAGTTCTTGCTGGATGTTGCTGGACAAATTGAGGGCGAAAAGTTCCAGATGGAAATGCAAGATCCATTGTCGCCAACAATATTCAAGTCAACAAATGCAGACACAGATGCGTTGTATGTCTTGATGCCAATGCGCATGTAAAAAATATAAAATTAAATCTAATGGCATATCTAAAGCGGGTTAGCAATGGCTTATGTACGTTTGTGTACACTACGCCATTTCTAACCCGTTTATCTATACCTTTATCTTTAATTTACTTTCCCGATGCTGGGGGAGTTGTGTTTTTTGTTTTTATCTGAAAATTGCAATCGGGATTTTTTGTGATAGAATTCACCCAACGCAAAAAAGGATTTATTATGACACTAGAAAAATTATCACCGGGTAAATTGCCACCAAAAAAAATGAACGCAATTATTGAAATCCCGGAAAATGGTCATGTAAAGTATGAGATTGACAAGGAAACAGGTCTGTTAAAGGTGGACAGAATTTTGCATGCGCCAATGGCCTATCCGGCGAACTATGGTTATTTCCCGGGGACGTTGGGTGATGATGGCGATCCGTTGGATTGTGTGGTTGTTTGTAATGCGCCACTGCGTCCAGGTGTTTTGATTGAGGTTCGACCAATCGGTGCACTGCTGATGGAAGATCAGGCCGGTGGGGATGAAAAAATTATCTGTGTGCCACGTGATAAAATTGATCCGTATTATGAAAAGACTGAGTTTATTGAGCAGTTGCCTGGAATTTTGCGTTCCAAGATTGAGTACTTTTTTCAGCACTATAAAGATTTGCAACCAAATTCTTGGTCAAAAATTTTGGGCTGGGCAGATAGGCAAACAGCTGATAAACTGATTATGGAAAGTATTGATAGATACTGGGCGCATAAACGCGAAATGCAATAAAAAGCCTTGCGTTGGCGCGTGATATTTTTATAATCAATTCAGAAATTTAACAAGGGGTATTAATTATGGCATCTTATATTGCAAATGATATGCGTGTGGGTTGGGTGATTTCACACAATGGTAAACGTTATTCGGTAACATCGATTACTAAGGTTAAGCCAGGCAAAGGTGGCGCGTTTGTTCAGGCGGACTTGCGTGACATTGATTCTGGGAACAAGGGCGGCGATCGTTGGCGTGCCGAAGACAAAGTTGAAAAATTAATGGTCGAAGATTTTGAATGTCAATATCTGTATTCTGATGGTGCAGATGCGTTCTTTATGAATCTGTCAGACTATGAACAGTTTACAATGCCGGTTGATTCATTGGGTGATATGATGAAATTCTTGGCGCCGGAAATGTCGGTTAAGGCAAACTTTGTAGAAGGACAGCCTGTTTCTATTTCTTTGCCAAAAACTGTTATTGCAACAGTCGAAGAAACAGAGCCGGCCTTAAAAGGGCAGACCGTTTCGTCCAGTGGTGGTAAACCAGCTATCTTGGACAATGGTGTTCGTGTTCAAGTTCCACTGTTTATTGAACAGGGTGAACGTATTGTTGTGAATACAGAAACGTTAGAATACGTCGAGCGCGCCAAATAAAAAATTAAATCTAATAATTCATCTATGCGTAAATCCGTTGGCTCATGTATGTCTAATACACTACGCCAACGGATTTTCACATATTTAAACCATTATCTTTAATTTTTATCCAGTGCTAGGAGAATGCGGATGCCCCGTGTACGTTTGTGTACACTACGCCATTTCTAACCCGTTTATCTAAACCATTATCTTTAATTTTTTATCCAGTGCTAGGAGATGTGGGGCAGTTTATTTTCTGAACCCATTATATTTTTAATTTCGTCGATACAAACGGCGGTCATTTCTTTTATACCGGCCCCCAGGTATTCGCGTGGGTTAAAGTTTGTCGGATTATTTGCAAATGATGAACGAACAGCCGCCGTCATGGCAAGGCGCAAATCACTGTCTACATTAATTTTGCAGATGTTCATTTCGGTTGCGCGACGTAATTGTTGTGGTGCAATGCCGCGTGCGTTTGGCATATTGCCACCAAATTTATTAATTGTGTCAACCAAGTGTGCTGGGATTTGTGATGCGCCGTGCAAGACTAATGGAAAATCTGGTAATTTTTCGGCAACACTTTGTAAAATATCAAATCTTAATTCTTCGTCGTCTGATTTGCGTTTGTATGCGCCGTGACTTGTTCCGATTGCAATGGCCAGCGAATCAATTCCCGTTGCGTTTACAAACTTTACAACGTCGTCGGGGTTGGTATAGTTTGAAGTTTCGGATTGTGTGTTTTCGTCTTCGATGCCGGACAATGTCCCCAGTTCGGCTTCGACCGAAACATCGTGTGCATGGGCGTATTCGACCACCGACTTTGTAATTTCGATATTTTGTTCAAATGGTAATTTGCTGGTGTCAATCATGACAGATGAAAATCCTAGGTTGATTGCATGAATACATGCATCAACCGAGCCCCCGTGATCCAGGTGCAGGGCGATTTGTTCGTTGGGGCTGATGTTTGCGCCACGGATTAGTCCCATTAGCATTTCGTCGCCCATATATTTTATTGCGGATTGGGATGCGGCCAATATAACGGGGCTGTGTGTTTGACGGACGGCCGATAAAATTGCGGTTAGTGTTTCCATATTATAAAAATTAAATGCTGGTACGGCATATTTGCGTGCGATTGCATCAGCGAACATTTGTTCAGTGTTTACCAAACCAAATTCAGTATATTTCATATTTAAATCCTTTTGCGAATATTATATCACAAATGTCGCAAAAACTTGACTTTTTTGTATCTTTTGCAACAATGAAACTAAATCGGGGGCGCGGGCAGAGGTGCAAACAAAATAACAAAGGGTGTTTGGGATGAAAAAAATCTTGGTGTCTGTTTTTGCGTTGGCGGTCTTATCTGGTTGCGCGGGCTACTATGATTATTATAAAAGTGGTGTTCGTTATACCCAGGATGGCGAAGATTGTGTATTTTATTCTGCGGAACGTGGTCGTTATTTTAATGACGAAATTCGTTCATTGGATGCGGATAAAAAGGTTGTGTACAAGAATACAAAATGTGAAACATTGTATGGTCGTGATATGATGGGGCAAGCCCCACGCCATGATCGCAAGATTGTTGTACCGGCGGCAAAAAAATCATGCCCATGCAAGAAGTCTTGCAAATATGTAAAGGTTAATTAAAAAAATCCGACGATTGTCGGATTTTTTTTAATATTATTTGAATCAATATGTTTTTTGTGATAAAATGCAGGAAAAGGAATAAAGGAGTTTTATATGAAAAAACAAATGAAAATGGTTGGTTTTGCTGCGTTAAGCGCGTTGGTTGTTGTTGCAAGTGCGTCTGCTGCGACATCTGAGATGATTAATGAATCGGGTTTTTGCGCACTGTTGGATAAGTTTAAAGGGATATTCAGTTTGTTGCGTACACTGGCATTTATTGGTGCAGGTTTCTTGATTGCAAAATGGGCATGGGGCTATATCGAAGCTGGTAAAATTGATGCAATGAAGGAAGTTAAAGAAAAAGGTGTTGCGATGCTGGTTGGCTTCATCTTGCTGTTTGGTATTGGTGTTGTGCTGCAGGTTTTAAATAGCACAACAGGTAATCAAATTCTGGGGTGTGTTACAAAAGGCTGGTAAAGCAAAGATTAAAAATAAAAATCCCGCATTATGCGGGATTTTTATTTTAGTTTTATGTTGTGTGATGTATATTGTTTTATAAATTGTTGCTCTAATTTCCTGTATTCTGATTCAACGGTTTTGATTGGCGTTCTGTGAATATCTTTTTCAGGTGGAAATTTGTATTCAGAAATCATTTTGTTTCGTGCCATGCGCAGTTCGCTGTGTAATATCATTGAAAATGAACGAAAATCACGTGTGTGCGCGTAATCTAATTTTTTAATGGCGTTGTCGATTGCGTGGCGGCGTGCGTGCAATGATATAGCGCCCATGTTATCTGCGATTGGGGTGTTGATTGGAATGCTGTATGCATTGCGAACATCGTCGATGGTGTATTCGCCAAAAAATGTACGGGCGACTTCGTGGTGAAATAATGCGATGTTGGCATCAAACTTTTTTAATATGCCACTTAGCTTGCGTTCGGTTTCGCGTAACTTCTGGCGCTGATATATTCGTGCAAAACGGTATGAAGTTTCATAGACTGTTTTAAAGTCTGCGTTTGGCATCATAAAATATGTGCGTGTAAAGATAAGATCAGGTTTGTCACGAAACATACAGTAGCACGCATAGCGGCTTAGTTTTATATCTGTGCCTTTTTTTGTGATTGGGGCGTATGGTGGGTGTGGACTGTTTATTGTGTATTTGTGGGTGTAAGGAACGGTGTGCGATTTGAAAAATTCATATGGGGCGATTTTGTTAGCCTGGGCGGGGGCGGTGTCGAATTTTTGGTATGTGTGTTCGTACATGTTTTCTGGATCGAACATCGGATGTGAAAACAGGTTATAAAGATCGGTATAAAGCCAATATTCAGAATTGTTTATTTCGGTGTCGAACAGGCTGGCGCTTTCGGCCATGGTGTGACGTTTTGTGTTCAGGGTTTTGAATATTAATTCTTTGCTTGGTTGTGCCATTGTTCGAACCCTTTTTTTATATTGGATTATTTTTTGTCATCCAGGTTTGCAAGTGAATATAGCACCGATGAAATTAATGACTGATATGGGACGTGTTGTTCGTCGGCAAGTTCCTTGATCTTGTCCAGAATAGGGCGCGGAATGCGCATATTGATGACACAGTCTGATTTATTAAATGCCTTGTATGCGGCGTATTCCCGTAACAAGGATTCGATGTTCATTATAAATAATTGCTGCATCACGTTTGGCATATGCAATCTCCTATACTTAGTACAACACTGCCGTACTTACAAGGAACTATACCATTGTAAATACAATTGTCAATACAAATATATTGGCGCAAATATAGGCGTTTGTGAATACGGTTGTGCGGACGGTTGTATTGTGTGTATTTGAATTTGATTTTTGGGTTTTATGCATATAAAATTGGCGTATATATAATTGGAAAGGACTCAGATATGTTTAAAAAGCTATTATTGTTCTGTTTTGCGCTGGTTATGTTGGTTTTGCCTGTGCGTGCTGAATTAAAGGTGGATATTGTTGCCGGTGGGATAAAACCAACGTCAATTGCGGTTCAAAAATTTGAAATGTCGGGCGATGTTAATTCAAAAGATGCTGCAATGATGCGTGACGTCGTTGAAAATGATTTAAAGCGCACTGGTTTATTTCGCATTGTTAATCGTGATGCGTTCCCAGAATTTGTAAAGATGGGAAAAATGCCAAACTTTAAATCTTGGGCGGCAATTAAGACCCAGGTCTTGGTTCAGGCCAAGGTGTTCAAAGAGCCAGATGATATGTATCGCTTGGAATTCTATGTATGGGATGTTGATGGCACAGAACAGATTGAAGCGCAATCGTTGGTCGCGTCGCGTAAATCTGCACGTCGGTTGGCGCATATTATGGCGGATGCTATTTATGAACGCCTGACCGGTGAAATTGGGTATTTTGATACGCAAATTGTATTTATTGCAGAAACCGGGCCGGTAAAAAATCGTGCAAAACGTATGGCGATTATGGACCAAGATGGTTATGGGTTACGTTACCTGTCGGACAAAGATGCGTATGTAATGTCGCCACATTTTTCACCAAATATGCAATCGATTGTTTTCTTGTCTTACTATAATGATGATCCGATGGTTTGGATGCTGAACCTGGATACAGGGGAACAAAAACGTTTGGGGCAATTTGATGGTATGACGTATGCGCCACGTTTTTCGCCAGATGGCACGCGTGTTGCATTGTCGCTGGTAAAGAAGGGGATTTCCCATATATATGAATATGATATTGAAAATCAAAAATTGCGCCAATTGACGTTTGGAAGTTCGCTGAATACCAGTCCGTCTTATTCGCCAGATGGCAAAAAGTTGGCATTTAATTCCGACCGGTCGGGACGTCAACAGATTCATGTCTTGGATCTGGAAACAGGTGAAGAAAATCGTATTACATATGGGGCGGGGCGCTATGCAACGCCGGCATGGTCGCCAGATGGGCAATTTATTGCCTTTACCAAGATTGCAGACGATACTTTTTATGTTGGAATTATGAATCCGCGTGGGCGTAATGAAAAGATTTTAGCAGGTGGCTGGTTTATGGAAGCGCCGTCTTGGGCGCCGGGGTCGCGTCGTTTGGTTTATTATGAAACGGAAAAGGCAATTGATGGCATAGAACGTATTAGTCATATCCGCAGTGTGGATATTACCGGCCAGAATATTTACGATATTGAATTACCAGAAGGTGTTAATGGGGTTGAACCGACCTGGTCGCCGAAATTGCCATAAACGATATGAAAAAGTTACTGTCTTTGATTCTTGGGTGCTTGGTTGTTGGTGTGGCAGATGCTGTGCCGGCACGGGTGGATTATATATTTGACGGCGATACTTTTTCCGCCCAAGTGGCATTGGATAAAGATGTTAATGTGACGGTGCGTGTGCGCCTTATTAACATAGATACACCGGAAATGAACGGCAAATGTTCATATGAAAAGCAAATGGCGGTACGTGCCCGTGATGTTTTGTCTGCGCTTATTCCGCGGGGAACGGTGGTTGAACTGGATAATATCAAAGATGATAAATATCTGGGACGTATAAATGCAAATGTATTCTTGCCGGATGGGCGGGATGTCGGTCTGATTTTGATAGATAGTGGCTTAGGACGACCGTACAAGGGTGGAAAACGCCAACCCTGGTGCAAATAAATTAAATATAATGGCATATCTACGGGCGGGGGTGACATCTCATGTAGCGGCTTGTACACTACGATGTCGCCCCCCACCCGCATCTATACCATTATCTTTAATTTACAATAAATTATAATAATTCATCTAAAAACAAATCGGGAATCTCATGTAGCGACTTGTACACTACGATTCCCGATTTCTTTTTATATAAATCATTCTAATTTATTTCTTTTTCTGTGTTATGCGCTGTGGCGATTTATTGCCTCTGATATTTCGTCTAGGGATGCGTTTGATGGCAATAATGGTTCGAAATATACGTTTGCTGTGCCACTGTGCATGCGGCCATGTTTTGGCCAGTACAGCCCTGCATCTGTGCCAACTGGCAAGATTGGCAGTTTTAATTTATACGCCAACAGCAGCAAGCCACGTTTCAAAGGAATCTTTTCGCCGGGTTTGGCACGTGTGCCTTCTGGGAATATGACCAGGGTATATCCATCCAGTACGCGTTTTTCAACATCAGATGCCAATTTTGCCATGTTTGTTTTGCCACGGGCACGATTTACCCCCAGCATCCCACAACGCCAAAATGCCCATCCATAAATAGGAATCCATAATAACTGGCGCTTCATGATAAAAAAGGAATTTGGAACAACACGTGAAATTGCTGCGATTTCTAAGATAGACATGTGTTTTGCGGCGATGATTGCTTTGCCGTCCAGTCGCTGGTTGCCGTTTGGCATTTCGGGGACTTCTGCATCGTCGGGTTGTGGATAATGGATTTTGTATTTGATTCCACAAATTAACCGTGCCAGAACCAATACGCCTGCGGCATCTGTGAATACAAAAATGCGGCTTAATTTTTTAGATGGCAGACCGATTAGCAGCAATGGCATCCATAATGCAAAATAAATTGGTAATACAATTTTAAATAGTATTGTGCGTATCATTTCTTTCCTTTTTTTGTTTAGCTTTCTTTTATTCCAAATAATGTGACAATGTATTTTATATATTCAGTGGTCCATCTTTCAAGTCTTTTTGCGGCGGGCATGCCGGTTAGCATTGCGGGGCATGTAACAATTTCGGTGTTTGGTAATTCGTGCTGTATCAGGTATATGGCACGATTCATGTGTTCTTCGGTTGTGATGATTACGATGCGATCCAGGCCGGCATTGGTAACAATTTTCTTGATAGCATGGGCGTTTTGGTATGTCGATTTGGATTCTGATTCTATTTGGGCGCGACTTGCCAAATTGCCGACCGCGGGTGCGCCTGCGCCAATTATATAAAGGTCTGTGTCTGGGTATTTTTGCATTTGTCGGACGGCAAATGGGATACGTCGTTCGTCGCCGGTCAAGACAAATATACTGTCGTCGGGTAAAATAGTGCCACAGCTGGATGGGGCAGATACTTTAAATATCATCCCGCCCAGGACAAACAGCGCTAAAAATAAAAAAGATGGGGTTAGAAATCGCATTAGCTTGCTTTTAGTATGTTCAATGTTGTGCGACGTGTAACAAATATTGCAAATGCTATTATTGCAATAGGCAACGCGACCAGCATCCACCATCCAAATGCATTTAAGCCCAACATTGCCAGTAATCCAACGCGTGCAGAATGTGCGGTTGATAATATTAGTAGTAATACAGGCATCGCTGTGACAAAACCGCAAATTGTGGCCAAGGTTGTAATTTTAGCAACGATGATTTGCATTTGGTGGGCTACAAATCCATCAGATGCCCCAATCTGGGTCAAGATTTCCAGTTCGCGACGGTGCAGCATTGCTGTATTACGGGCGATATATGAAATAGATACGCCGATTGCCCCCAATGCTAATATCAAAACCAATGCCGATATGCCAATCATTTTCCAACCCGCTGATGTGGATGTTTTAAGTGCGGATGCATGTGACAAGAAACGTGCGTTTTTTTCAACAGCAGATTGAACGTGTGTCATATCGTCGGATGATTTAAATTCGATTTCCCACATTGTTGGCAGGTAGTTTTTTAGCGCCGCGCCCCCGTTTGATATCCATGGGCGCATTAAATCAGCCATTTCGTCATCGCTTATCCGGCGTACGGATTTCATTTTTTCGCGATTGTCGTTAATGATTTTAGCTGTTTGGTCAACGTTTTTTGTGTCTGTTACCTGGATTGTGGCAAAATTATTCCATTGGTTGTTCCAGCGGATAACGCCAGTGCCAATTGATAATGCAACCCCCAGTGTTAGAACGGATAAAAACGTTAATAGGCCCATAATTGTGGTCATAAACACCGATTGTTCGCGGACCAGTGAAAATACAGTTGGTTTCTTCATATCTTATGCGTTTCCAATATCGTCAAATTGTTTTGATAATTCATTAAAGTAGTTTTGGGGTTTGGGCCCTTTCCAGATTTTCTTGGTTTCGGTTGGCTGTGGTTTTTGCCCAACAAAAGAAACACGATGGTTTTCAACGCTAATCACAGGAAATTTGTATGTTTCCATTAATTTTTTACTGTGCGTAGCCAAGATGATTGTAGTTCCAAATGTTTTGTTCATCTTTATAAACAGTTCCATCAGGCGGGATGCGTTTTCGTCGTCCAGATTGCCGGTCGGTTCGTCTGCAAGTAAAATTGATGGCTGAACAATAATTGCGCGGGCGACAGATACGCGTTGCTGTTGACCGCCCGACAGGGATTTTGGATTTGCGTCTGCGTATTTGCCCAGGCCCACCCAATCCAGCACCTTGGCCACCAGGGTTTTGATTTTGTTTTCAGGTACACCGCGCACCCGCAGGGGCAATGCTACATTATCAAAAACCGATAAATGCGACAGCAGAGAATATTCCTGGAATACAATTGCCATTTTTTGACGAATTTTTGTAATCTCGTCACGGGTCATGTCATTTGTTGGTTTGCCAAATAATTTTACAATACCACGATGTGGTTTGTGTAATTGGTATATAAGGCGCAGTAATGTTGTCTTGCCTGCGCCAGATGCGCCCGACAAGAAATAAAACGAGCCACCACCAATATTAAATGACACATCGGTTAAAATATCCGGTGTTCCGTCGTATTTTGCGGCGACGTTTGCAAATGAAATAGCTGTGTTATCTTCCATGTGAAACAGATTAGTAAATTTTTATTTATCGGTCAAATGAAATAAAAAATTAAGGTGGCAAATTTTTTGTGTTTGGAATAGGGGGCGAATTTTGGTATACTACTAGGAAAAAAGGGAGTATGTTTTATGAAAAAATTAGCATCATTTTGTTTGGCATCGATTATGGCGATGTCTGCGGCGTCTGCGGCGGATGCGCCGGTATCACGTGTTGGCCGTCGTGTAATGGTTCGTGAATATCAGCCATATACAGTAGAAACAGCTAAGGGCTGGTATATGGGTGGTCGTTTGGCGTTAAGTTTTTTGAATTTTACAAATGATACGACTGTGTCTGTTGGTGGTGTACAGGAAAGTGTTGCTGATGATTATTCGTTTGAAACATTGTTTGGCGGATCTGTGTTTGCAGGTACAGATTTTCAGTTATATGACGAATGGTTTCGTGGCGAAGTTGAAGCGGGTTTGATTGGTCGCTTTGATGATGCGACAGCGGGGACCGAGTTGCAGTTGACTGTTCCTTATTTGATGGCAAATGGTTATTATGATTTTGCAAATGGATTGTATGTTGGTGCGGGTCTGGGTATTGCGTTGCCGAAAATAGAGTTGGATGGTCCGGATTTTGTAGATGGCGATCCCAAGAAAACAGGTGTTTCACCAATCTTTGGTGCGATGTTTGGTTGGTCATATGATCTGGATGCGCGTTTGACGTTGGATTTGCGGTATCGTTTGGCCGGATTTTTTGGACCAGAAATCAATCGTTCTGCGGATGGTGTGAATTATCTTGAAATCCAGACGGATATCGGATTTGTGCTGGAAAATTCATTATCAATGGGATTGCGTTACAGATTCTAAGAAAAATAGGAATTTGTAAAAAATGGGTGTTGACCCCGATTCGCAAAATATGGTATTATATATACCAGTAAGAGAGTGGTATCGCAAGTATCAGTGAGAGAAGATATGAAGACCGAAACAAAAATTTCAAGTATAGCATTAATATGCGCGTTGTGCGCGGTTGTGGCGACACCTGCGATTTCTGCGGCGCCGGTGCGCGCCTTGGGTGGTGCGGGCACGTACAGCAGTGCATCCAGTGCGGCATCGTCCAAGACATCGGGGACGACAACTGCATCAACGCGTGCGGGTGCGGTGCGTGTTGTGCCGTCTGCGACCAAGGCAACGACTTCGTCGTCGGCGTCATCGACAACATCGTCGTCACGTATTGCGGCAACGCCACGTTTGTCGTTGGGTAAATATTTGGCAGGAAATCGTGTTGTAAAGCCAAGTGGCGGTTCGACGTCTGGTGGCACGACTGGTGGTGCGACCGATGGTGAATTTGTTTCGTTCTCTGACTGGAAGGAACATTTAACAGCGTATCGTGAATTAGAAGATAGTATTGGAAAATTAGACGAACGTATTGAAGTGCTTGAAAACAGTGTCTTGTCCGGTGTTTCCCAAGAAGAATTAGATACAGCGATTGCAGGTGTTCAGACACAGATTGATGCAATTGATGCGGTGGTTGATGCGTTGCCGGCTGATGTTGCAGATATTGTTGTTTCGGCGGAATTGGATGCAGCGATTGCGGCACTTAAACAAGATTTAGCGAATTCTGATACGGTCGCTGGGTTAAGTGATTCTGTTGAAAAATTGCAACAAGATTTGTTGTCTGTTCAGAACAAGTTTGTAGACTATGTTTTAAAAGCGGATTTTGATGAGCGTGTCGAAGATGTTGATGCGGAAATTCAAGGTATTAATTCTGCAGCGGATGCGTTGGCTTTGCGTGTTGCGGATTTAGAGAGCAAGACAAATGAAGGTGTTGCCGGCGAAAAAGATTTTCAAGAATTAAGTGCAGCGGTAGACCAGATAAAAGAAAGTTTGAATCGTTTGCCTGCGGATGGTGAAAATGTTGCATCAACGACCCAGGTTGAAGCGGTTCGTAGTGAATTAAATGCGATTGCGGCCAAGATTCCAGAATCTGGGGTTGCGTCGGTCCAAGATGTGAATTCGATATCGGAAAGTGTTACAGCGCTGCAGAGCAAGGCTGGGGAATTAGATGCGGCGATTGCAAAGACTGTGTTGAAATCAGATTATGATGCCAAGGTTGCAGATTTAGAAGCGGATATTGCTTCATTGACATCTGCTTTGGCGGATTATTATACCAAGGCGGAATCAGATGCGGCAATTGCAGCAGCGGTTAAACCGATTAATGATTGGTTGACCACAGAACGCATGGGTGATTTGGAATTGGCTTTGACGAACCTGGATGCGTTGATTGGCGCCAAAGAATTGGTTGAAGAATATGCAACTGTAAACGAATTGAGGCAGGTTAAATCTGATTTGGAATCTATTATCACAGGTGGCGAAGCAAACGACGGCTTGGTTTATGAAAGTGATTTGAGCGAACTGGATGCAAAGTTGGTTGCTTTGATTGATGCGAACTCAGAAGCGGATAAATTGACGTCGTCGACATTGAATACAATTCGTGAAAACTTGGAAACAAAATATTATACATCGGCCCAGATTGATGAACTGTTGGCGACCAAGGCGGATGCGTCTGACCTGGATTCAGCGATGGATTTAATAAAGGCATTACAGAGCGCAGACGAAGCGATTAGCGCATCGGTTAAGGCGTTGCAGGATGCGGACCTTGTTACAGCAGATACGCTGCAGGCCCAGGTTTCAGGATTAGTCGCGGCGGATACGGCGTTGCAAACGGCGATTGATGATTTGGCCAAGACTGTTCCGTCAATTGATGGTTTGGCAACCCAGCAATCTGTTGAAAATTTGGCGACTGAATTGCGTGGTGCGGATACAGCATTGCAGAATGCGATTAATGCGATGGTTCGCCCAGATGTAAACAAGGCGTATGTTGATGAAGCGGTTGCAGAATTAAATTCAGCAATTGATGGATTGAAAGCCGCAGATGTATCTATGCAGGCGACAATTGGTTCGATTAATGAAACCATTGCGACATTGGCAACCAAGGATGAATTGGGTGCGGCTAAGTCTGAATTGCAGGCTGCGATTGACAAGATTAATGCAGGCGAAGTGGAATTGACCAATTATTACACCAAGGACGAAGCAGATGCGATATTTGCGACAATTGAATCCTTGGGCGGGTTAAAGATTGATGCTGCCAATATCCAAGGAAAAATTGGTACAGATCAATTAGAAGATGGCGCGGTCACCGCAGACAAGATTTCAACAGGCAATGCCCCATTGGGTGAAAATCAGGTTGCTATGTTGTCTGTTGATGAATATGGAAACCAGGTTTGGGTAACGGTTGATATTGCGCAATAACAAAAGAGATTGAAAAAAAGCACGGTTGTAAAACCGCACAATAAAACAAAAAAAGAAAGAAAGGAAAAAAAATGAAAGTAAAAAATATCATGTTCTCAGGATTTGCAGCAGCAGTCTTGGCAGGTGTGTGCGGTGCAGCCGAAGCCGCCGACTATACTTTGGCCAGCCAAGGTTATGTTACAAAACAGTTAGAAGGAAAACAGAATGTTTTGACAGCTGGCGATGGTATCGCGATTGAAGGGGATACAATTTCGGCTGTATCTGGATTACAAGATGAAAGTGGTAACCCGGTTTCTGTTGAAACAGCTTTGTCAGAAGTAGTTACTTCGGTTGCAACGGTTGAAAATAAGTTGGGTGAATTACCAGAAGGCCAAACTGTTGCCGAAGCTTTGTCGGAAAAACAAGCGACATTAGAAAATGCGGCCGTTTTGGAAACAATTACATCAGACGATGTTGCGTCAATTGGCACAACAGCGGCTGCGGTTGAAACATTGTCTCAAAAAGCAATTACCACAGATAATATGACAGAACAATTGGCGGGCTATGCCACAGATGGCGAATTGACGGCAGTTACTGATATTGCGACAGCGGCAGGGACAGCAGCGGGTGCGGCCCAGGCTGACGTTGATGCCTTGGAATTGGTTGTTACAGACGAAACAACGGGTTTAGGTTCAAAAGTTTCACAGGCGACATATGATGCGCATTTGGAATCCCAGAAAGCAATTGATGACCAACAGACAGCCGATATTGCATCAAATAAGAGAGCGATTGATGGTTTGTCTGGTGTTGATGGTGAAGGTTTCGCAACATTGGTGGGCGATGTTGATGCATTGAAATCGGCTGTTAATAATGAAAATGGTGCTGTTGCAACTAAAATCGCGGCGGCTATTGAGACTGAAACAGAACGTGCTAATGCAGCATATGCACCAGCGTCTTTGACGGGTACAGTTGAAGGATTGGCAACAACGGTTGAGGGTAAAGCAGATGCGTCAGCCCTGCAGAATTATGTAGAAACAGCTACATTTACAGAATATCAGGGTACTGTAACAACAGCTTTGTCTGGCAAACAGGATACAATCACAGATTTAGATACAATTAAGTCGGGTGCCGCAGCTGGTGCAACAGCGGTTCAGCCAGAAGCTTTGACAGAAACATTGGCTGGTTATCAGGAAGCTGGTAATTATTTGACCGACACAATGACAGCCAAGGGTACATACCTGGTAAAACGTGCAGAAGATGGCACTGTTTCATATGTATCTGTTGATGTTATTGGTGAAAATGGCAGTCCAGTTGAATTCTAATCAAGGAATATAAAGAAAAGCTTTGATAAAATGCCAAAGCCGTCATAAGCCCAGGCATAAAAAAACGAAAGAAAAGGAAAGAAAAAATGAAAGTAAAAAATATTATGTTTTCGGGTGTTATGGCGGCTATCCTGATGGGTACAGCCGGTGCACATGCGGTTGAAATCGCCAGTACAGGTTATGTTGATACCGAAGTTGCAAAAAAAGCAGATGCGCAAGCATTTACAGAACTGAAAGGCGTTGTTGAAAGCGCAACCGACGGTTTGGCAACAAAAGCCAGCAAGACTGAATTGCAGACCGCACAGTCAGATTTGCAAAATGCAATTGATTTGAAAGCAGATGCCAATAAAGTTTATACGATTGAACAGGCTGACGCAAAGTTTGAACAGCAGACAGATGCAATTACAAAGTTGACAGAGGCAAAAAACTATACAGATACCCAGGTTGAGGCTTTGTTAGATAGCTTGAATGGCTCTGGTGAAGAAGGCGATATTGGTATTTCTGGCACTGTTCTGCAACATACATCCCAGATTACATCTTTGCAAGACAAAGTTGGCGATGAAACTGTTGCAAATCAGATTTCAAATGCTATTACAGAATTGGATTTGGCAAATACATATGGTGCAAAATCTGATGTTGAGGCGAACACAAGTGCTATCGCTGCAATCAATAACGCGGAAACGGGTTTCCTGACCCAGGCAGCGGCAGATGCAACCGCCAAAGCAAATAAAGCCTTGGAGGATGCAAAAGCGTATACTGATCAGGAAGTGGGCGCGGTTGATGCAAAATTTGCAGACTATACCAAAACAACTGATTTAAATACAACATTTGCGACGGATGCAGAAGTTGAAACAATTCAAACAACATTACAGGGCAATATTGATAACAAGGTTGCAACCACGGACTATAATGCCAAGGTTACTGAATTAGAAACTGCGATTGGTGGTAAACAGACCGCATTAGATGAAGGTCAATTAGCAGCGGTTAATTCTGGTGTGACATCGGATACGGTTGCCCAGGTTGCTACAAACAAAACCAAGTCAGAAGCAAATGAAGCGGCGATTTCATCATTATCAAATGATTTGAAAACCAAGATTACAAAACCAGCGGATTGTGAAACAGGTAACTGTGTATTGGCGATGATGAATAATGGCGAACCACAGTGGGTTGTTCTGACATTGCCAACGGAATAATAAAAAAATGATGTAAAGGGCAAAAATGCCCTTTACACGATTCGTATAAAAATGATAAAATAGATTCATAGGAAGGAAAGGATTTTCAAATGAAAAAATTAACGGCTGGTATATTTACGGTGCTTATCGGGCTGTGCGCCGCGAATTCTGCGGATGCAACCGTTGCATCAAGTGCATGGGTAAATGAAAAAGTTAACGCTTTGTCGGATACGGTTTCGGGCAACGCAACCACAGCGGCAGCAGCAACCCAAGCAGTTGCCGACGATTTGGCTGAGTATATAGAATCTAATGATGCGGCGGTTGCGCTGAAAGCGGATCAGACATCATTGGATGCAACAAACACATTGGTCGGTACATTGCCAGAAGGTACAGAAGCAACTACAATCGTTGGTTATATCGATGCCAAGACTGCAAATATTGCATCGGATGAAACGGTAAATGCGTTGGCGGGTCGTGTTTCAACAAATGAAGGTGCGATTGCAACATTGAATGGTACTGGTGCGGGTTCTGTTTCTAAATCTATTGCAGATGCGTTGGCTTCCTATACAAATACAGAAGGCGTTGATGCCAAGGTTAAAGTGGTTTCCGATGCGTTGGATACTCATGTGGCGGCTGCCGATGGTAAGTATGCGACAATTACAAATTTAAATGCTGCAAACCAGGCAATTGCAGACTTGGAAACAAGCAAGGAAGCGGTTGCGAATAAGGTTTCAGATTTTGAAGCGACGTCTAGTGAAGATAAAGATAGTACTACTAAATATCCAACTACATCGTATTTAACAGATGCTATTGAGGCGTTGAATACGACTACTGTGCAGACGACAAATTCATTAGACTCAAGATTGACTTCTTTGGGTAGTACAGTTGCGGCGAACAAAACAGCGGCTGCAGATGCAACCCAAGCAGTTGCCGATGATTTGGATGAGTATATAACATCTAATGATGCGGCGGTTTCTGCAAATACAAGTGCAATTGCAGCGATTAATAATGCGGACACTGGTATATTTAAGCAGTCCAAAGATTATACGGATGCTGAAATTTCTGAATTATCTAACAGTTTGTCGGGCACATCGGGTGATTTGACAGCCTTGACCGGTCGTGTTGATACAGCAGAGGGTAAAATTACAACCCTGGAAGGTACTGTTGGTAATGCGGAAGGTGGTCTTGTAAAAGATGTTGCAGCAAATGCGGCGGCGGCCCAGGCAGCGGCAGATGCGGCAGCAGAGAACTTGGCGAAAATTAACACCCAGGCCGCATTGATTAGTACAAATGCAACAAATATTTCGAATAATGCGAATGCGATAGAGGCTGAGGTGGCGCGTGCAAAGGCAGCAGAGGAGGCTAATGCCACCGCTGCACAGAATGCACAAGATGCTGCAGATGCGGCACAGGCAACAGCCAATGCGGCGATTCCAAAACCACAGGGTGTATGTACAAACGCGGAATATAAGTGCGTGTTGACATATAATAACGAAACCTATACATGGGAAGTTATTGAACGTGCAAATGGTGAAGTTGTTGAATAATAAGAATTAATATCGGGGTGATATGGGTGTCACCCCGATAGATAAAGTTTAAAAATAAACGAAAGAAAAGGAAGGAAGAGATGAAAAAAATTTTAACAGTGTCGTTGGTTGCAATGATGGCTGTATCAACAGCGCGCGCAGATATCGCATCAACAGCCTATGTTCAGGGTGCGGTTAGTGCAGAAGCGGCACTGCGTGCAGAGGCCGTTGAAGGTATTAATGAAGAATTGGCCAAGATGGCAACCAGTTCAACTGTTGCGGGAATTCAGAACACTTTGTCGACATTACAGACTACAGTGGCTAATAATAAAGAGACTACTGATCAAACACAAGCTGATTTAGATACCGCCGAAGGTAAAATTACCGCGTTAGAAGGTACGGTTGCAGGACATACAGAAGATATATCTGAAATTAATACTGCATTGGCCGGCAAACAGGCAACAATTGATGATTTAGCAACAATCCGTACAGGTGCGGCCGAGGGCGCGACAGCGGTTCAGCTGTCAGAAGTTAAGACTGGTAGCGCAAATGGTACAATCTCTGTTCAGAATACTGATGTTGCGGTTAAGGGCTTGGGTTCTGCGGCATATACTGCATCAACGGCATATGCAACGTCGGCACAAGGTACGGCGGCGACCGCAGCCAAGGGTGTTACCGATGCGATTACTGGTGCAACTGCGGTTGAGTTGGGCGGAACGGGTGCCGATGGTAAATATGTTTTGACCATGGTAAAGAACGGCACAGCTCTTACCTATAAATGGGAAGCGATTGCACGTTAATTGTTCTTGTTCGGACCGTTGGATGGGTGAATTTCACCCATCCAGGGTCGGGATGTTAATTATGGCCGTATTATAAAAAATTGAAAAAATTTTTACAATATGTGTCGAAAATGTCCTTGTGTTATATTTATGATTTTGGGTATAATGCATAGACAAGAAGAGAGTGGTATTAAAATCGGGTGGGGATTTTAAATGTTAAAACGAAAATTTGCTTTTGCGGTTTCTTTACTTGCGGTTATGTCAGTTGGTAATGCATATGCCACAACCCCCAGTGGAACTGAGGCAGTTAGTGAGGCGCATACAGTCTATACGGCGGCTTCGAATGCGGGGGCGTCTGGGGCGGCAACAAATATTGCTTCGGGTATTGCAGGTGTAACATATGTTAATCGTATGGTGAATTTGGCGGGTAATGCCGCACAAAAGGCAGAAGATCATGCCGCAGCGGCGGGCGCATCGGCGATTGTCGCAAAACAGGCTGCAGATGATGCGGCGATTGAGGCTGCAAAAGTCGCAAATAAATTTGATAAGACGTTTACTTCTGATGCGACGAAAAAGGCTATCGTTACAACAGATAAAGATGGTAATGTTTTGCCTGTTAAGATTTCTGACACAGGGACTGGGACGTATATTACCGGGGTTTCGGTTTCAGATGCTGGTGCGGTTACTTTGACACGTGGAACGCCTGCATCGTATTCTTTGCCAACAGCATCATCGACAACCAAGGGTGGTGTGAAGATTGGAGCAAATGTTAATGTGGTAACAGATGGGACGATTTCTGTTAATACAACTGCTACGCCGACAAAAGATTCTGCTGTACCTTTGACATCAGGTGGTGCATATACTGCATTGGCCGGCAAACAGGCAACAATTGGTGATTTGGAGACAATTCGTTCGGGTGCGGCCGAGGGCGCGACAGCGGTTCAGCTGTCAGAAGTTAAGACTGGTAGCGCAAATGGTACAATCTCTGTTCAGAATACTGATGTTGCGGTTAAGGGCTTGGGTTCTGCGGCATATACTGCATCAACGGCATATGCGACGGCGGCACAAGGTGTCTTGGCGGCTAATGCGGTTCCACAATCATTGGTTAAGTCGGATTTTGCTACTGCTAGTAGTGCAGACAAGGACAGTGCTACAGCAATTCCAACAACTGGGTTTGCACAGGATATGATTGATGCGACTGTAAGAAATGCGAATGATCAGATTAATATAATTAATTCGAAATTGTCGACATTACAGACTACAGTGGCTAATAATAAAGAGACTACTGATCAAACACAAGCTGATTTAGATACCGCCGAAGGTAAAATTACCGCGTTAGAAGGTACGGTTGCAGGACATAC
>JAZQCG010000011.1:0-75858 GCA_045546155.1 Candidatus Enterousia sp.
AAGTTGTGAAAGTATGAACGCCACCGGTGATTGTTCTATTATGTTAGATGATGTGGGAACTAATAAAACGAATGTTATTAAAATAGTGCGAAGTATTACAGGTCTGGGTCTAGTTGAGGCTAAATCCATTGTAGATTCAGCGCCAGCGATGGTTATAGAAGACTTCTCTTGTGAAGCGGCAGAATGTTATAAGGCAATATTTGATGCAAATAATGCAGATGTAACGATAACAGAATACTAATCTTTGGATTATAAGCCAATAAAAAATCCCCCAAGCGGGGGATTTTTTATTTAGTTTTTTGACCAATGCAGTGGTACAACATATTATAATGATGGCGGCATACAGATTTGTAATTAGAATCCCCAAGGGCGAATTGATCCCCCGCGCGGATGACACGACCGTCTTGGTCAAATCGCAGGTGATGTGTTGCCAATTCCATACAACCGTTTATCTGGCAATTCGATTCGTGCAGGTGTAATTCAGCGCCAACCTCTATTAACCGCTTGGATGCAGGGAACATTTGTTCGTTGCTGTCGCACATTAATCCATAGCACATAACAGGGATATTCATGTCGTCTGCAATGCGGACCAATTTATCAATATCGGTGGGGGCGAAAAACTGAACTTCGTCAACCAATAATACCCGCGTGTCTGGGGCAGGGGTGAAATCTTTTAGATTCGGCATTGCCATGGCCGGTGTTTCGATGCCGATTCGTGATTTTACTGTGTCTGATGAAAAACGGGTGTCAAATGATGGCTTGATAACCTGGGTTTTAACACCGTTTTGATTATAGTTATATGCGTTTATAATCAAGCGGGCGGATTTAGAACTGCTCATAACGCCATAATGAAAGTGTAGTGTTGCCATGTGCCTTATCCCTTTGTTTTTGTCGTTGGGATTATTAGCATAAAAAATATTAATATGGTATGAAAAAAATTATTTGTTATGTTATACTGGTGGGGATGAGATTGATTAAGGGGATTTTTTTTGTCTGTGGGGTGGCGACTGTGGGAACGGTGGCGTGTCATGCGGCAGGCTTCCTTAGGGCGGAATCGTTTCCCGGTACTTTTCAGGATTTGTCTTTTGAAACACGGATGGATGTTTTGGCGGCGGGTTATGATGACGTTGGTGTGGAATATGATGCAAATGGACGCTGTGTTTCTGGATGTGCGTATAAGGGGATAACCCTGGCCGAAGAAGAACAGTTAATTGCCGTCGCCCAAGAAGAATTACAACAGTTAATAGAGCAAGAACAACAAACGTCATCGGTTGCCCCAGAAATAGCGCCGACGGTGCAACCAGGCAAGCCAAGCAAGCCGACGTCGCCTAGCCAACCCAGCAAACCTAGTGTATCAATATCAGAGGGCACTGTTACCCCCAGTACTTATTTTCGTGCACCAGTTGGTAATGATGTTATTGTTGTTTCTGATTTTGGGGAACGTCGTCCGCCGAAAACAAAAAATGGTTCTGGGTCACGTTATCATAGGGGGCTGGATTTGCGTGCATCAACGGGAACGCCGTTGTATGCCGCCGCAAATGGTGTTGTGGTTGAAGCGGGCTGGAAATCTGGATATGGAAATGCCGTTGTGATTGAGCATCCGTTTAAAAATACAGATAAAACGGTCAAGACCCTGTACGGGCATTTAAGCAGTATTAATGTAAAAAAAGGTGCAAATGTAAAGCAGGGCGATTTGATTGGCAAGGCCGGAAATTCAGGAAACAGCGGGGCGGCGCATTTGCATTATGAACTAAGGTTTAATGATATGAGGGTTGATCCGTTGGGGTCGAATATTAAACCGATGTTGGATTCGGGGGCGACTGCGGCGGCGGCGACACGTGGCACAAATTATTTGGGTTCGGATTATTGTTTCAAGTCTGGAATTAGCAGCAAGCGTTTAGCACCGTATAAGGGTAATGATGCAGGTTTGCGGGAAAATTTCCCGGGGTGTCGTGGCTGGTGTCACTAGTTGGATAATTTCTTGAATTTGACAGAAAAACTGCCGTTATTAATTGGTGAAAAAGATACAATATGTGGGCTTAGAATACTGTCGGTTGCCCACTGGGGAAATTTTTGTCGTAAAATACCACTGGCGCCGGTGATGATATTGGCGGTGCGTGTCCCAGATGTCGCCAATGCCATAATTGCGTTCCATGCTTCTTCTTCGGTATATTGATGCAGATCCAATGTCGCATGATTTGGCACAGTTGGCGTATCGTGTGGAATTCGTCGCCACAGGTGTAATTCAGACCGTACGCGTTTGCGTGTGTGATTGTCGTCGGGTGTAAATTCACCCCCAATCATTTCGGCAATGTCGCGTTCGGTTAATTGTTTCATGGTGTTAATAATACAGCGTGCGTATTGAAAAATAAATTATTATTTTGAAAACTGGCGTTCGATGTCCAAAATTGCAGCAATCTGGGTACGCATAAATTCGACTTTGTTTTTATTGTTTTCAATACTCTTTAGCCCAGATGGATTTGTGCGCAGGTCATCGGATGCCTTGATAAAGCGGCGCAACATTGCCCCCATGACACGATATTTCATTATCTGGCGCAGGTTTTCGTTGCGGATGCCAGGCATTGAATACATCGTGTCGTTATGAATACGACAGTATGTTTCGTACACTGGTCTGAAAATATTTAATTCGATTTGCAGTGGTGCAAAAATATCACGATAGATAAAATTATAGTTGGCCTCAGCAAAATCAATAAATGACAGGGTGCTGGTTTTTGGGTCGTATAAGACATTGCCAGAATTTAAATCGCAATGTGACCACGCAGGGCGGGTGTCATATTCAAATGTACCGATATTGTCGCGAATACGTGACATAAATTGTACTTCGTCTTCGTCGAACCAGTTGGACATTTTGCTGTTGATAAAATTATCCAATCGATCGAATTTGATTTCCGATGCAATTTTGTGACGCTGAACATCTTGGATTGGTTTTAATTCGTTCATATCAACCAAAAATGCTGCGATTCCGTCAATGATTTCATAACGTTGACGACGTGACAGGGTGTGGAATAAGTCCGCGGTCAAGTGTTCGCCTGGGGCGCGTTCTTCAAGTAATTGATATTCGTCGTCTTTGATAAAACTCATACGGGGAATATGATAACGTGGGTTGCCAACATCATGGATTTGGTCAATGATTTCTTTGGTGCGGTGCTGTTTCGCCAGCCATTGATCGCGCGCAACATCCCCCAACGTCGGCAGGGGGCGTTTCATAACAAAGTCTGGACCGAAATCAGCGATATATGTTTCGCGACCATGAATAAGATTTTTTAAATCGTTGCTCATTTGATTGTGTATCCCTGTTTTTAGCGAGGTTTTATGCCCAGTTCCGTGCATATTTGCTGGCCGCGTGATTTGAAATAGTTGAAATCTTCATCTGGGGTACAGATTAGTTTGGGTGTTGTTGGAATTGGTTTGCCGGTCAGCATGGCACGTGTTCCTTCTAGCAAGGCATTGCGTTCTGTGGCAAATAAGATTTGTCCATTTTCAGTTAATGTATGTTCATCTTTGGGGTCGCCACTAAGGCCAACCTGACTGTGTTCTTTGGTAATATCTTCCTTAATCCTGTTGGTAATCATTAAGTTGCCAAATTTTTGCCCAAAAAATGCGGGGTCAAATTTATCGGGGGATTTTCGCATATGGTAACCTAGTTCATTGTAATAGTTTATCTGTGTATCAGATGCACTGGCAAAAGATAGTGCGGAAAATTTGCATTGTTCCAGTGGGGCATATGGTGCGTGGTTTATGGCAAATATGCTTTTTTCTATCTCGTACATGTCTTGTAAACTGTATGTGAAATTATTAGATTCTTGGTTCAGATATTTTTCTATCATTCGCAGTACGTATGTGCCATGACAGTGTGTGAAAATTATCATGTTTCTGAAATTTTCTTTTGTCTTTTTAGGGTTCTGCATTTGACCGTTGCGTCCAATTAGGCGCGGTATAAATGCAAAGTTAAGAATGTCATAAATGTAATTTGGATATGTGTTGCTTAATGGATAAGACTGATTCATATATTTGATATCTGTCATTGTCAGGCCGTTACCGTAATCAAACAGATTCTTGGTGTCACGGAATTCGCGAAATAGATTTAAGCGATCCAGCTCGCTGTTGCGATCGCGTAATTTGTAACAGGCAGAATATATATCCAGGCCGCTTTGAATCCCGTTTAAGTATAATGTTTTTGCAATTGTAATACAATAATTGCGGGCCCATTCTTGTGTGTTTGTGTTTTCACCGCCCAGTATCAATATACATGGGCGTGATAAATCCATACTGGTTGTGTGTTCCAGCCTGTTTGGATTATCCAGAGGTATCTTTATAAAATTTACAGAACTAATGTCTTGCATACTGGGTATTGTAGTACAAAAAATATAAACGTCAAGTTTTTTGTTGTTTTTTGTAAAATCGGGTTGAATGCGGGGCAGAATTGGGCTAGACTGTGTCTTGATAAAAACGAAAGGACGTGTTATATGTTGAAAAAACTGATTATTTTATCGATTTTAGCAATCCCAATGTTCGCAGATGCCGCACCTAAGAATAAGAAAAAGGAAGAACCGGTCGTGCATCTGACAGATGAACAGATTTATGAAGAATTAAAGAAGTTAGCCTTGGTGTTTGAGGTTGCACGTGATAACTTTGTCGAAGAAGCCGATGAAAAAAAGATGCTAGAGGCGGCAATGAACGGTATGTTGGGTGCGCTGGACCCGCATTCTTCGTATTTGTCGGCCGATGATTTTAAAGAATTTAATGACAAGTCCCAGGGGGAATTTGGTGGACTGGGGATTCAGATTACCAGTGACCGTGGTGCTGTGCGCGTAATTTCGCCAATTGACGATACGCCTGCGGATAAAGCAGGGATTAAAGCTGGTGACTTTATTACCCATATCGATGGCGAACAGGTCTTTGATTTAACGTTAAATCAAGCGGTTAAGAAGATGAAGGGGCGTCCCGGGACTAAGGTAAAACTGACCATTATTTCCGATGGCGAAGAAAAAACACTGACGCTGAAACGCGCTATTATCAAGGTGGAATCGGTTAAGCATGATGTAAAAACAATGGCGGATGCCGATCCGGATGATAAAGATACACCAAAGATTGGATATATAAGAATTTCTGATTTTGGTGTGACGACTGCACGTGATTTAAGAAAGGCTTTGACAGAATTGGAAAAGAAAAACGTCGTCGGTTATGTTTTGGACGTGCGTAATAATCCAGGGGGGTATTTAACGGCGGCGATTGATGTATCAGATGCCTTCTTGGATGGTGGGGAAATTGTTTCAACCCGTGGCAAGGACAAAACAGACATTGAACGAAATTTTGCAAAGCCAGGCGATTTGGCAAATGGAAAACCAGTCGTTGTTTTGATTAATCATGGGTCAGCATCTGCATCGGAAATTGTGGCTGGTGCAATTCAGGATAATGGGCGTGGGATTGTTATGGGATCGCAATCGTTTGGTAAGGGCAGTGTCCAACAACAAAAGCCATTGGGTGATGGAACAGCGATTCATATTACAATTGCACGGTATTATACACCGTCGGGACGATCAATTCAAAACGAAGGAATTACCCCCGATGTAGAGGTTTTACATTCCAAGGTAGAGGTTCTGGAAAAGAAGGAAAGTTCTTATTCAGAAGCATCATTTAAAAATTCTTTGAAAAATGATCAAGCCAAGAAGAAGGATAAAAAGAAAGACAAGGATGATGATGCCGATGAGGATGATAAAGAGCTAACAGATGATGAAAAAGATGCATTGGATTATCAGTTACAGCGCGCAATGGATATGGTTATTGCAATGTCAAAAATGCAAAATCGTCCAAAAATATCAACGGTGGATGAAAATATGGATTCTGAAAAACAGGATGAAAAAAAGACAGAAGAAAAATCAGATAAAAAATAAAAAAATCGGGGCATTGCCCCGTTTTTTAATGTTGCTTTATAGTTCTACGAAAAGGACTGTTTGTTGTTGTTGGTATTTTTGCAACATCAATAATCGAATTTAGAACACGAACATATGTAGAATTTGGTTTGCCGGCATCTTGGACGTTTAATTTGATGCCAGATTGTACGGCTTCATAAATTTCTGTTAATGCGGGTTGAAAGCGTTCATCGATAACGTCATCTGGACAGTCAACATATATTGTTAATGTTTGTGTCGTAGATTTTTTAGCTTCGGCAATCGCAATAGAGATTAAATTGCGCAATTTGCTGATTTGCGCAAAGTCTTGGGTGCATATGGAATCAAACAAATATATGTTTGTTCCAGACGTGTGTAAGTTTGCATAATTTTTTTGCATTGATTTTTTCCTGTGCTTTATCACTGATATTATAGGACAAAAATAATTAATTGTCAATATATAAGTTTTTTATTTTGCAACTGTAAAATTAACGGATGCGCCTGTGCCGTCATCGGTTGCAATGCGTACGGTGTGTGTGCCGATTGGTACATTGTGTATAATTTGTTCGCCTGATTTGGTTGCGCCCAATGTTTTATTATCCAGAAACCAAAATATTTTTGCATCTGTATTAGGGGATATTGCCATAAAGTTAATTGGGTGGCTGGCTGTGTCCGATGTAATAACAGTAGTTGTGTTTTGGGTCGGTGATATGATTATTGGGGTATTATTGATATGTTGAATATTATCCAGGTCGCACCCCGGCATAAATGGGGGTGGGGTGTTGCGTTCAATACCGGCGCGCTTAAACATATCCAAGAATTCTGAATCCCAAAATTCGTATACCGCCATATGTGTTGTGTCTGGATTGTTTGTGCATGCACGACGTCCAGTTTTGTTATCAATCGCGATTGCGCGATATATGGGGGATGTGTCAATTGGCGAAACGCCGGGGATGAAATATGCGGAAATGGATTTTGGGCAATGTGGGCCTGCAATACCACCAACGTGGTCGCACATGTCAACCGTGGCAATGTTTAGGTCGCTTTGCAAAAAATTGTTGTTTGTTGTGGGGTGACCGCGCAAGTTGTCATAATCGATAACTGTTTCTGATAATGCGAAATATATTGGGGCCGCTGTGCGTGCACCACTGAACGCATTATTGGGTTTGCCATCAAAATTGCCAACCCATACGATTAATACATAATCACCAAAAATTCCTGCGGTCCATGCATCACGAAAAGATGATGAAGTGCCGGTTTTCCAATAATGGCGAATGTCGTGGCGCGTTTCGTTTTTTGTATATGGAATATTGATTGTACGTGTTTGTTGGCGTCCCAGCATGTCCAGGGTTATAAAAAATGCTTCGGGGGATAATATTTGGCTAATTTTTTTGTTGGCTAAATTGAGGCGGGTTTTTGTTTCACGTCGTGTGCCCAGATTTGCCATTGTTGCATATATGTTAGCTAGTTCGAACATAGACACTTCGGCGCCGCCAAGGGCAATGGATATGCCATAATGCGATGATGGCTTTAAGTTTGTTACGCCGGATTCTGTTAATAATTGATGAAAATTATTTGTTCCAATTTTTTGAACCAGATGTATTGCAGGTATATTGCGCGAGTGGGTCAGTGCATCACGTGCCAGTACCGGCCCATAAAAACCACTGTCTGAATTTTCAGGTGCATAAACACCAAAATTTATTGGCGCATCACGCAATAAGGTCATTGAGTGTATATAGCCTTTGTCGACGGCTGATGCATAAATTAGTGGTTTTAATGTTGAGCCTGGACTGCGTCGGGCATGTACACCGTCGTTTTGTCCATATATAGATTCATCAAAATAGTCAACAGAGCCGATGTGTGCTAAAACCTCCATCGTTTTATAGTTTAACAATATTGCAGCTGCATTTTTTACGCCAACCCCATGGCGCGATTGTATTTGTGACCCCAAGGTGCGTTCCAAACGTGTTTGTAATTTCATATCAATTGTGGTTGTGATTTGGGATGGTGATTGCCAGTTTGCATTGTCGCGTTCTATTTCGTGATTGATAAAATGTGGTGCGTGAAATGGCGTGTCATGCATGCTATATACACTTAATGGCATTTGTGTCAGTGTGGATAGCGAATCGTCATCACCATATTTATTTATCCAACGTTGTACCAGATTTTGTCGCATGTTTTGCATGGTTTTCAGACCGCTGGGGGTATTAAGACCGCGTTTCCGTGGATTTTGTGGGATTGTAGATAATGTAATCGATTCGATGCGTGATATATTGGATGCTGGGCGATGAAAGTAAATTAAGGAAGCGGCTGTGATACCTTCGATGTTTCCGCCATATGGTGCAAGATTTAAATATGCTTCGATGATTTCGGATTTAGAATAGAATAAATCGATATAAATTGCTGTGGCAATTTGTACCAGTTTTCCGCGTATCGTTTTTGTGTTCAGGCTGTGTTTTAGTCGCGCAACCTGCATTGTAATGGTTGATGCGCCGGCTGTATCGGTATTACCACGGATGTAGTTTTTAGCAGACCGAATTAATGCGATTGGATTGATGCCTGGATGCCAATAGAAGTATTTGTCTTCGTATAAAACCGTGGCGCGTATAATGTCTGGATTAATTTCGTCCAGGGGTGTAAATACACGATACTTTTCATCCCCAGATAGTGTCAGGCGCATTAATTGACCGTTCCTGTCATAATATGCGCGTGAAAAATCAATGTCAGATAGCAGTGGGGGCGTAAAAAATATTTTTATAATCAGGTACAATCCAGTCGTTGCACCAATGAATATACACAATTTTTTGTGCCGGGAATAAAATGATTTTATGTGCGCAAAAAACTTATTCATTGTTTGTATTAATTACGTGGAATACAGGGCTGTTTGGGGTGTTCGTACCAAATATGTTCGGGTTATATAATGACATGGCGCGAATCGGCGCAACCGCAAATGTGCCGCCTGCGGTTACCTGGGCATGATATGTAAATGTGGTTTCAAATCGGTCTAAATCTGTATAGATTATGACGCGATCTTCGCGAATTTCAGAAAATGTTGCAGGGCCTGTGATTTCTTCGGCAACAAAACCGCCGGGTAATAAATCAACAATCGCTACATTTGGTAAATGATTAGTTGCGCGTGCGCGTACAGTGATTTTTACGGTGATAATATCCCCTAGGTTGGCGTGTGTTGTACGATTGCCATCTGAATCCAGGTATTCACGTATGATTTCAATGTTATTGGATTTGTCTGTGGTTTCGCGGGCAAACCCAGATTGTGAAATCGCGTAATACAGTGGTGTTGCTTCACATGTGGTGCATTGAATATTTATTTTCTTAGCATTGTGTGGGATTGTGGCACTTAATATGTTTGATGTATCTACTAAATTCAATTTTTCATCCCCAGAAATAACCGAAATATCGTTTGTTTTTATTGTTGTGGTACGCGTGTCCGATATGGCCATAATGATGCGTGCAGATGTATATGCGTCATAGTTCCCAGTGTTAATATATCCATTAATAGCGCCCCCCATGTCAACCAATGCCATGTTAAAAAAGCGATTTGCAATATGCATATATATTGCATCGTTTGCAACGTTGTTTTCAAACATGGATTCATATTTGAATTTAGATGATTTTGATGTGCGGTATTTATTGATTAGAACGCGGGCTTTGTCATATTGCTTCATCATTTCAAAAGATGCTGCGATATATGCACCCGCCAAACTATGTTCCCAGTTGCGCATATTTTGATTTGCATATTCTTGGAATTTATCAATGTATGCGGTGGTTACATATCCGTTTGATGTAATTACATAAATTGCATAGGCCATTGCACGTGCAGATGCGTCATCTGAAATTGTTTGGCCTGCATATTCGCGCAGGAAATCAACCGCGCGCCCCAGCATTGTATCAGGTACACTGAATCCATTTTCTTTGGCCAGTGTTAAAAAGTTTACAACATATGCAGTCAGATTAACTGTGTCTGGGGTGGGGTGGGGGGTATGCATGCTTGTCGAAGCCCACAGTGAAAATGCACCATTATCATTTTGACGATTCCGCAGTGTGTTAATTGTTTCGCTAATTTTCTTGGCAGATGTATCATAATTTGTTCCGATTGTTATATCGTGTGGCATCAAGACATATGGTAATGTGCGCGAAACAATTTGTTCGGTACATGGGAACTCGTAATTGCTTAGGTATTCAAATAATGGACGTGCCAAGATTGTTGGTGCAGATGCGATATAGATTTTTTTGTCTGATTTTTGTGGATACATATCGATGTAAAAATCAGAAATTTTAGTGTTTGGTTTGGCAAGTTTGCCTGTGACTATATTGTTCGTAAATGGTGTGATTGGGCGCACAGATAGTGTGGTATTCATTGTGCGATTTAGTAATGGCAAACCATTATCATTAACCGCCATGGCATTTATCGTTATTTCAGATGCCCCAGGATTATCGTCGGCACGGACATTGAATATAAATAAATGTTGGGCATCGTTGGCAATTTGTTTTTCAATGTCTGCAGGGGATGTTAATGTTAAGTTATCTGATATAACAGCATCAACTTGGACGTTCGCAGAATCCCCCAGGTTTGTCAGGTTCGTTATTACAGCATTTACATCAAATGTATCATTGGGGGCAACAAATGTTGGTGCGGTGGTAGATATAACAAGTGGGCTTTGTACAGTTGTTTCTGTATCGCTTGCACCAATGGCATCTGTGTTGGCGGCGACGGCAAAGATTTTTAGTGCGCCATTAAAGTCGTCTGGGATATCAAATGTTATTTGATTTGGTGTGTTGGCGGTAATGTCTTGGATTCCAGAATAAAATGCGACAGGTTTTGAAGCGCGACGCGCAAACGGGTTTATTAATGCAACGGATAATTCAGAATCAATGCCCGCATAATCGCCACCACCGGTCTTTGCAAATTCGCGCAGGATTTTGTATTCTGGTAATAATAAGGATAATATCTGAAATGTTTCCACGTTTAATGCATATTTTTGAAAGAAATAATTGATTGGATTTGGGATTTTGTGACGTGCAACCTGAATTATGCCAGCATCAACCGCGAACAGCATAATGCGTCCAGATTTATTCGCTTCGTATTCAATTGTTAATTTATTATCGCGAACCATTTTTGGCGCAGATAATTTTATGTCAATTGTACGATTGGATATGTCTGTGCGAAATGGGGCAACGGCATATGTGTAGGCTGATGTAAATATATCCCGTGAATTAATGTCGCGGACAAATGATACGTTTATATATCCGTTTCCTTCAAATTCAGATGGAATCGTGATTTTATGTGTCGAAGATGTTGCCTGGGTCGTGAACCATTTATAGGCATATACACGGTCGCGCTCGATTGTAATTAGTCCAGAACCTGTATATGGTGCGGTTATGTGAACCGATATTTCATCGCCCGCTTTGTATGTATCTGAATCCAGTTTGATTAACAGGTCTGCGTTGGTGTCTGTGGTTAAATCGGTATTTTCATCGCTGGCTATAAAATATTCAATATTTGCCAATACGCGTTCGGCAGAATCTAAAATTTGCAAGAAATATGTACCTGGGGTGTCGCTGTTTATCGGCATATTTAAGCCGTTTTCATTAATTGTAATGCTGGATTCTGATACTACATTATCGCGTGTTGTTGTTTGATATTTGTAGTAGTTATTATAATCTTTGACCAGACTGGTTAGTGTCTCGCGGCGAATTACACGTGCCTTTAAATCGTTTGCGATAATTGGTTTGGCGGTATGGTCCAATGCAATCAAGTTTATTGTGCGTGTGGAATTGCGATTTATGTATTTTAAATCGGAATTAGCATAATAACCAATCATGTATTTTGCATCTGATGTGCGTGCGGTTAATGTGGTTGTGGTTGCGCGCCCAGAATTTAATTCATAGCCATTAATGTTCAGGGTTAATAAATATGTGCCGTACAGTATGTTGTCTTGAAATTTTATGTCAAGATTGGCCACACCATCTTCGTTTGTATAAATGTCATCTGTATCAAACGTGTATGTTTTGGTGTTTAGGGGGCTGGTGCTGGATATGGAATCGCCATAAATGTTATTGACATCAAACGTGTATTGTGAGAAATCGTCAAATTTAAATTGAATTGGTCGTAATGTTGCCCGGGCTGATATACGGTGGTTTTTTGCCACTGTCCCGAACAGATTACGCAAATTTACAGTTGCAGATATTGCGTTTGTTGGAATCCAACCGTCATCAGATGCCCCAGATATATTTGCAGAAATTTTTAGTGTGTCGGGGACGAATTCAGCGACCTGAAATGTTGTATGCCCCAGCATATCTTGGGGTTTTGCGCGAACATTTAAAGAATACAGGCGAATACTGTATTGCCCAATCGGCGCGGTGGTTGCAATTGGTGCGGCTAAATCCAACAGACCATCTGATTGTAATGATATATTTTTTTCAAGGATTGTTCGACCGCGCGCATCAGATATTTCAACACGTACCGGCACACCAGACAATGATTTAAATGAATTGTTTTTTATAATTGCACCAATGGTAACAGATTCGCCCGGGCGATAAATACCACGATCGGTGAATACATATGCGTTCAATGGGGTGTCTGAGTACACGTATGCGCCATCAATATCAAATTTAGAATAATCAACGCGTTGGGCATATGCTGCATTATATGGAATAAATGAAATATCGTTGTCTGAACGGGCAATAATTGCCACAGGTTCGCGTGCGTTTTTGTATTCATCCCATGGCAAAGCCGGTATGTCTGCATGTCCATTTGTGTTTGTACGCCCCGACCAGATTGCGTTGCCGTTTCGTCCCAGAACATCTATCTCTATATCGGCGGCTGGTGTGCCTGAATCCAAATTTGATACAAATATTGCAGATGTCCCATCTTGGTTTAATTTACGTATAATTCCTAGATTTGTTACCAGTATTAAGCGTTTGTCACTGAAATTTGCTTCGTTTTCGGATGTGCCAACCTGGATTATAAATACACCGGTTTTGTCATTTGCAACGCGATCCATATAATCCCCCAAATCCAGTGATGCATAATTCGTTTCAATTGCATTATTTACGTTTAATGGGATGCGTTTTTGAAACACAACCGACATATCATATGTGCCAAATGACCAAGATTTAAATTCTATGTCAGATGCAAATATATTATATGTCTGGGAAATTAAGTGATTGATTTCGGATGATTTTATTTTTGATAAATTCACGTATGCTGTGTGTACGCCACCACGTGTCATAATGCCCAGTTTTTTGTCACCACTTAGATTTAATATAGCACCCGTTCCAGCAATTTTTACAGTCTGTTCGGGATACGCGACGGGAATAACGGTTTGGATGCCGTTTTGCATTACAAAATCACCATTTGATTTCGCGCCCGATTTGATGTCTAAATATATATAGCGTGGGCCGGCATCGGGGACATTATATGCAAATGCGTATTGATAAACACCGGTTGGGGTTGAAAAGTTTGTCGGGATTAATTTAATCTTTTTTGCGCTTTGCAGTATTGCCGGTGTAACCTCGTCATTGGACCAAATGTGGTTTGTATCATTTTCTTCGTTATTGCGATATTGTGGTAACAAATATGCATTTGTATACTGTAACAAATTGCTAATTGCGGGCGCGCTGGTTCGAACCAAGATTAATTGTTTTGTATTGTTTTCATTGTCATCTGCGACAATGGATTCCAGGTCTGTAATTCTAAACAGATTGTCGCGTGCATCAATCGTTGTGTTGGCGGTAATCTTTTGGGTGGCTGAATTGCCGCTTAATGCTGGAATACGATTTATTTTTAGTCGAATATTTTGTGGCGTGTCATCAACCAAAACCGGTTCTGATATTATAAAAGCTGTGCGATGAAATCTGTCAAATTTTACAGTAAAGTCCAGTTTTTCGCCGTCGCGTTTTAATAAAACCTTGTCAGCAAAATGATCTGTATCAATCGGATAGTTATACGATACGATTGCCACAGCAATCATTGATTGTGGATTGGATTTGTCGTGATATGTGTTAAAACTGTCAATATTCGCGGTGATTTTTGGTGTCGTAAATGTTGCAGAATAGTCGTCTGGGCGTACATCAGTGTCAAATAAATTCTTGGACATACGAATTGTAAAGCGGGTATCGGCGGGCCATGGTGTGTCGGGTGTAAACTTAATTGTATTTTGCCCCATTAATTCAAAATTGCCGCGGATTATTGGACTGATTTTTACATATTTATTTAAATCTTTTTTATTTAAGCCCATTGTAAATGCAGGGGAATAGGGCCCAGATTCCCATTGATATGATATGACCACCGGTGCGATATGTTCCAGTGTGCGATTATTATTAACTGCAGGGATTCCATTTTCAGATGTAAACAGTGCATTATTTGTGTCCAAGAACGATTGGGCATTTGGTGTGATTGTATCCAGTTTTACATGTGTAATATCGATTTGTTTTGTACTGTTTATATATGTTAATGTGCCAATTGCGCATAATGCGCCAAACGCAATCAATGTGCGCCAAAAATAGCGTTGAAACCAAGACTTTTTTGGTTTGTTTTTCTGTTTGCGTGGCATTTTGTTCCCTTCCGATTACATATACGTATATATGTTAAAGTTATAATTTGAAAATACAAGTTTTTTATTTGGCATTTGTTGTATAGGAAATTTTGTTTTTTGTTGCCTAAGATATGCCTATCACACGGGGTGGACCGATGGGGAGAGGATGTTTTTCCCCAACAGTCCAAAGGAGTATAAAAGTGGTATATGGGTATATTCGTGTTTCAACAGATCATCAGACAACTGAAAATCAGCGGTTCGAGATACTTAAGTTCTGTGAAAAACAGGAAATAGTAGTTGATTGCTGGATAGAAGAAACTATATCGGCAACCATGGATTTGAATAAACGTAAACTAGGGCGATTGATTAAACGGATTCAAAAAGATGACATGATAATTGCATCCGAATTGTCGCGTTTGGGACGTAATTTGCTGCAAATTATGAGTATTTTGCATCATTGCATGGATATTGGTGCAAAGATATGGACGATAAAGGATAATTATCGACTGGGCTCAGATATAACCAGCAAGGTTTTGGCATTTGCGTTCGGGTTGTCTGCGGAAATTGAACGTAATTTGATTTCGCAACGAACCAAAGAAGCCTTGGCCCGTATTCGCGCCGAAGGTAAACGGGTTGGACGACCCCTGGGCAGTTGTAATGTGCAGAAACTAGCAGGGCGGGAAAAATATATCGCCCAGAAGCTGGAGGATGGATGTTCAAAATATGAAATAGCACGCCGGTTGCGTGTGCATCGCGATACATTGGCCAGGTTCATAGAAGAAAACGGTATTGTTTAGAATACGAATTTGCCGCGTGCCAAGATATAAAATTCATCTGTGCCGTATGGGTTATCAACAAATCCGGCTGTGATGTTTTTATATCCGACGTTGTATTCAATTGCGGGGCGTGATGCTAAATCAATTTGATGATTTGCATACGTTAATATGCCATTTGCATTGCGGCCCGTCGGCAGGCGCAGGGTCATTTGACCATCGATGATTGCATCGTTTGTTGCAATTGAAGCGGTCCAATTACCAAATGTCGCACCCAGGCTGATGGATGTGGTGTACACATTTGATATGTCTGATACAATTGATTCGCCGGTTGGGTTTGGATTGCTGATACCGAATTCTGTGCGCTGGAATAATTTTAGAGCACCCATATCATATTCCCCGTGTGATGCGATAAATGTGATTTGGGTTTTGTCGCCTGTGCTTAAAAATCCATCAGCACCGATAAAGTCACTGGTACGCATGCCGAATTCAAAATTGCCAAAGTTTGCGACATTTTTTGTGTCTTGGCGCAGGCGGATAAAGCCACGGCCTTGATTTTTCACTTTGATATTATTATTTAATTTCGTTGTAAATGCGCGTCCGAAATCGTCAACAAATGCTAATTCCAGATTTTCATCTTTGATTTGTTTGGCAATTGTGCCAGATATTTGAACTGTTTCCAGTGGGCGTGTTATTGTGTCGGAAATTGGCACAAGTTCTGTACCAACAGGACGCGTTGCGCGTTCTAAGTCCAACATGCCATGGCCATATACTTCATCAACGCCCGCGACACCTAAATCGCGTGCAGTTGTGAATAAAAGTTCTGTGATTTGTGTTGATTTCATGTATGGAAATGCTTCGCGAATAACGGCGATGGCGGCACTGACCACGGGGGCAGCAAAGCTGGTCCCGTCCAGATGGTGCGAATAACCAGCGGTTAAATTTGTTCCCGGCGCTGTGATACAGTAATCTTTGGTGATACCGCATGCGTTACTAAAATCTGCCAACATTTCTGTTTCGTTGTCCCACGCAACGACGTTTACAAAGTGACCAATCATATCGTTTGATACCAATGGCAGGGCAGATAGTGCCCCGGATTGTTTGTTGCCGTTGTTGCCAGCCGCCCAAACAAATATGGCGTCGCGATCGCGTGCGGCCGCTTCAATAGATTCAATAAAGGTGCGGTCGGTTATGTTGATTAAATCGTTTCTGGAATTGATTTGTGTGGCGTAACGATTTTTAATAACCCAACTGGCATTATAAATGTTGGCATCGTTTGCGGAATCAACAATCTTTGCAATTTGGTTAAATGGTAAAAAGTTTTCATTGTTGTCGATAATTTTATAACTGTTAACAATGGCATCTGGGGCAATTGTGGTGGATGCGATTTGGGCAACTTTTTGTCCGTGCCATACATCAGAACCAGTGTCCAGAATTGCGATTGTTGAATTTTTTCCGGTATACCCACGTGCCAAAGAATATGCCACGCGAATTTCGTTGTATTGATTAAAGTTGTGTGTGTAATCTTTGTTATCAATGACTGCGGCCAATTGTGTTTGCGATACATCGCCCCCAACGTGCATATATGCGGACATTGTTGCCATTTGTGGTTGCGGCACAGTTGTCGAACTGTCGCTATCATTGGATGCCGAGCCCATAAATGCCAGCGCTGCGCCAACTGCGGAAATTGCGCCACCGGCAATTAAGCCGCCCGACGTAAATGACCAAGAATTCTGTGATTTGCATTCAGATGGATTGTTTTTGCGATATATTGCATTGTCGCAACGTGATGCATTTATTGTAAATGCATTAGCCGACCCCGCCACGGTGGCGGTTGATAAAATAGCCGACAAAAATGCTCTTGCCCAACGCATCTTTCAATCCCCTGTGAGCACCATGCCCACACACTTATAAATATAGTACAAAATGCTTGGTTGTCAATATATAAAGAAGTAATATTGATTTTATGAATTTTTATATTTTTACTTGATTTTTTGCGGTGTTTGGTCTATTATCAGGGCACGCACATCCGTGCGAAGAACACAACCGTTGTGCTAAATTTGTGTCCAAGTCACTGATTTGGGTTTCTGCACACGGCGAGGATAATAACACAAAAAAGGATAAAAACATGGCATTGCCAACATTTACAATGAAACAGTTGATGGAAGCTGGTGTTCATTTTGGTCACCACACACGTCGCTGGAATCCGTTAATGACACCATACGTTTATGGCGTTAAAGATAAAATCCACATCATCAATTTGAACAAGACTGCACCATTGTTGCACCGTTCTTTGGTTGCATTGGAAGCAATCGCAGCCGCCGGTGGCAAGGTTTTGTTTGTTGCAACTAAGCATCAGGCAAAAGACATCGTCAAAGATGCCGCGGAACGTTGCGGTCAGTATTATGTTAACAACCGCTGGTTGGGTGGTATGTTGACAAACTGGACAACTGTTTCCCAGTCTATCCGTCGTTTGAAAAAGATGGAAGCTGATATCGAAAACGCAGAAAAATTGGGTCTGACCAAGAAAGAAGTTGGTGTTATGACCAAAGAAGTTGAAAAACTGCGTGATATCTTTGGTGGTATTTTGGATATGCACGGCGTTCCACAGGCGATGATTGTCATCGATGTTCCACGTGAAATGAACGCTGTTCGTGAAGCAAAGAATCTGGACATCCCAACAATCGCAATTTGCGATACAAATGCGAATCCAGAAATGGTTGATTACCCAGTTCCAGGTAATGACGATGCTGCACGTGCAACACAATTATATTGCGACCTGTTCGTAGATGCGATTTTGTCCGGTATTGAAAAACGCCTGGGTGGCGCAGCCGGTAAAAAAATCGAATCTGATATGAAGGCAGATGCCGCTGATGAATTAGAAGATGAAATCAAGGAAAAAGAAGCCAAGATTAAATCAAAAACATCAGAAGCACGCGCCGAACGTCGCGGTAAATTAGCTGAAAAAGCTGATAAATAATATCTGAAATAGATACACAATCGCCGGGGGCAATCCCCCCGGCAACAAGATTCTTTTAAAATTTAACATTGGGAGAAAACACAAATGGCAGAAATTACAGCAAAATTGATTCAAGAACTGCGTGAAAAAACATCTGCAGGTATGATGGATTGTAAAAAAGCCTTGATGGAAAATGATGGCGATATTCAGGCTGCTGCGGATTGGTTGCGCCAAAAGGGTATTGTAAAAGCTGCATCCAAGGCGGGTCGTGTTGCGGCATCTGGCTTGGTAACTGTTGTGAAAGCTGATGGTATGGGCTGTGTTGTTGAGTTGAACGCAGAAACAGACTTTGTTGCTAAAAACGAAAAGTTCCAGAAATTGGTTGCAGATGTTGCAAACAAAGCACTGGAATTGGGTGGTGATTTTGATGCAACATTGAACGCAGTCAAAGATGATATCGCAGCAACAATTGCAACAATTGGTGAAAATATGAACCTGCGTCGTATTGCAACGGTAAAGGGCGACAAAATCTTTACATACATCCACAATGCTTTAGTTCCAGGTATGGGCCAGATTGGTGTTGCGGTTGCCATCAATGGTGATGATGCTAAGATCGACGAAATCGGTTCAAAGATTGCAATGCACGTTGCAGCAAACAAACCTGAATTTATGACAATTGCAGATGTTGATCCAGTTGCAGTTGAACGTGAAAAGAAGGTTTTCATTGAATCTGGCGCGACAGCAGGCAAACCAGAAATGGTTGTAGAAAAGATGATTCAGGGCCGTATCAATAAATGGTATGCGGAATCCGTTCTGGAAGAACAGCCATTTGTTATGGACCCATCCAAGACCGTAAAAGAAGTTATTGCAGAAGCCAATGGCAAATTGGCAGGCTTTGCGTTCTTTGTCTTGGGCGAAGGTATCGAAAAACGCGAAGACAATTTGGCAGACGAAGTCGCCAAGATGTTGAAATAAAAAATCCCCCGTTTGGGGGATTTTTATTGTGTTTTTTGGTGGCTATTATTATAATTCTTGTATGCATATATCAAAAGAAACTATTGTTCGGGCAAATGAAAGAACTCGTCGTGAGTTGGCGGGGCTATCCCCAGATGAACGTCAGGCTTATATATTTAACAAGATACAGACCGCGCCATACGGGACGGAAGTGTTGCGTGGATTTGCTGAATATTATCGCAAGCGTTATCCTAGTTATAACAGCTGTTTTGCAACATTGTTTGATGAACTAAATAAAAGGCAGAAGTAAAATGGAAAAATATCGCGTAAAAAATGTACGCCCCCAAGATGATGATTTGTACCAGACGCTGGATTTGGAGGGGATAAACAAGGCTGCAATGCCAAAGTGGAATGCTGTTTATGTTTATCGTTTAGAACCACGCTTTCAAATTGGGGATACATTCAAGTTATACACAGATAACAGTATTGCGCATATTAGTAAGGCTTATTCTTATAAAATTAATGGGAAAACTTTTGTCGATATTCAATTGATTCCTCAGACACGATATTCGCTTGAACATTTTTATGATGATATGTCGGCAATAGATGCGTTGCGTATGAAATATGATGTTGCGTGCGCTTTGCGGACTCAGAAGATTCGTCCGACATTAAGCGCAGCAAATAATTTGCGTTTGTTGATATCAGAATTGCCATTCTTACAAAAAACAATGTAAAAATCCTGCCCTTGGCGGGATTTTTTAGTGGTTAGTGTAAGTGGTTAGTGATTAGTGTCGGTGTGCGGCAAATGCCGCACATCATAGTGCCATCACTAATCACTAAGATAAACTTTTATTTATATAAGCACAAAGCGTTCCGAACCGACGGTTCTTCGTCCGCCCAGAAATGACAATATAAATAAAAAATATCCCACTGGGGGATATTTTTTATTTATCTGGTGGCCCTGGTCGGACTCGAACCGTCACTCATTGCTGAACTTGATTTTGAGTCAAGCGCGTCTACCAATTCCGCCACGGGGCCGTGGCATTAAAAGTCGCAAAATTTAAGCGGCTTTCTTTGCTTCAACTTTTTTTACCAAGCGTGCACTGCGATTCGCTTTGTGTGCAGGTTTCTTGGCTGGTTTTTCCACTTTGCCGATTTTCTTTTCAATGGCTTTTTTGATTGCAGCCATTTCTTCGGTCAAACGAGATACAGGTTTAGACATTACATAACCGTCCAAACCGCCGTGCTTTGTCAATGTGCGCAGACCAGCGGTCGAAATACGCAATGAAAAATCACGACCCAGAATTTCACTGTGGAACTTTAATTTTTGCAGATTTGGCAAGAAAGTACGTTTTGTATGACGTTCAGAGTGGGAAACGTTCATCCCAACTTCTGTTTTCTTACCTGTAACTTTACATATACGTGGCATAATACTCTACCTTTGATTAATAGCGTGCCTAAATTTATAACAAAAATAGGGAAAAGTCAAGCATTGTTTTCACTTTTTTCTTATTTTGTTAAATGGTCGGGTGTTATTAAATCAATAATTGTCTTGGCGGGGGTAAATGTAGTGCCAGGAACAGTAACAAATATCGTATTCCATTTTGCCATTGCACCGTTCCACAGGCCCGGGCGTTCCATCGCACGCAATTCGCGACCGTTTTTGGATTTAGTGCTGATAAATCCAGCGGTTGGGTCAACATAATCCACCAGGTTGAATTTTTTACCCATATAATCCCGTACACCGCACACAATGTCGGTTGGACTGAAAAATTCACCGTCGTGCAAGATTGATATTTTGTCTGGGGCAATTTGGCCGGGTTCTGCGATTTGGGGTGCAATTATACCATTGGTGTCGCGTACTAAAAATGGTCCGCCACCTGGGGCGCCAGTGTTTTTTATAATTCCGCATATACGAATTGGACGATTTAATATCGCGTGCAGTGTGTCGGCTGTTGAGCTGCTTGGTAATGTGATGGATAATGTGTTTTTGATAAAGGCTGATATTTCATCAATGTTTGCTGTGCCGTTATCCAATGCGCGCAGATATTCAAAGATTTTATTCTGGGTTTCAATTAATATGCCACCGATTAGTTTTTTGTATTTCACCGTGTCATCGCGCATACGGTCGGGGCATACGTTATCAATGTTTTTGATAAATATAATATCGCCGTCGATATCGTTCAGGTTTTCAATCAATGCGCCATGACCCGCAGGACGGAATAATAATGTTCCATCTTGGTTTCTGAAGGGGGTGTTATCCATATTTACAGCAATGGTATCGGTGCGCTTTTTCTGGACAGACATAGAAATGTCGTATTTAATCCCAAATTTTTGTTCGTATGTTGGTACGATTTTGTTTAGTAAATTAGTAAAACCGCTTTGGTGTTCGGGGGATACTGTAAAGTGAATACGAACGTTGTTGTTTGTACGTGCATACAATGCGCCTTCTATTAAATGTTCGGCGATGGCGGTGCGCGATTCGTTGTCGTATTTATGAAACTGTAATAATCCCTTGGGCTGATTGCCATAGTTTAACCCGATTTCGGTTATCAAATATTTGATTTTATCAATGTTGCTGGCATTGTCGGGTAAAACGCCTTTTAAATCGTCCCAGAAAGCGAATTTTGTGATATTGTCCAGAACTGTCTGGGTTGTTTTGTTTATCGTGCCCGTGGTCAGAGATTCAAACAGATCTTTGAACATGCGGGTTGCAGCGCCCGATGCCGGTACAAATTTCACAATGTTATAATCATCGCATTTTGTGTCGTATAAATCAGTGTATTTGTCCGATTGATTATCATAATTAAACGCACCATTTCCAATGACACATGCAGATACAATATCAGAATATGGAAAACCCGTTTGAAAATCGGATATTTGCTTGGTAATCCCATCAATTGTTAAGCCATGTGATTGAATTTGTTGAATATCAGAATCCGAGAATTTATACATATTCACCCCCATATGTCATCAGCATAGTATATTTTTATGTGATGCGCAAGTTGGGTGGGGGATTCGTTCCTGTGTCTTGAAAGGTGGATTTTTGGCACTATATATACCGCAAAAGAAAAAATAAAAGGATACGAACATGAATCCAGAAGAAATGCAAGAAACGCCGCAACAGGCAATTGAACGTTATACAACGGACTTTACCAAGTTGGCGGCGGATGGGAAATTAGATCCTGTTATTGGACGCGAAGATGAAATTCGTCGTACAGTTCAGGTTTTGACACGTCGTACAAAAAATAATCCGGTATTAATCGGGAATCCTGGGGTTGGTAAAACCGCAATAATCGAAGGGTTGGCCACACGTATTATTTCGGGGGACGTGCCGGAAAATTTATTGAAAAAGAAATTATTGTCACTGGATATGGGGGCATTGATGGCGGGCGCAATGTATCGCGGTCAATTTGAAGGGCGTTTGAAAGCAATTCTAAAAGCCGTCAAAGATTCCAATGGCGAAATTATTCTGTTTATTGACGAATTGCATACATTGGTTGGTGCCGGCAAGGGCGAGGGCAGCATGGATGCCGGTAACCTGCTAAAGCCAATGTTGGCGCGTGGGGAACTGCATTGCCTGGGGGCGACAACGTTGGATGAATATCGTCAATATATTGAAAAAGATCCAGCGTTGGCACGCCGTTTCCAGCCGGTTTATGTTGATGAACCAACGGTTGATGATACGATTTCAATCCTGCGTGGCTTAAAAGAAAAGTACGAAGGTCACCATGGTGTGCGAATCGCGGACAGTGCGCTGGTGTCGGCGGTAAAGTTATCGAATCGCTATATCACGGATCGCTTTTTACCGGACAAGGCAATAGACTTAATCGACGAAGCCGCTGCGCGTGTTCGAATCGAAATTGCTTCAAAGCCAGAACGTCTGGATGAAGTGGACAGACATTTAATGCAGTTGAAAATAGAACAACAGGCGTTGAAAAAAGAAAAAGACGACGAATCGAAAAAACGCCTGAAAGACTTGGAAAAACTGATTACAGAACTGGAAAACGAATCGGCAACACAAACAGCTGCGTGGCGCGCAGACCAGCAAAAAATGCGTGGCTTGTCGGATGCGATGGCGGCGCTGGATGCGGCCAAGGCCGAGGTTGCAACCGCAATGCGTAATGGTGATTATGAAAAGGCATCGGCCCTGCAATATGGAAAAATCCCAGAACTGGAAGAACAAATTGCAAAATTGAACGCTGATGCAAAAGAATATAAAACTGTTTTGCCAGAACATATCGCTGCGGTTGTCAGTAAATGGACCGGTGTGCCAGCCGACAGACTTAGTGTCGAAGAGCAATCTAAGTTATTGAATATCGAAGATGAACTGCGTAAACGTGTAGTCGGCCAAGACCACGCATTGGGTGTTGTGGCGCGCGCGATACGTCGTTCCCGTGCGGGGTTGTCTGACCCACGTCGTCCATCGGGCAGTTTTATGTTCTTGGGGCCAACCGGTGTGGGCAAGACCGAGGTTGCCAAGGCTTTGGCGGAATATCTGTTTAACGATGATACGGCGATGACCAGAATTGATATGAGTGAATATATGGAATCGCATTCGGTTTCACGCCTGATTGGCAGTCCCCCGGGATATGTCGGATATGAACAGGGTGGGGTATTGACCGAAAGTGTGCGCCGTCGCCCGTACCAGGTTTTATTGTTCGATGAAATCGAAAAGGCAAATCCGGACGTCTTTAATGTATTTTTACAGATTCTGGATGATGGTCGTTTAACCGATGGCCAAGGGCACGTTGTGAACTTTACCAACACCATCATTATTATGACCAGTAACCTGCCGGATATGGAAGCGGTAAAGCACAATTTCCGTCCTGAATTTATAAATCGAATCGATGAAATTGTGTTCTTTAACCCGTTGGGCAAAGACGTTATGGCGGGCATTGTGAAGATTCAGTTGCGTGGGCTTGAAAAACGTTTGGCTGAACGCAGAGTTGAATTGAACGTCACCGACAAGGCGATTAAGTGGCTGGGTGACAATGGATATGATGCCGTATTTGGCGCACGACCATTGAAACGCCTGATTACCACCGCGGTCGAAGACAAAGTGGCTGATTTAATCCTGAACGGTACAATCGGCGAAGGCGCAACCGTCTTTGTAGATGTAAAGGGTCGCGAACTAACTGTCGGATAATAAATTATCTAAAAGCAAATCGGGCATCTTGTGCAGCGTCTGTACACTACGATGCCCGATTTGTTCTTTGTCTAAATCATTTTATTTAATTTTTATCCAGCGCAATGGGGTGGGGTTATTTTTTCTTTTTGCTTTTGGATTCCGTTTTGAACTGAATATCCCGCAGGCGTTTATATTCGCCATCCAATGCGCACAGTTCGGCATCCGTTCCCATTTCGACAATATGACCGTCTTTGATTACACAGATGATGTCGGCATCCAAGATAGTCGACAAACGGTGTGCGATAACGAACGTGGTGCGACCCTGCATCAATTCGTTCAAGGCACTTTGAATCAATTTTTCGCTTTGTGTATCCAGCGCAGATGTGGCCTCGTCCAGTAACAGGATTGGGGCATCTTTTAATATTGCACGGGCGATTGCAATGCGTTGTTTTTGTCCCCCCGACAACAGGCCACCACGTTCACCGACACATGTGTTATATCCGTCTGGAAATTCCATGATGAAATCGTGGGCGTTGGCGGCGCGTGCGGCGGCAATAACCATTTCGTCCGTCGCGTTTTCATTGCCGTATTTTATATTGTCGGCAATGCTGCCGTTGAACAGGAATACGTCCTGGGAAACCTCGGCTATATTCTTGCGCAGTGATTTTAGTGTGTATTTACGAATATCACGACGGTTGATTGTAATTTTACCAGATTGCGGTTCATAAAAACGTTCCAGTAAATTAAACATCGTTGTTTTTCCGCCACCCGATGGACCAACCAGGGCGCATACACGTCCCGCCGGCACGTTCAGGTTTATGTCACGTAATACCGGTTCGCCAGGATTGTATTCAAATGACACATTATCAAATGCAACCGACATATTTTTTGACTTTAATTCAACCGCGTCTGGGGCGTCGATGATGTCAGGTTTACTGTCCAGGAACGCGAATAATATTTCCGCCGCCAGCAGCCCGTGCTGCAATGTGTCACCGGTGCCGGTAATGCTTTTTGCAGGTTTATATGCCGCCGTCAGTGCCAGCAAGAACGCCGTAAAGTCACCGGTGGAAATTGCGCCACTGGCAATAAAGTGCCCACCCATAATCATCGCAATGCACAGGCCAATTGAAATCATAAATTCCATCAATGGTGATCGCAGGGCGTTTGCCTGGGTGCTTTTGTATGAATTAACAACAGAATTATTTAATACACGTGCAAAATTTTTGGCTTCGCGATCTTCGTTGGCAAATGCTTGGATTGTTTTTATTCCGTGCAGTGTTTGGTTTAACTGTTGGGTTACATCATTTGCGATGCCAAACGATTGACGGGATAATTTGCGACGTTTGCGCATAATTACAACCATTGGAATCATAATTGCCGGGGTCAAGAATAATAATACAGCGCACATCTGGGGGGCATAATAGAACATTAAGCCCAATGTCATCGCCAATGTGGCAACATTTTGAACCAGTTTTATAACTGTATTCGTTACCAGGCTTAATACCGCGCCCGATTGCACCGTGAAATAGTTCAAATTTTTGCCAATCCCATCGCCATAGAATCGTGACAGATTCATATGTGTCATATGGTTGTAAATCTTTTTTTGTAGGTTTGCATGCGCCAGTAATCCGCCCTTGGACATAATAAGGGATTTTGCGTATGTAAATGCCCCCTTGGCACCAAAGGCGATGATAACCTGACCCCCCAGGAAGTATATTGCTGCCATGCTTTTTTCGATAAAAGCTTGGTCAACCACTTGCTGTACCAGGGTGATGGTATATGCTTCGGCACCGGCGGCCAAAATTGTGAATATAATACCCGCCGCCAGCCATTTTACATATGGCCGTCCAATTTCACGCCATACACGACCATACAGAGACCATTTAATACGACCGTTATCACGATCGCCATGAATAAAAGATTTAATCTTTTCGATAAGTGTTTTTTTCTTTGCCATAGTGATTCTATTATAGGTTGTGTGTAAAATTCTGTCCAGTGTTATTTGGAACGTCTTTTCCTTATATGTTGGCTTTGAATCAATCTGATAATAGACAGATAATCTTTGTGTTGGTCGATAAATGAATGCTTGCTGTTGGGGAATTCAATGAATTTGAACATGTGTCCGTTTGGACCGCTGGCTAATATTTTGTGTACATTTTTTAGCATTTCAACTGGGGATTTTCTGTCGCGGCCGCCGCCAACGATTGTAACCGGGATGTTATATTGTGACATTAAGTCTGGGCGAAATGTCGAAGTGTCCAAATTGTCATAGAAGTCTGGTAATACAGTTACATATCGCAGACTATTGGTATGGGCGATGTCGTGCGGGCTTATCAATCCCATTGGGGTTTTTGCGAATTCTTCGTCGGTGATGTTTGGGGCGCAATGACGTGTTCTGTATACAGACTTAATATAATCGGGCCATTGTGAAGTACCCCATGGGGCGAACAAAATTGCCGCAGATACGCGTGGGGCTTTGTTGTCTTTTATTCGCTTGTTAAATGTTTCAATTGCCCCGGTTGCACCCGCAGAATGCCCAATCAGGCATGTCCATTGCCCATGGCATTGTTCTTCGATTAAGTCAATCCCCATATCCATTAGTTTGATAAATTCAGGATATGTGTTGTGCATTGCCAGTTCTTGGGTTACTTCTGGTTTAAAGTCCCCCAGAAATGTTGTGATTGAATACACATTAAAATTTTTAGTTAGTGCCCAATACATAACCGCCTTCATTAATGGTTCTATATCTGCATTGCTGGCCAGACCTGGCGCTAATATAATATTGCCATTTGGCTTTTTGCCATTGTCCAAAATGGGGCTGTAATGGGTAATATAGCCAATAGTCGCGTTTTCCGAACGCGAGCTGTATTCCAATCGCCATTTAAAAGTTTTTTCTTTTAATTCAGGCAAAAGTTCATAGAAGTTTGCCGGAATTTGGTATCTAGAATTCATAATGTTCAGATTTTAAGGGACAAAAAAATATTTGTCAACAAATAAAATGCAATTTTCTGTTGACATTTGTTTTTAAAACGTATAAAATTCGTTCGCTTTCAGAAATGAAAGTGCAAAGTTTTGGGGTCATAGCTCAGTTGGTAGAGCACCTGCTTTGCAAGCAGGGGGTCGTCAGTTCGAGTCTGATTGGCTCCACCAAGATGAAAGGGAAGGGGGATGAAAATCCCCTTTCATTTTAAAAACAAATAAATGCGTTAAAGGGGGTGAATACATATGGTGAAAGTTCTGGTTCGCGATAACAACGTTGAACAGGCTCTGCGCGTTGCAAAGCGTAAATCTCAGAAGGAAGGTCTGTACCGCGAAATGAAGGAACGTCAGCGTTATGAAAAACCAACAACAAAACGCAAACGTTTAAAAGAAGAAGCCGTTCGCAACGAAAAGAAACGTCAATCGAAACAGCGTATGGTCTTCGGATTCTAAGATTAAAATCCCGCAACTGCGGGATTTTTTTGTATCTTTTCGTATTGCTTTATAATAAAAATCCGCCGATTGGGGGATTTTAATTTCGATTACAGAAAAATTATTCTGCGTCGGCAACCGGTGCTTCTTCGGCGACTGGTGCTTCTGCTGTTTCTTCTGTTGCAACTTCGGCCGCTGGGGCTTCTTCTTCGACTTCTTCAACCTTTTTAGTGCCGAATGTCAAAGTTTTACCCGCAACCAATGCATCGATTTCGTCCTGGGTCTGGGCTACATAAATCTTAACCGGAACGATAACGTCCGCGTGCAATGCGATTTTTGTATCGAACGCACCCACAGATTTAATCGGCGCACCCAACATAACCTGGGCTGATTCAACGGAAACACCCGCAACTTCTTTTAACATACGTGCGATGTCGCGTGTTGATACAGAACCATACAATTGACCCGTGTCACCAGCCTGGCGAATCATGTGCAGTTTTGCATTTTTAACTGCATCAATGTTTGCTTCGGCTGATTTCTTGGCCGCTTCTTGGCGGGCGGTCAATTCTGCTTTTTTCGCTTCGAACAGGGCAACGTTTTCACGTGTGAAACGCATAGCCTTGCCGTTTGGCAACAGATAGTTGCGTGCGAAACCTGTTTTAACTTCGACTGTGTCGCCGATGTTACCCAGTTTGTTAATTTTTTCTGTCAAGATAACTTTCATAATCTGTCCTTATTGTTTTATAAGTTAGGGATTAACCCAAATTGTTGCGAACGAACGGCATCAAGCCCAAATGACGTGCGCGTTTGATGGCGGTTGCCAATGCGCGCTGATCTTTCTGGGAAACACCGCTGATGCGTGATGGCACGATTTTACCACGTTCTGTGATATAATGTGACAATGTTTTGATATCTTTGTAATCGATAACCTTGCCCTTTAATGGGTTAGATTTTTTACGATAAATTGCTGCACGGACTGCCATTATTCTGCCTCCTCTGTGTTTTTCTTCATCATAATAGAAGGTGTTGATGACAATTCGTCAACACGTACATTCAAGAAACGGATAACGTCTTCGTCGATACGTGAACGACGTTCCAATTCTGCGATTTGTGCGCCATCTAATTCGATGTTCAACAAAACATAGTGTGCTTTGCGATTTTTACGAATGATATAGGCCAAGTTTTTCAAACCCCAGAATTCTGTGGATTTAACATTACCGCCCAATTCCTTGATGATTTCGGTAAATTTTGCCGCTTTTTCTTTAACCTGCGACTCGGTCAAGTCCTGGCGGAAAACCAAGACGCTTTCGTAGTAAGCCATTTTCATTTCCTATGGTTAATATAGCCAATAACACCATGTTATTAGCAGGAACGCCACCAATTATGAACAATTTTTCACAAAAATCAAGTGTTTTTTGAAATAAACAAAACCGCCGGTTGGCGGTTTAACTATTCCATCGCGCACGGTTCGGTGTATTCGTATGTGCCGCTGTCATCGGTAAACGACATCCCAACCGGTGCATACATTATGCACGACCCTGACGGACTTGATACCAGGCACGATTCCGCTGTGCCAACGGCGATTGTGCCACTGGGGCACGATGTCGCAATGGTAATATACGGCGCATCAACCGCAATGTAACCTGATGGACAACTGGTGCGGGGGGTGGCGGCAATTGCGGGTGACGTCAGTGCGCAAATCGTAAAAAGAAATTTGTATTTCATCATTTTCACCTATTGATTATCCGGATTGTTAAGGAAAACATCTAGTGCACGCCCTGCATTTGGCTCAAAATAATTAGAGCACATATCTGAACACGTGGCGGCACACGTGTCCGAATGACCATAAATGTCCATACCACCAGTTGCCGCATCTATTTCTCCATAATAAACCCACATACTAACCATTGGCTGTATCATTTTGCACCAACAATGATTTCTTTTCGCGATTCCGTACGTGTCATAAGAACCGTTATCATAAAATGTGCCTGTTGATATAAGTCGTTGGACAGTGTTTTGTGTTCCACCATCTGTAACTGCACACAATCCAATAAGTGTAACATTTACATTGGGACCATATGGTGAATCTAAAGAATAGTCTGCGGTTGAGCACTGGCCTTTTGTAATTGCTTCGCCTGGGCCGTTAAAGCTTACGTAACACTCATAATCTGCCCCCAGTGCAATACACTGTTGTACGGCCGTCGCGGGTGCGGCGAGTATCGCGCCAACCGCGGTTAAAGTTAAAAGTTTTTTCATTTGTTCACTCCTTTTCTTTGTTTTATTCGCGAAAAAAACAAAAACCACCGAGTAATTTCGAGTGGTCAGGAGGTTCATAACAATCTCTAGAATTGTGTGCTTATTCAATATATTCGCAACCCTCCTGACGATAAATTTCAGGAGTTCTATTTCATCAAAACGCAACAGTTGGCAAATTTGCCTCTTTTGTGCGTGTCGATGCTAGAGTCGGGTTATGACACCCCATTATGGTAAAAACACCATAACGTGTTAATTATAATTGATTGATTGTAATTATGCAAATGCTTTGCAATATAAAAAATAATAATTTTATTTCCCCCACGCGGTACCAATGACATATTCGGCGACCAATGGCACAGACAATTTGGTCACATTTTCCATTGCTGATTTTATTTTTAACGCAAATTCGTCGGCGCGCGCGGTGTCACATTCAAATACGATTTCATCGTGAACCTGCATAATCATGCGGATTGTGTCGGCGTTTGGTGTAATTATATCTTTATCAATTTCAACCATTATGCGTCGCATCAGGTCGGCCTCATACCCCTGGATTGGGGCGTTGACCGCCGCACGCATCGCGTATGCCCGCATGCGGGGGTTGCGTGCCTCTGGCAATTCTATGCGCCGACCCCATGGGGTGTACACGCACGCGTTTTCGGTTGCAAATTTCTTGGTCGTGTCAATATATTCGCGAATTTCCGGCAGGCCCGCCATATATGAATCTATAATATTTTTGGCTTCTGCACGGGATGTGCCCAATTGCCCCGCCAGGCCAAATGACGATATTCCATAAATGATTGAAAAGTTTACCGTTTTTGCCGCGCGTCGCAGTTCACGTGGCACGGGGGTATCATTTGCAATGCCAAATATTTTGCGGGCGGTTTGTTCGTGAATATCGGTGCCGCTGTTAAATGTGTCGCGGAACGTTGTTACATTTGCCACATCCGCCAGCAGGCGTAACTGAATCTGGGAATAATCGACCGATATTAATGTGCGGCCCGCGGGCGCAACAAAGCATTTTCTAATTTCTTCGCCCAGCGCGGTTTTAATCGGAATATTTTGCAGGTTCGGATCACGACTGGACAGGCGGCCTGTGTTCGTACTGGTCTGTAAATAGGTCGTATGAATACGGCCATCAGATGCAATTTGCCGCGGCAATGCGTCCGCGTATGTGCCCGCCAGCTTTGCAATCGACCGCCAGTTCAGGATTTTTTCAATAATTGGATGCGCATCAATCAATTCGCTCAAAGAATCAGCATCTGTGGAACGTTTTTTATTCGCTGGTAATCCTAGTTCATCAAACAATATTGCGGCAAGTTGTTTGGGACTGGCGATATTAAATTCGTGACCAGACATTTCCCATATTTCAGATTGCAGTTGTGTTAGCTGTTCATGGAATACAGTGGACAGTTGCTGTAATTTGTTACGGTCGGCCATAACACCATTGCGTTCAATCTTTAATAAAACCGGCATTAATGGTAAATCACAGGTTTCGTACAATTCGCGTAACTTGTCATTTGTATCCAGTTGTGGGCGCATATGATTATACAGTGCCATTGTTATCGTGGCATCTTCGGCGGCGTATGGTGTGGCGACGTCCACCGGTAATAAATCAAAGTGCATATCCGCGTCACGTGTTTTTGGTGCAAACAAGGATGCAAACTTTATATTTTCGTGGTTCAGGTATTTTAGCGCTAATTCATCCATACCGTGCCCGTGCAGTGTGCCGTGCAAGATATAAGACAGCAACATTGTATCATCAAATGGGCGGATTTTTGTTGTGTCCCAGCCCTCGTTTTCCATGATATGAAAATCGTATTTAAGGTTGTGTCCAACCTTTACAATATTAGGATTGGTAAATATCGGCCATAATTTTTTATAAACCGTGTCAATGGGTAACTGGTCTGGGGCTGGGGTGTCGCCGCCAAACAAATCATTGGCGGGTGTGCGATGACGAAGGGGGATGTATGCACCGTGCGTGTCATCTGTGGACAGACAGATTCCGACAATCTTGTCGGTCATTGCGTTCAGGCCCGTTGTTTCGGTGTCGACCGCAATTACATTTGTAACGCGCTTCAGAAATTTATCCAACCCATCAATCGTCGTTATTGTTTCGTATGTAATTTCGCGTTTTTGTGGTGTTGGTGCGGTGGGCGCATCCGCCGGCATATCACATTGGGATGCGGCGTATGAAAACATATCGGGTATGGGGGTTGGACTATGTTTTTCAATTGGAAATAATTTTTCAATTTTTGCCACCAATGAATTACTTTCGATTTTATTTCTTATAAAATCCAGTGCGCCGGGTGTGTTAAATACAAACGGCTTAATCACTAAATCGGTCAGTTCAACATCCGTTTTTAACGTGACTAATTTACGTGAAATATATGCCATTTCACGATTGTCGCGCAATAAGCCCCGGATACGTTCGTTCTTTACGTCATCTAAATTTGCATAAAGGTTATCCAGGTTGCCAAATTGATTAATTAGTTCAGCTGCCTTTTTTGGGCCAATCCCGGGTACACCGGGGACATTGTCAGATGAATCCCCCATCAGTGATTGAACGTCAATGACTTGGTCTGGGGAAACGCCGAATTTTTCTAAAACCTGGGGCTGGTGTATTTCAATATTCTTCATCCCGTCATAAAGGAATACGCAATCAGAAACCAATTGCATTAAATCCTTGTCACTGGTGATGATTCGGGTTGCGCGTGGCGCATCGCAATTTTGTCGTGCCAAGGTTGCGATTACATCGTCGGCTTCGACCCCGGGGATGCATAGGACCGGCATACCCAATGCGGATAATCCTTCGCGTATTAAATATGATTGGGAAATTAAATCTGCGGGTGTTTCGGTTCTGTTTGCTTTGTATTCGGGGTAAATATCTTGGCGAAATGTGATGCGTGATGCGTCAAATATGCATACGAATTTATCATCCGGTTTGGCGGCGGATAAAATCGGTAAAATCATATTTAAAAATCCGTATACTGCGCCGGTTGGTGTACCGTCACCACGGGTCAGGCGACTGTGCACACCGTAATAGGCGCGAAATAACAGCGAATTTCCATCAATCAGTGTTAGCATTATTTACCCCGATTAAATGCAGTTTTAGAATATATAGCGTAACTTTAGGCGCGCATCATAATGCATAATGTCGACCATTTTATCAGCGATTTCATATGCATTGTTGGCATACAAAATGCGGCCTTCGATATCAAATTTGACGGGTACAACCGGCAAGTCTAATGTCAAGCCGACCATGCCTTGGTATGTGACGACGTCATCCATTTTTATACTAGAACCGATGGTTGGGTTGTATTTTGATTCAAATGTTGTGCCCAAGCCCGCGCCAAAGTATGGTTTTAAAACAGGGGTTGGAATTTTAAAATACGCATTTAACATCCCCAAATTCATAGTTGTGTCATATCCATCCAGGTAATTATATTCCGCCTCAATACGGAAAAGGGGCAAGTCTATACCAAATACTGCGCCGTATGATTCTGCGCTGTGTTCATGATAATCGCTGTCTATGAATTTTGCAGATGCGCCAATACCAGCGGTTGCACCACCATAAATATCAAATAATAAATTTGCATTTGCGTTGCTGGCCGTTAACATAATTGCAGCAGTGGTTAAAAAAGCGATGGAATTTAATTTCATTTTTTGCTCCTTTCTGTGATATTATAATAAAAAAAGAGTGATTGATATGCAAGAAAATAAGCCGATACTGGTTGTTGGACTGGGGAATCCCGGGGCAGAATATGTAAATACACGTCATAATGTGGGCTTTATGGCGGTGGATTCGTTTGCGGGGGCAGATGCCACGTGGAAAAAGGAAAAAAATGCCATGACGTGTGCGATGACAATCGATGGGCGTCGGGTAATTTTTGTAAAACCTCAGACCTATATGAATAACAGTGGGGTGGCGGTTCTGGCAATAATGACGTTTTACAAAGTGCCGTTGGAAAATATTATTGTTATTCACGATGACATGGATTTAAAGATTGGTGAGGTACGTGAAAAAATAGGCGGGGGCAGTGCCGGTCACAACGGTATAAAATCTATTGATGCAAACGTTGGTCGTGATTATAAACGTGTTCGCATCGGAATTGGTCATCCACGTGATTTTGATTTGCCAATAGATCCGGCGGATTGGGTTCTGGGGCGGTTTGGCGCAGTACAGATTGCCGCAATAAATCAGGCCATAGATTCAATTAAATTGTTTTAATTTTTTTTGATTAAAAATAATCCCGCAATAGCGGGATTGTTTAATATGTTATGCGATAACTGGAACTTCCCCAAGGTGAAGCAGGATTACAGTTTGCATCAGAACTTGATGGCTCTAAGAACCATCCGTTTGTTGCGTCGTATTTCAGACTGCACGTTGTGCTGGCGGTTGGTGAATATGTTAATTTTACAAATTCACCAGGCGTGTCAGGACTGTAATAATGACCATCGGCCGTCACAATTAAATATTGTCCATTGCAGGTTAATGTGTCCCCAGCTGGGAATGGATCGGCGGTTGAGCCTGCGTTTGTTGTGCCTATTGACCCCAGGCATATTAGCCAACTGTTGGCTGGGGTATAGGTTTCATTTATCGTAGCCGTGTCAATGGTTAGCAATGCATATCCAGCTGTTTGAGCCTTTGGAATACAGATATTCTTTGTTGAACCACCGGTGGCTGTGCCATTTTCGTAATAGCCAGTTATATCAGAAGTGTTAATCGATAACAGTTTGCCGGTATCTGCGCTGCAGCAATTGCCCCAGCTGTCTTTTTCCCCATCCGAGCAACAGTTGTCGCCACCTGGGGTTTGGTAACGGCTTGCGTTTGAGCATGGGTGTCCGTCTGCGGTAACCTGATCTCTGGGATAACATGTGCCATTTGTTCCGACGATTTCCCCAGGGCCACAATCATTAGCGTTACAAGAATCGTTCATGGATTCTGTGCCGGTATTTAATGCAAACCAATACAGCAGTGTTGTTTCATCACCGTTTGGTTTTAGGATTCTGTTATGTGCATATGTATCGTTTAATTCTGTGGTGGGTGGCATTTCACAGTGTCCCCATATACGTTCTGCGATTCGACATGTTTTGCATGTTATAGAAGCATCGTCCCCGCCGGTGCATTCACCTTTGGCGGTGCATATATCGTATACGCAACGCATGTAGTCATTAGATTGTTCGTATACGGGTTCTGTATATGTGGCATCACATATGGCGATTGTGTTTGTGGCATCTTTGCATAATTTATTGCCGTCGTCGTCGGTGTCTTGGATGCTAATACCGCTGACACTGCATTTTGCAGGTTCGTAACCGCTGGCAATACTGCTTGATAAGGCGGGATAGAGTTGTCCCTTGATTGTAATGTCGTATAATTGGTTATAGAAGGAATAGCTTGGCGATGTGTTTGCGGTGTCAGGGATGATGCCACGTGATGCCAGCAGTGTGGATATGCGTTGTATCGAATCCGTTCCAGCATTGGCAACACAATCTAATACCTCGCCCCAACATGATGTGCCGCTGATAATAGCCCTTCTATTAATGGAAGAACTAATATTTTCACACAATCCAAAGTTGCCAGTTACTGATTTGCATGCTTGGATGATGCAGACACGTCCAACCTCGCGACAAGTTTTTATAATTGTGTCGTATGTTGTGTCGGTTGCGATTTCTGTCATGCCGCCCGCCCAGTCGGTTTGTCCGTCGCCGGTTGATTCCATCAATGCAGAGCAGGCATTTTTTACATCGGCGCACATGGCATTTACTGTTTTGTCGGCAGCAACCCCAAATGTAGACAAGGCGCGTGCATCAAAATCTTCTAATGATTTAGCGGTTTTTGTTAAACATTGGGCGGTAAGTGTTGTACATGATTGACGAACCTGTTCCAGTTTGGCATCTTGGGCTAATTTAATTTGTGCCAATGCATCGTCGATAAAGTCATCCCATACGGAATCTGCAATATCTTGGCAATGTTCCATCGCTGGTTCTAGGAATTTCTTTTTAGAATTTAAATGTTGTACAAAAGCTGTGTTGGCCGGCATTTCTGACCAGGTTTGATCCGCAGATGGGCGTGTGATAAGGGTGCTAAGGTTTGCTAAATTAATAGTAAGGAACGCTTCGCCAGTTGATGGATCAATGTATTGACCGGTCATATCTAAGCATTTTGTCAGATTGTCGCCACATACGGATGTGTTGCTTAACATATCTAGCATTTTGCGTTTGCAGGTCAGTATGTCATCAGAATTTTTGTCTTGATATGTGCTAAGGCGCGACATGTCCAACAATGCGCTGTTTTCCAATACCTTGGCACGGGCGTTATCTGTTTGTGATTGGTATGATTTTTTTACTGTGTTACAGTCCTGTTCAATCATCATTTGATAGCCGCTTTCGGCGATTGATAATTGTTCAGGGGTGCAAACTTCGGATGCCATTTCACGACATACAGGCAGGGCCGCCCCATAAAGTGCTGTGCCGGTTTTTAGGGTTGTTGATGCGCCCATTAAACTGTCGACGTTGTCAAAGGCTGCATCTTCATTTAATGACAATGATATTGCGGTTAAATTGCGTCCAAACGAATCGTCATCGAATTTTGTGTTTAGTTTTTTTGTGATTTCATCCAGGATTTTCTTGGATTCAGATGTGTCTTTTTGGTTAAACGCCAATTCGCCTTCGGTTGCAACGTTCAGGGCGGCGGCATCTTTGGCATCCATGCTGACTGTTAGTAAGCGCTGGGAAAAGTCCAACATTTTTTCTTCGGCGTTTTCAAGTTGCTTTTTTACGCTGTCGAATTCGTGCAGGCGCGATGAACATGCGCAACGTTTTAGCTGGCTGTCTTTGTTCGCGCAGAATTCATCCATACAATTATAGTAGATTTCACGACATTCTTTGGCATTGGCGTTCATTACTGCGTCGCGCAGGTTGTTGACGGTTTCTGTATCTTTTGCGCTGCGTGCAATTGATGCGCGTTGTGCGGTGGATGTTGTGCGATTTGATGTAATTGGTGCGCGTGTCGCAGCGCGCGACATGGTTGCGGTTCGTGCGGTATTTGGTGTGGTTGCCGTGCGCGATGTGGTGGTGGCGCGTGATGAAGTATTTACGGTGGCGCGTGGTGAAATATTGCGCGTTGCTGTGCGTGATGTGGTTGATACGTTTGCAGTGGCGCGTGGTGTTGTGGTGCGTTCACGCAAAGATTGTGCCTTTTTAGTGGTTGCATTTGCAACGCGTGACGATGCAGCGATGGTTGCGGATGTGTCGGGTGTGTTTGTTTTTTGTCGGGTGGATGCGACGGTGTTGGTTGCACCACGACGTGTGGCGGCGCGTACAGCGTCGTCAGATTCATTGGCCCACACGTCGCCAATCCTAAGCAACGCAAGGCATACAGCCAAAATTACCTTAATTCCCTTCATCCTTATATGGAATAGTGTAGCAAATTTCAGAAAATTGGGGCAAGCGAAATATGTGTTAAATTACAGGATTTTTGTACGATTTTGGTGCGGCTAGGGGGAATCGAACCCCCAAGGATTTTATCCACAGCATCCTTAGTGCTGCGCGTCTACCAATTCCGCCATAGCCGCAGTCGGTGTTATAAAAACTGTACTATTTTGACAATAAGAGATTTTTTTTTCAACCTTTTTATGATATAATTTTGTTGATATTGATATAAAGGAAAGGAACACGTATGACCAAATTGTCTAAGTTTTTGTGTAAATGTTCGTTGTTAGTGTTGGTGCCGGTGGCGGCAAATGCAGCGGGAACGTACTATACAGGTGGTTATCAGTCACCCCAGGTTGCGCGGTATCAGTCATCTGCGTTTTCTAATAATGCGATGCGCAGTACGGCGGGCGTTTCAGCGTATAACCAAGCACGCTATAATACAGCGGGGTATAACACGGCGTATGCAAATCGCTATGGGCAAAATGTGCGTACAAATGCCCAAATGCGTTCAGGACAGACGCAGTCTCAGCCCCAGGTGGCATCTGCGACGACTTCAAATGGTTTGCGTATAGATACCGGGTTGTCGTATAAAACAGGTATGTGGCAATTTGAAATGAACAGTGTAGGTTCAAAATTACACTATGATAATTTGACATGGGGTGTTTTTGATATAAATGCTGGATATGACTTTAATATTGGTAAAACCAAATTGGTTGTTGATGCAGGCTTAGAATACGGTATGCAGTTTGGCGAATCTACAATGGTTGACGACGATATTACCAATGGTGGTTTTTATTTTGTTTCTTATCCTGATTATGAAGACCCGAATAACGAATACAAAGAATATCTGCATTCGTTGTCAATTGGTACAAGTAAAGACGGAGATATGCTGGGGTTGCATGCTGGATTGGGGTTGAAAGACTTCTTTACATGGGGGCGTGTTAAGGTTACACCATCCTTGGGGTGGCGACATTTAAAGTATAAGTTGGAAACAACAAATAACTATGGCGCAACCATAGCAACAGTTGATGGAACGAATAGTTGTGTTAGTGTCGAAGGAATGACCCAATGCTGGCCGGCAATCATGTTTTTCCATATAACGGATTTTGGTACTGCAAATGCAGAACTGGTGCCGCAATTTGGGAAATTTACATACATTGATGCGGATGGTGATGGTGTTAATGATACAATTGGTATTCCGTTAAACGTTTTGGGTGAAGAATATGTGGATGTGCCAGATTCGATGTATTTTCATCAGTCTGATATTTCACACTCTTATGAGGTGACATGGTCTGGACCATATTTGGCATTGGATATGTTGTATGATATTAATGCGAATAATTCGGTAACAGCGCGTGTTGAATTGGGATTGCCAATGTATAATGTGACCGCCGATCAGCCGTATCGTGCGGAATGGCAACATCCAAAATCAATCGAAGATGAAGGCGGATTTGGCTCGGCTTTCCATTTGGGGATGGGGGCACAATGGCGTACCGCGATAACAGACAAGGTTTCTTTGTCGCTGGGTGTAACATATGATTACTATAATGTAAGTGGCGCAGATGCGACGACGTATTTTAATCCTGAACCATTGCAGATGTATTATGATGCTTTGTTGGGTGCGTACGAAGAAGAATATGGGTCGTATGGCGAGGACTATATGTTAAATGGTGTGCCAGATCCCGATAATCCGAATAAGCTGTTATATGCCCCAGATCCAGATGCCGTTTATATTAATCAGTTGCGCGCCAATGGCTGGAAGGATACAGAAAAAGATGAAATTGATTCCTTCTTTAAGTCTTTGGGGGTACGTGTGGGCTTGAATATTAAATTCTAGGGTGTATCATAATTGATATGAAACGTATATTTTATATTTTATCTTTATTTGCAATGTCCGCGGCAAGTGCCGCGGATTTGCGCGGCAATGTGTCCCTGAATATTACCAGTGATACGGCAGCTGCAGCCAAGAATATCGCAATGGTTGAGGCGCGTCGTCAGATTGTTTCAGATGTGCTGGCGCAATATTCAGATCAGGCATTGTTGATGGATGCTTTGGGGGCGACCAGTGATGAAGTATTAAATTCTTTGATTGCGTCGACTTCGATTGCTGGGGAACAGGTTTCAACGACAACATATTCTGCAAATATTTCAATGGAAATTGATGCGGGGGCGGCGCGCAGTTGGCTGATGGAAAACGGAATTCAGAACTGGTTGCCAAATGCAGATGGTGAAAATCGCTTGGTCGTGTTGGCGGAAATGTCATCCCCGCTGGTGCAGTGGGCTGAATTAAATGATATTAGCCGTCGTGAAAAAATTGATATTAACGTAAAAAATATAAATGGCAATCAATTGATGATTGATTTGCCTGTGACGTTGCGTGGCGCATTTACAATTGCACTGCGTGAAAATGGCTGGCGATACAGCAATATGGACGGCGCGTTGCGTGTATGGAAATAGTAAGAAGTAAGGGGCAGGGATGAAGAAATTATCATGTGTTTTGACAGCATTGTTTTTACCATGTATGGCGTTTGCGTCGGATGCAGGGACGGAATCTAAGCCGGCCAGCTTGGTTTTATCTGTGCGTCGTATTGGGTTGGAATTATCCCAGACCACGGTTAAGCATGCCATGGAATATCAAAACTCTCCGATATCTGCCCTTAGTGCGGATAGCCAAGATTTTATTAAAGGGGTTTTTGATACAGCATTGGAATACAAGAAAAATCGTTTCCAATGGGACAACAGTTTGTTTATGGAATATGGCGAAACAAAACTGAAACCCGCCGAGGGCCAGGTTACATCCAGTGAAAATGCAGACGACATTTTATTATCCAGTAATCTAGAATATGGGTGCTGGGAATTTTCTGGGTTCAAATTTGGTCCGACAGTGCGTGCTGCATATGATACAGAATTCGTTGCCACCGGTGATGCGCCACGTCAAAATCTTGTTCGTGCTAATGCTGGTTTGTCATTGTTTGATAACAAGGTAATAAAAAGTCTGTATTTAACCGGTGTGTACGAATATGACTTTACGTATGCGGATGAAAAGTCGTCAAAATTAGCGGCGGAAATCGGTTGGCGCTTGGAATATCAGATTCGTGAGGGTGTTAAATTTTCATCCAATGGTTATTATCGTGAATATCTAAGTTATTCTTTGTACCAGCCAACAGATTTAGAGCGTGATTTAAGTGCAGTTGCGCGTTTGGATACAAATTTATGGGGTGACTTAACGATGGGGCCATATGTTCAATATCGTCGTGCCCGTGCCCGCGGTGTTGATGTTTATGGCAGTAACTTTATACTTGGGATATCGTTTAATTACATAACTAAATTTGGATTGATATAAAAAAAATCCCCATTTCGGGGATTTTTTTATAATTTTTCAACATAGTTGACTTCGATTTCTGTTTTGAAAATACCACGATCAACTTCGCCATAAAGTTTTACGGTGTCTGTTGGGGTAACCGTTTGGCCACGCCATTCATCATCGTCAATTTCAACGCGTATTGTGCCGGTGGAATCTTCGAATAAATACATTTCGTCATCCATACGTTGAACGATGTGTCCCTTTACAATAACTGGAATATCGTCGCGCATTTCCATAACTTGTTTTACAGTTGCGATGGTTTCTGCACCGGATACAAAGCCGCCCTTGTTGGATTCTGTGGTCGGTGTAGCGGGCTGAAAATCCGCATATGCGCCACCAAAAGCCAGTAATCCAGACATTGCAATCAATGAAATCTTTTTCATATGTTTCCCCTTTGGTTTTATTTGTTTTGTGATATTAGTATATCATATGCAGATAATAAAATGTCTAGGAAAAAATTAACGGGGCATTTGCCCCGTTGTTTATCGATTGGTTAACTGTAATTCAATACGGCGATTTTTTTGCAAGCTGGCCGGGTCAGTCCCCAGTGCCACCGGTGCTGTGTCGCCAAAACCGCTGGGCAATAGGCGTCGACGTGATACACCATTTTTTGCCAATTCATCAACCACTGCGGTTGCACGCAATAATGACAATTGGGTGTTGTTTTTATATCCAGGTGTACCGGTTATTACAGGTTTAGAATCGGTATGTCCGTCAACACGGATAAGCCAATTTATGTCCGTTGGAATTTTTGTTTCCATGTCTTTGATAACATTGGCAATCAGGCGCAGTTGATTTTTGCCTTCGGCGGTTAAATTATATGCACCACTGGAAAACAGAATATCACTTGATACGATGAAACGGTCACCATCTGGTTGCAGACTGGTGCGGTCGCCCAATGCATTTTTGATTGCTTTGTAAAATGCAGATTGATATTGCTCTACATTTCGTAATTCTGCAATCTTGTCCGCCAGTGCTTTGTTCAAGCGCGTTGACATTTCAACATATTGAATTTCTTGGTTACGTGATTTTGCTTCTGCGGTGTCCAGGGCAGCCTGTAATTTTTCTAGTTGTTGTGTCAATTCAGCACGCTGGGCGGTCATTTGATCTTGTAATTGTTTGCGTTCTTGTTCCAAGGCGGCGGTGTTTTCTTTGTCCAGGGTTGCTTGGTTTAATTGTTGGGTCAGTTTTGTGACCATTGCCTGCATTTCTATACCTTGGGCTTGAAGTTCGTTAACCTTGTTTTCATATGCTGAAATTAAATCTTCGATACTTAAATCGATTTCATTTAATTCAGTGGTTAATTGGGCATTGTTCGCCTCTAAATTTTCTAATTCGTTACGTGCCAAGATAAGCAAGCGTTTGGCTTCTTCTTCGTCCAGTGTCATTTGCTGAATCTGTTCGGCCTGGGTTGCGTTAGTTTGTTTCAGCTTTGCCATTGCTGCAACACCACTGGATTTATTAAATACACTGGTTGTGGTCCACAAGAACACAAATACAATCAGTAAAAATATCAATATGATTACCAGGTTCGAAAATAAATCTACGAAGCCGGGCCATGCATTTGTTTGATGACGATAACGCATATTTAACATTGTTTTTCTCTCTCTTGTTTTATCTTTATACTAAATCAGAAACGGATTTAGCCAGTTTTTTTACTGTGCGACTTAATTCATGTGTCGCTAAATTGATTTGTGGCAATACTTCGACGATTTCATCAGGCGATGGGGTTGCCACGCGTGTGTGTGATGACAGGTATTCTTCCAGTTCATCGAATATCGCGTTTTGCGCCAGTTGAACCTGAAGCCCCAGGAAACCGACAATCAAGCTGCCCGCCAGTCCCATCAGTGAACTTGTAAATGCGGTTGCCATGCCCGCCAATGGGCGCGTTAATCCGTTCTGCATTGATTGTAAAACAGATTCATCGGCAAAGTTTAAGTTACCGATTAATTCTGCAAATCCACCAACAGTCAGAATTAATCCCCAAAATGTCCCCAACAAGCCCAAGAATATTAATGTATTCGTGATATAGCGTACCGATTCGCGTGAATCGTCCAATCGCAACAGTATCATTTCCAGCATCCCGTTCAGTGTGTTTGCAGAAATCTGTTTCGGGCGACTGTGCAACATTATTGCAACTGGGCGCAATAAACGTGGGGGCAGGGACATTCCGCGTTTGCCGGATGTGTAGTCGCGCAACCATCTGTATTCGGGTAATAATTGAAACATTTCGATAAAGCACAATCCAATACCAAACAGACTGGTCCCGATTATTATGCCGTTTAACCAAATGTTTGAAACAGCAATCTGCATAAACAGGGGGTAAAACATTATCAACAGTGCCGCAACAAATGCGGTAAAAAACGCCATGCGATTAAGTGCACCGTGAAAATGTCGTGTCATATGATAGACTCCATCCATTATTATATTTGAATCATAGTAAATTTTTTTGATTCAAGTCAATAGGGATTATTCATACAACGCGACCATTTTAGATGCTATAATTACATTGACTGGTCCAGACGAAATTACCCGTTGCATTGCCATCTGATTGTTCTGCAGCATCATTACGCTCTGTATTCGCCGACATAAAACAACTGGATACAGATTTAGCATATGTTGATGCATTGAGCGAACCCGATGCTTCATATTCGCCATAGGTTGGACATTTTACGCACAACCCACTATGCACACCACTGTCGTAATAAATGGACGCCGTTGGTCCGTTCATTAATTTGCCCGCAGAAGTACTATAAAACGCGCCACAATATTGACACGTTTTACTTCCCCCGTGTACTTGCTGTATAGAGCAACCAGGCAACGCACCAGTCGCCGACGATGCATATGTTGACGTCATAGCTGTCAAAAGCACACCAGCATCTGCCTGATCGATTTTATCCAACGACACACCCCAGCCATTTGGCGAATAATAACCATCTTCGCAACCTGCAAAATACGCATACGTCCGTGGGAACGTACTTGTTGTATAACAAGGTCCAGAATAGCCAGCACCACAATATTGAGTCCCAGAATCAAGCAACATACATTGGTAATGACCACCTCCTCTACATTTCCATACAATCGCGTGATCTATAACAGATTTTGTCCACTGGGATTGAGTATTACAAGTATTGGCCGGAAATGCCCCAGCGCGTTCAATTGTGACAACCGTACCGCCAGCAATCATGCCAAATATTGCACCGAATATTCCACACAGGTGCGACCAAAAGCTTCTTATTTGTTCTGCCATTGTTTTTCCCTTTCCCCCCAAGATTTGTTCCATCCTGAAAACAACCCCACGTATCCAAACGGAGGTTTAGATTCGGCACAAAATCGGGTTGACAGAACCCGTAATTCTGGGATAAAATAGGTTCAGAAAAAGTCGAAAACAAACCTCCGTTTGGATTCGGCATATTTTTTTAGTTTTTTTTACACTGATTTCAATTTATTATATATAAAAACATGGAATTATAATTTTTTTATTTGCATGTTAATTTGAATAAATAAAAAATCCCCCAAGTGGGGGATGTTTTATCCAACTAATTTTTTCCACAGACTTTTCTTTTTCTGGGGTTGTTTTTTACGCTTGCGACGTGGTGCGTTCATTGTTGTCTTTTTTGCATCCGCGTGGCGTGCATTTTTACGCTGGGCATCGGTTGATGGTGCGTATGCCCCCAGCAAGTCTTCGGTTTTATTTTGTTCGGGGGCGACGCGCTGGATTGAATATTGGTCAATGTTCATCAGGCTGTCGTCACCGATAATGACAATTTCTGTTTCGAATTTTGATTCCATTTCCGCCAATTCTGCACGTTTATGGTTCAGCAAATATACCGCAACGTCGGTTGGAACGGTCATGATGATTTTCTGGGCAGATTTCGCCAGTAATTTTTCTTGTAAATGACGGAATAATATAATTGCCGCGGTCTGGATTGATGGAACAACCCCAGAGCCCATACAGTGTGGACACTGAACATATGATGATTCAATGAAACTGCTGCGCAGGCGCTGACGCGATAACATTAATACGCCGAAATTGTTAATTTTGGCAACCTGGGTGCGGGCGCGATCGCGTTTCATAACTTCGCGCATTTTCAATTCCAGTTTGCGGTTGTTTTTCTCGTCTTCCATGTCGATAAAGTCAACGGCAACAATACCTGCCAAGTCACGCAGGCGTAATTGCAGGGCAATTTCTTCGGCGGCTTCTAGGTTAGTGTTCAGGGCCGTTTGTTCGATATCTTTTTCCTTAATCGCGCGGGACGAGTTTACGTCGATTGTAACCATTGCTTCGGTCTGGTTAATAACCAAAGAACCACCCGATGGCAATGTGACGTATGGACCATGCAACCCTTCGAGCTGTTTTTCAACGCCGGCCTTGACCATTAATGGAACGGCGGCGTCTTTGTAGTGAACCAATTGTTTGCGTGGTGCGCGACCGTACAGTTGCTGAAAATGTGTCTTGGCGGCATCAAATGCTTCTTCGCCTTGGATAATCAGTGTGTCTTCTTTGTCGCTGACGAAATCGCGAACAACGCGACGTAACAATGAATCTTCGGTATGGATTGTAACCGGTGCAACGGATTCCAACGTTGTTTTGCGGATTTCGTTCCACAGATTTACCAAATAGTCATAATCACCGGCAATATCTGATGCGGCGGCACCAAATGCAGCCGTACGCAGGACAACGGTCATACCCTTTGGAATCTTTAATCCATGCAAGATTTCACGCAGACGTGCGCGTTCAGATTTGTCTGAAATCTTTTTAGAAATACCATAACTGTTGCGCTTGCGTGAATTTGGCATCAATACGGCAAAACGACCCGCCAACGACAGGTATGTTGTCATAGATGCGCCTTTTTGACCGCGTTCTTCTTTGACCCCCTGGATTAACAGGATTTGTTTTGGTTTGATAACATCTTGAATCTTGAATTCATGTGCGCGTTTGATGAATTCTTTGTTGTCTTCACCGGCGCTGTGGTCATCGTATTCGGCGACTTCGTCTTCTTCGTCATTTGGATCGTCGTCGTCGTCAACGATATTGGCATGCGCCAATTCTAACAGTTTCTTTTTCTGTTCAGGTGTTACCTGGTAATAATCTGGGTGAATTTCAGAAAAAGGTAAAAATCCATTTTTGCCTGTGCCATAGTCGACAAATGCCGCCTGAAGCGATGGTTCAACACGAATAACCTTGGCCAGATAGATGTTTCCCTTAATCTGGGGTTTTGTCGTTGTTTCAACGTCAAAATCAGAAACACGATTGGTCGCAGTATCGACCACAACTACACGCGTTTCTTCCGGGTGGACTGCATCCACATAAATTTTCTTTGACATATAATAATCCTTTTGTGTTTGGGGCGTATGAAATATTATGGGTAATCTGTCCCCATGGGGCGTCCATGCCCATGCCAAGGGAAAGTGCCACGATAACCATCAGCACCACGCAAATTACAAAAAGCAATGATAAGATAAACACTTATATCAGCCCTTATGTTTTTTCATACACAAAGACGATTTTAACATGGCATATAATACTTCGCAAGGTATTTATTTTTTATTTGTCTTGCGGACTTTTTTTGCAGTATTTTTAATCTTTTCTTGGATTTGGGTGAATTCTTGTTTGGCTTGGGATGCCCATTGTTTCATTTTTGCCCGCAACCAACGTTCATAAATGAAGAATAATCCACCAACCCCAATTAATGGTAAAACATAGTAAATTATACGGTATGCCAACAGCGCGCCAAACACAGACGCTTTGTCAACTGTATCAGGCAGTGCCGCCAAGAATATAGTTTCAAAAACACCAATGCCACCGGGAACTTGGCTGAAAATGCCGGTGGCCTGGGCGATTACAAACAGGCCGATAAATGTTCCAAATGGAATACTTACAAATGGGGTAATACAGAAATAAAGTACCAAGCCGGCTAAGACACTGTCTGTGATGCCCAATAATATTTGCAGGGTTGCGGTTTTTGGTGTTGGAACTTGGAATAATATATTGCCTAATTTTATAGATTTTTTCTGGAAAATGATTGTGACCAAGAAGTAAGTCAGAATTAATGCCAAGCATATTCCAAATAACCACCCCAATCCCATGGATAAGCCCGCAGATTGTGTGATGTTGTCGTGCGGAATTAGAAAATATCCAACAACTACAATTGCAGCAACCCCCAGGAAATAAGTTAACCCCGACAGGGTCAGCATTTTAAATATATCCCCCCCGCGAATACGCCATCGGGTATACAAACGATATCGAATCGCACCGCCACTGATTGCGGCATTGCCGGCATTGTTGCTGATTGCAAAGCCCAGCATCCCCGCCAACATCCATTTCCACCATGTAACGCGACCACCAACATAATTTAATGCCAGATAGTCATATAATGATAATACCAAATATCCTGCAAAACATGCCAAGCATGCCGCCGCCAGATGGCGCAGTGGTATATCGGCAATTGCATGGAATATGTCATACAAACTGTAATCGCGAAGCTGCCACCACAGCATTGCGGCGGCCAGTACAAAGAAAAAAATTCCCGAATAATTAATTAGCTTTTTAATCAGTCGTTTTGTTTGTGCTGACATAAAAATCCTTTTCAAGTGGCTTAGGATACCAATCTTTGTGCTAAAAAGCAAATTTAAAAAAATTGCTTTTATTTGGTGGGGCTATATATAATATATGTGGGTATAATGAAGCTGGAATCAAATGGTGTTTTAATATCTTTGCGACCGTTTAATGAACGGGACTGTTTGGCGCGTATATTTACCCGGGACTATGGGGTTGTTGTTGGTATGATGCGGGGTGCGGTTGTCGCAAAAAAGAACAAGCCGTTGGTTGGACAAATGGGAAATATGTCGTGGAATGCACGACTGGATTCGCAATTAGGCACATTTCATTGGGAAACAGAAAAAAATATGTCTGCATCATTAATGTTAAATCCGTCGGCGCTAATGGCGATGAATTCGGCTTTTTCATTGATTGATGCGTTGTTGTCAGAACGCGAGCCGTATCCGGTGTTATACGATGAAACGTTGCGCTTGTTATCGGGCGATTTGGAACGTGACTATTTAAACTGGGAAATAAGCCTTTTGCGGGAATTGGGGTATGCGCTGGATTTGTCGCATTGTTCGGGGTGTGGGGGCACAGAAGATTTGCATTTCTTGTCGCCACGCACGGGAAGGGCGGTATGCGATAAATGTGCTGCGCCATATATTGATAAGTTATATAGGTTGCCAGTGAATTTATCGGTAACAGGTCGTTTTTTAGAAAGTATTTGTATACAACAAGGGGCAGAAATCCCCGTTATGCGACGTATGCTAAAAATAAATTAAAAAAGTTATATTTATTCCTTGCGCTTTTGTAAAAATTTGCTATTGTTTTTTTGTTCAACAGAATAAGGAGAAAAACTATGATTTGGACAATCCTGGTACTGGTTCTGGCGATTGCGTTGTTCTTGTTCGGTGGTATGCTGGTCAAGGTTGATGCAAAAAAACCAACAACTGGTTCAATCTTAACTAAAAAAATTATCAAATTGGTATCTGTGTTGTTGATTGCGGGTTCTGTATGCCGCTTGTATACACCATACTACCTGACAAGTGTTAATCCAGCTATCTTGCAGGAAATGGTTGAATCTATGCAGAAACAGCAAGAAGAAGAAAAGAACAAATTGGTTCGTCAATTCGTTCGTGATCACGAAGAAGAAATGATGGCTGATGCTCCAATCTTGGGTAATCCAGAAGCTAAAAATACAATCTATGTTTGGACAGCTGCATCGTGCGGTTATTGCCGTCGTGTACATGGCGAATTGGATCGCGTGTTGAAAGAACGTGATGATGTTCGCGTTGTTATCAAAAACTTCTCTATCCATGGTGTAATGTCTGATGGTCCAGCACGTGCAATGATTGCTGCGAAAATGCAGGACAATGCCAAAGCTGCGAAATTCGTAGATTTGATTATGACACGTGAATATCGTCCACAGGGTGATGTCAAAGACCAGGATAAATTGGCACAACAGATTCAGAAAAACTTGATGAAGTTTGCAGAAGAAGCCGGTCTGGACACAGCAAAATTGGCTGAAGATATGAACAGTGATGTTGTTGCACGTGAATTGACAAACGTTCGTGATTTGGCACAGCGTTTCGAAATCACAGGTACACCGTTCTTGATCATCAATGAACAGGCGTTCCCAGGTGCAATCCCTGCATCTCATATTTTGAATGCTTTGAATTAATTGCTGGATGAATATTGATAAAAATCCCCCGATTGGGGGATTTTTTAGTGGGAATATATTTGTTATTTGAAAAAAATTGTTTTAGACTCTGGATGTGAGACTAAGAAATTTATTTTTTATATTTGTATTTCTATTTTCTCCGATGTCGGTATTGGCAACAGATGGACATACCGAAATTACAATGACTGCGACCCAGGCAATGCAACTGGCGGGGGCGTTGGTTGATGCGGGTGATTTTGAACATGCTGAACAGATTTTAACAATAACCCCAAAAATGGGAAATGTTGCACTTGAAGTGGAACGTTGGTTCTTGCTGGGGCAAGTTGCCCAAAAGCAGGGGGATTGGGACGCGGCAATCGATATTTATCGTCAGATTTTGGATGCGCAACCCGATTTGGCGCGTGTGCGTTTTGAATTGGCGGTTTGCTATATGCATAAAAAATTATGGGCGCGTGCAGATTATCATTTGCGTTTGGCGATGGCGGGCAAAGATTTGCCCGATGATGCTAAATCTGTTATGAATTATTTCCGATATGTCGTGCGCCAGAATAAAAACTGGAACGTTTGGTTTAATTTTGGGGTTGCGCCTGATAATAATGTAAATAATGCATCCGGTGGAACAGAGGTTATAAATCATATCTTTGGTAAATTTTATCGCGAATTAGACGAGCCTGAGCAGGCCATTGGAACAAACTTGACCCTGGGGGGAAATTACGAGTTCAAGTTATCAAATCAATGGCGGTGGAAGTCCGAAGCTAATATCTATTCCAATATTTATGACAAATCTGAATATGATGATTTGTATCTTAGTTTTTCAACTGGACCGCGTTTTGTGTGGGAACGTGGGGATGTGTGGCTGGCGCCGATGGTGACGCGACGTTGGTATGGATGGGAACGATATAATTGGTCGGCGGGGGCGCGTTTGGATACGAACTATGATTTTACGCGACGGTTGTCTGGTGGACTTTATTTGCGAACAAGTCGCAATGATTATGATTTGTATGGGGATTTCTTGAACGGATATACATATTCGGCGAATTTGCGATTGTCTTATTCATTTAGCGCCAGTGTTTATATGAACCTTTATACCGGTGTTTCCCGCGAAGATACAGTGCGTCCCGAATATGCATATTGGCAGCCGTCTGTGTCGATTGGTTTGGGGGCGGAATTGCCGTGGGGATTTCATGTATATTTAGAACCGTCGCTGTATTGGAATTATTATGATGCGGCGCGCTATGTTGTGGCCGATGGTGATTTTACCCAGGTTACAGAACGCAGTTCCACCCAGCGATATTCCGTATCCGTGTCAAATAATAAATTAGATTTCTGGGGATTTGTGCCGACATTGATGATGTCATATACCAAACGCGATTCAAATATTTGGCAACGTGAATTTGATAAAATGGCAATTGAATTTACCATGCGACAAAGATTTTAACCAAGGGGGCAAAATTATGTCAAAAAAGATAATCGTTACAGGTGGCGCAGGATATATTGGAACGCATACCACGGTTGCGTTACAAGATGCGGGATTTGATGTGGTGGTGCTGGACAATTTGTCTAATTCGTCGGCAGGTTCGTTGGACGGTGTTGCGCGTATAACAGGTGTACGGCCAGAATTTATAAACGTAGATTGTGCAGATGCGCCCGCTTTACGGGCGGCATTTGCAAAGCATGTGGATGCGGTTGGTGTTATTCATTTTGCGGCACTGAAAGCTGTTGGGGAATCTGTGGAAAAGCCACTGATGTATTTTAGGAATAATTTAAATGGTTTGATAAATGTTCTGGATATGATGCGTGAATTTAATATCCCGAACATAGTGTTTTCATCATCGGCAACGGTGTATGGGGTGCCGGAAAAGTTGCCCGTGACCGAGGAAACACCCTTGCAACCTGCGACGTCGCCGTATGGTGCGACCAAGGTTATGGGGGAAAATATTATTCGGGACACTGTACGGGCGTATCCACAACTGCGGGCGACGTTGTTGCGTTATTTTAACCCGATTGGTGCACATCCCAGTGGTTTGATTGGCGAATTGCCAAATGGTGTGCCGAATAATTTGATGCCATATATTACCCAGACCGCGGCGGGTGTTCGTGAATATCTAAGTGTGTTCGGGGATGACTATGATACCCCAGATGGCTATTGTGTGCGTGACTATATTGATGTAAATGATTTGGCGCGTGCGCACGTGGCGGCGTTGCGACATATGCTGGGCGGTGCAGATGGTGTCGGTGTGTTTAATTTAGGTACGGGGCGTGGTGTATCTGTTATGGAATTGGTTCGTGGATTCGAAGCGGCAACTGGTGTCGCCGTGCCGTACAAGATTGCCCCGCGTCGTGTCGGTGACGTGCCAGCGATATGGGCAGATGCATCATTGGCGGGGCGTGTGCTGAATTGGCATGCAGAAACACCACTGGTTGATACATTGGCATCGGCGTGGCGTTGGCAACAAAATCAAAATAAAAACTAAAAAGTTGTTGAAAAATATTATTTGTCAACTATAATATAGAGGACAAAGGATATTTTTAATGGCTAAATTTTGTATTTTTTGCGGCAATCCGCCCCAGGATAAGAACGCGGAACATGTTATTCCGCAGTGGTTGATTAATATGACTGGGAAGCGTTCGCGCCAGATGTGTTTGGATTCTATTACAGATCGTCCAATTTCATTTGGGAACTTTACATTTCCTGCGTGCGAAAAGTGTAACAGTGAATTTGCCGAATTAGAAGCAGCGGTAAAACCGGTTGTTGAAAAAATTCTGGCGGGGCAATCTGTAAATGCGATTGAATTGCATAATCTGATGGATTGGTTTGACAAGGTGCGCGTTGGGCTGTGGCTGGGGTTTCTGCAATTAAAGGGCGAAGTTGACGATAAAAAGCCACATATGCATATTAAAACCCGTGTCGGTCGCAAGGATCGTATGTTAATTGTTGAACGTGTGGATGATTCGCAACCTGGGATTGGAATTATTGGCGCAAATACAGAAGCTTTCTTGGAATCGCCAAATGCGTTTCAGTTTCGTATCAATAATTATATTTTTACAAATGTATCTGATCTGGGGTTGGTGTCGCGTCGTCTGGGATTTCCATTTACAGACCGATATGTTATGCAAAACCTGAACGGTAAGGTTACTGTAAATAATATGCAGGCCGCCAAGGGGCGCGTTGTAACACCGGTGATTAATAATTTTGTGTCCCCTGCGAACAGTTTTACAATTTACCAGCCAATGTTCCCTGCGGAATCACAGTTGTTCCCAAAATTATATGATGCAGAATATGTTAAGAAACATAGCCTGAAACCGGAATCTGGTATCGGTGGAATTTTTGTTCAGCGTGGGTCGGGACCGGCTACGTATTTAGCGAAAGGTCAGTCTGTGGCACTGGTGCCGAAATTTTCAACGGAAAATGCATATCAATGTGCGGTAAAGTTGTTCCAGTTGCACAATCATGTTTTGACGACAACGTACACAACCCGATTTGTAACCCCATTTGAAAGACGTATTATAGATGGTGTGAACCAAGAACTTATCCGTGCAAATAACAAGCGCATTGCAATGTATCGCCAGATGAAGGATTTAGTTGAGTTTGGCAGTAACCAACAAAAGGTTAAGTAAATGATTAGTGCTGGGGATAAGTTTTCGGCGCGTGACCTGCGGCAATCCGTAGACGAAGTGTGCGCATCGGATGTGCTGTCGCATGTTAAACCCGAAAAGTTAGGGGCTTTGACTGTTGTCGGGGATTTGATGTTGGATATGTTGTCTGTGAAACCAGAGATATATGCGCAATACAGGATTCAACAATTTGATGATATTAAATCAAGTGCGGTTAATTTGGATAAGCAGCTGCGTAAAGCGGGTTTTAAAACAACATACAGCTTTTCGCATCAGTATTTTACCCCAGGTTTAAAATCGGAACAAATTATCAAAGATGCGTATTGTCTGGAATACTTCCAGAATCTGTTTATGATGGTGTCGCCAATGCCGGGACATAAAAAGCAATTAAATAAAATTTTTGAAGATGCTTTTCGAATTTCTTACTATTATGCGCAATATTTGTGGGCATGCAATCGTGAGGCATGCGGTCCAATTGCCCAAGGCTTGGTATGTCCTGGGTTTGAAAATTGGGGTCAGATAATTGGTGCAATATTAGGTGTGGGATTTCATTTTCATCCAAATGATGTTTACGATTTTTCTATTAATCATATTCATCCAAATATTACCAAGGATGCCTATGATGCGCGCTATGCGGCCCAGTTAAACTTTAAAGATTTGCTGATGACAAAATACGGAATTGATACAGGGTGTTTGGTGTTAAGTGCGCAAAGTCAGGAAAAGTTAAGTCGTATATTGACCAAAAGTGATACGCCGTATTGGGTTCAAGTGTTGCAAAAATTATGCCATATTAAGGCGCGATAACTTTATTTGATGGCTGAAATGTGATATAATTCACGTGTTTGTTTTAGGGTGAAGGGGGCGAATATGGACAAGGCATTATCGAATAAATCATTACGTGGCTTTTATTGGCAGGTTATCAAAAAATTTCCATGGTATTTTGGGGCTGTATTGGTTTGTGGCGTGTTTATTAAAGTCATGGCCGTCGTTTTTGGGCCATTAACATCAAAGTGGATGATGCAAATATTTGAAAATGCGACCGATACAGATTGGCACAGTGTGCTGGATACTTTTTTGTTATTGGCAGCGATGTATTTTTCGATATTGATATTAAGGGGACTTGTTTCTTTTTTACACGGAAAGTATCAGCAAATATTTAACAGATATAAAATGTATTTGTTGTTCAAAAGAATATATGCCAATGATATTTCGTTCTTTATTGATAACCCCAGTGGGCAAATTATTTCCCAGGCCCAAGAAATATCAATGCGTTTAAATTATTTGATGGATGAATTTTGGGAAATATTGATTGGTACGGCTTTGGGGTTCTTGTTTATTGTGGGGGCGATGTTTACTATGAACGTCTGGTTCGTGGTGATTTTGTTGTCGTATGGGGCGATAAAGCTATGCTGGGAAATGCTGATTCAAAGAAAATTAAATTTGGTAAACAAGCAAGAGGTTGAAGAAAGCTCAAAATATGCTGGATTGCGCAGTGATAGCTTGAATAATGCGTTAAGTGTGAAATATTTCGCAAACGCAGAACATGAAAATATGTACATTTTCAAAGGGCGCAGCAAGTTAATAGAAATTTGCCGTAAGTCGATTTTTTTGTCACGGTGTCAATGGTTGCCGGCGCATACACTTTATAATATTGTTCGTTTAAGCATATTAGTGCTGTGTTTCTTGTATATTAAAAATGGGACTTTGTCGATTCCAGATGCTGTGTTTGTAATGACGTCGGCACAAACACTTAATACGGCATTTGATAATTTGAATACTGCATTTTGGCGATATTCAACGCAAAGTGCGCGTGCGACTAAGGCGTATGAAAATTTAGTAAAACCGCAAAGTGTTATGGATAAGCCAAATGCTAAAAAACTAAAAGTTACACGCGCGACCATTGATTTTGATAATGTTGATTTTGGATATGGTAAAAAGCAGATCTTGCATAACTTCAACTTGAATATTGAACGCGGGGAAAAAGTGGGGATTGTTGGTCTGTCGGGGGCAGGCAAAACGACCCTGTGCAATTTGTTGTTGCGCATGTATGATGTTGATGGCGGTGCAATATTGGTTGATGACCATGATATTCGTGATGTTAGACATGATTCTTTGTTGCGAAATATATCGTTTGTTCCCCAAGAATCAACCTTGTTTAATCGTACAATATTGGAAAATATTCGCTATGCACGCCCGTCTGCCACACGGCATCAGGTTATTGCCGCGGCAAAAAAAGCGCATATCCATGAATTTATAGAATCCTTGCCAGATGGCTATAATACATTGGTTGGTAATAATGGCGTTAAGTTGTCTGGTGGTCAACGTCAGCGAATTTCCATCGCGCGTGCGCTGTTAAAAGATGCGCCAATTTTGGTTTTGGACGAGGCCACATCAGCCCTTGATTCTGAAAATGAAATGCTGATACAAAAATCTTTGGTCAATGTAATGCGTGGCAAGACGTCGGTTGTGATTGCTCATCGCTTATCTACCTTGCGCCACATGGACAGAATTATTGTAATCAGACGGGGCAAAATTGTAGAAACCGGTTCGCATAAACAATTATTGCAACAGGGTGGATTGTATAGGCGATTATGGAATATGCAGACGTCGGGATTTGTTGCTTAGCGGGAGCAGAGAAGTAAGCTAAATTTTGATTTAGTACTTGACAATAAAATTTTTTGTATTATATTTATCTATGGTTTGGTTATATGATTTAACAAAAAGGGTAGAGTAATGCAAAAAAAATTGAAAAAAGATATTCTTGTTCATATTCCAGCAGTTTTGGCGGGATATTTGTTGGCATTGTTGGCAATTAATGTGCACGGTGAAAACAAGTTTGAACGACGTCAAGATGCGGCTGTTTATGCCACAGACGATCACAGTCGTGATGCTGAATTAAATCGTGATATTTTTAGCCCAGAAACATTTGAATCTGTTCAATGGCAATACCAGACAAATCAACGTGTCGGTGAAATCTTTGGGAAAACAGCGGCCAAAGAATATGCAATGGATATGGATTCTTTGAAATCTGGTATAGCAACCGTGGAACAAATGTTTGGTGATGAATCAGACTATTGTGCCGAAGCGGTTGTGGCGGCATATCGTGATGCTGAGGCCAGATTGCGTTTTCGTCGCGCTAATGCCAAAGCTGTTCCATTTCCAGCGGAACGCTGTGAATCTTCGAAAAGATTTCGCAAGGCAATGCGTAATGCAAAGCATTTGGTAAAATATTTTGAAGCAGACAGTGTGCCAAATTCAATTGTAAAAAAACCATCCGAAGAAGCCATGGCAAATATTAGCGCGGGTTCAATTATTCGCAAAGGTCGTCATTGCTATATGTATATGGGTGTTGGATATATTGATAAAAATGGTCGTACATTTGTCGCAGATACGCGTGGTCGTCCAGTTGTGGCATCTAGCAATAAAAAGGCATTGTTTGAATATTTTGACTGGGCCAGATGTACGGTTGTCGACGTGCCAAAAATTGTTGAATATAAATTACAACATGATGTTCAAAGACATGTACGCTAATACAAATGATTTGCAATAAAGGGATAAAAAATGGATATTAAAAAGATTTTAAATTCAAAAAAATTCACACTGCCATCAACTGTTGTTGCGACATTTTTGCTGACGTTGGCATTATGTGGTCGTGATGCAGAAGAAAAATTTGCCGATCAACAGGAATCAACAGTGTATACCACAGATGTGCGTTCTGGGGAACGTACATTGGATCGTAGATATTTTGATCCTGCTACATTTAAGCCTGTGGATTGGGCCAATATGTCTAATGCCGAGATTGGTAAATTGTTAGGTGAAACATCCGCCAAAGAATTGGCCATGGATATTGATTCAATTAATCGTCGCCTTGCAACGCCGGGTAAATTGTTTGGATTGGATTATAATTACTGTAACAAAAGTATTACAAATGCCATCTCTGATGCAACAGCACGTATGAAGTTCCGTAATAATTGCTATGCTGGACGCCCATTTGCCAAAAAAGCAGGACGCGTAGATGCCTTGTATAATGGTGACCATCTGGTTAACTATTTTGCCTCAGACAGCATCCCAGGTACAGTGATTCAAAATCCAACGGCTGAAAGCTTTAAAAGTATCAACCCAGGGGCTGTTGTGCGTTTCAGTGGACATACAAAAATGTTTATTGGTATTGGTTTCGTAGATGGTTCGGGTACAATTTTTGTCCCAGATCCAGCGGGCCGTCCAGTTATCGCATCTGGATATAATGAACGTTTTTCATATTATGATAATGATTATTGTACAGTTATTGATATCGCAAAGGTTGTAGAACACAACCTTGCAAAAGCTGGACGTAATCGTTAAACAAAGAAAAAACACCGCCCGATTGGGCGGTGTTTTATAGGTGTCTTTTTTATCTGTTTGGACCTTGGTTCAAAAATGTCGCGATTTGAATTGGTTCTTCTGGAACATAACGTTTGAAGTTGCCTGTTTCGCATGTTTTGCGCCATAAGGCCAGACCTTCCTTTTCTGTCAGGCCATCAAAATTCACTTTGTCTTGCAGGACATAAACCTTAATATTTCCGTTCTTGATTTCTTGCATAACGTCAATTTCATAAGTTTTCAAGATTGGCACATCGTTCAGGCAATAATAATCATCGCCATCTGGGATAAAGCTGTCCGAAGAAACTTCATATACATACGCCTTGGAGTTGGTAATATTTGGGCTTATGCGCTCTACATACAGTGTATCTATGCCCTTGGGCCATTTCCAACCATTGGAAATTATTCGCATGGCGGCATACAGTCGTGCATGTTTAAAACTGGGGGTTGCGAACGTGGCAGTTATCGGTGTGCGCATGCCATTGATATGTCCAGGTCGCATTTGGATGAACCCGTCTGTAATTTCATGTTGCGAGCCATGATAAAGTATTTGTGGTTTGTCTGTCATCGCTATGCCTTATCTATCCATTGTGTTTTATGCTTGTTTGACAGCCATATAATACAAGACCCGGGAAAAAAAGCAATATTTCCATTAGATAGCTAAATAAGCATTGTTGACATTTATATTATGGTGGGGTGATTTTCTTGCTCTGCGATTTCATCGCAAACACGACCGAATTCAGTCATTGATATTCCGGTTGCAGTTAATATTTTGATAATGGTATACATGGCGGGCCAGTGTGGTTTGCCCGATGCTTCAAATCGTTTGCTGATATTAAACGTTGTGGCGTCCAGGCCACTAAAACGTGCCAACCCAGATCGTGACATTTGATTATTTTTAGCCAGTGTGTCAATTGCACCCCATATTGCAGCATGTGTTGGCATGTTTTTCTCCTGTTGTTTGTAATTTGTGTATTAGGTCAGATTCTAATCTTAATTGATTTTATGATTTTAATCAACGTGTTTTTCTAAGATTTCTGTCCTAGGGACAAAAAGGGGCGCGTTCAAAGCCCAATATTTCTAATGTTGGTCGGTCAAGTGTTTTGATAAATGCTTGATAGATTGTGTATATTGATAATTGTATTTTGAAATTGTATAATAATACGGTCATGAAAAAAATTCTTTATATCTTTCGACATGGTGAAACGGATTCAAATGCCCAAAAACGTATGCAGGGTTGGCTGGATGTGCCGCTGAATAACAATGGCGTAAGTCAGGCACAAATATTAGCGCAAAAATTGATGGATGTAAAGTTTGATGCCGTATATTCATCGCCATTATCACGTGCGTTGGATACGGCGCGTGCCGTGGTCGGTGATAAGCAAATTCTATTAAACGGCGATTTGCGTGAATGGAACATGGGGGATTTTTGTGGACATATTGTGCGATTGACAGACAGTCCTGTGGACACACCAATTGATATGTCTGGCGATATTGTATATGCGCCATATGCATTGCTGTCTAATGATGACTATGTTCCACCAAACGGTGAAAGTTATAACATGTTTATTGCGCGTGTTCGTGATGCGTTGTTGGATATTGTGAAAAATTCAGGTGGCAATACAATCGCCATTGCGACCCATACGGGTGTGGCGAAAAATATAATCAAACAATTCACAGATATAAAATGGCCACGTGGCGGTATGCCAAATGCAGAATATTTTAAACTGGAATACGACGGTGAAAAATTTACACTGATTGACATGCCAGCTTGGTTGTCGCCGGTGTTGCTGGGGGTGGATGGCAATCCATTAACTGTTTATCATGGCACGTATTATGATTTTGACTATTTTCGTCCGTTAACGCATTTTGGTCTGGAAATAAACGCCAGAACCAACCTGAACGAAGGTAAATGGAAACGTGACCCGAATATTGATATTACCAAACCTAAAATAATACCGGTAAATTTGCACAATGGTCGCTGGGATGAAATTCCAGACTTAAATGACCACAGTGTTCAGAACTTTATGGGCATTTTATTTCAATACATGTGTGGCGTTAAAATATCAGATTTTGTGCGTGTCTTGAATCTTCGTGATGAAGCAGAATTTCGCAAACAGATTGTGTCCGCCCGACAAACGGTATTGGATATGAAAATTGATGTTCCATGGCAATTTGATTGGGTGTGTGAACCGATTTCTGGCAAAGTGTCAGCGGATGTGATGCGTGCAGAGCTGGGGCTGGAAACACTGTTTGATATTCATACACCCGAAAATTTATTTTTCCAGCGCATGATTTTGTATTTTGAATCAATCGGTCTGACTGGTTTCAAGTATCCAAATTTCACCGAAGGCCCCGGTGATATGTCGTATATAAACCTGCGCCAGAATAATATTGTGCGTTTGGATAAAACATTACCGCCGCACCCAATGTCCACCGCCGAACAGGTGGCACATTTGCAAAAAATGCGCACGGATTTTGCAGCGGCGCACAAGCCACGCAAATTCACGACGGCTGAAAAAGAAATGCTGACGGCGGAATTGATAGGCTTTGCAGAATTCAGATTTGATGAGATGCGGTCAATTTCACAAAAGTCTTGGGCAAAAAATAACAGCCAAAACGACCGTTAAACCCCCGCCCAAATGGGCGGTGTTTTTTTGTTTGTGCATCACACTTAGCCTCACATAGCATTTTGATAAAAGATGTGATAAAATATATGGGATAATAAAAGGAAAATGTATGACAAATCCGATAAAAAAATTACCCAAAATAATAAAAACAGAACGTCTGGAAATGCGTCAGTTAGATGTTACGCCTGACAACGCAAAAATTGTGTTTGAAGCGGTAAAGAATGAAAATCCAGCGGACTTTTATTATAGTCAAATTTGTAATAACAGCGCAGTTCCATCCAACGCAGACGAAATTCTGAAACAAATGCAAATTGAATATCAATGGGCGTCCGATAATGGTGTAAACTTGTATATATTTCACAACGGAAAACCAATTGGGTATCGCCGGTTATTCTTTCATGATGATGCAACAAAAACATTACAAATGGCGACGGTTTGGTTGGTTCGTTCGGCATGGGGACATGGTTTTGCACGCGAAACATCAGATGCGATAGAAAAAATTGCATTTGAAACACTGGGGGCAAATCGTATCACACGCCAATGCAGTGCCGATAATGTGCGCAGCGCAAATTCAATTAAATCGTCTGGCTTTCATCTGGACGGTATTGCACGCCAGGGCGGTGTATACCCAGACAATAAGCTGTATGACAACATGATATGGTCAAAACTAAAATCAGAATACAACAAATAAACACCGCCCAAATGGGCGGTTTTTATCTGTCTGGCGTGTTTTGTTGTTGTTTTATCGCATTGTAATCCGCCATCATTTTTTTTACCGCACCGACCAAATCAGTTTTGATAGCATTTGGTGTTATGTATGAATTGGCGAATGATTCCATGAACATCGGTTGAACTGGTTTATTGAACAGTTCTTGTCCGATAATATCAACTATGCGTTCTTTCAAATCCTGGGGGATATTATATTTTTCTATTATTTGCTCTTGTATCAAAATGTGCACAAACTCATGCATAAATAACAGATATATACCATAATCGTTGCACTTGTCATCACTCATACGGAAAAGTATAGTTGCGTTTTTACCCGATGAGTATCCACCTCCACGTCCATATGTGCACTTGATGCTTAAAGTCTCTGGCATTGTTGCGCCCCATGCCGGCAACAGCGACGCAATATGTGTTTTGATTCTGTTTTGTACCAATATTATTGCTTTTTTTATATTCTCGTCTTGATGCGTTAAATCAGACAGTTTGTATATTTCATTTACAAAAATATCGTGATAATGCTGAATTTGTTGTTCGGTCAGTTTTGGCTGCTCAAACATTTCGCGCATTCTGTCATCGTTTGGGATGAACATGTCATATCTGTATTTATAGTTTTTTAGATTTGACCAATAACGTTCATAGCCACTAATAATACGTTTCCATGCACTTTCTGCATCAAGATGTTCTATTTTTATCTGCATATTTATTCCCTGTATGTCTGTTTTATATATTCTGTTAATGTCTTTGCAATATCGTTAGACGTATCAATAAATTTTATACCATGCTGGTCGCATGTTTTTTTATATTGTTTGGATTGTTTAATAAAATATTCACCCATTTGTAAAATTTCATTATTGTCTTTTGCGGATGCCCAATCCGTTTTGCGTGCACGTACTAAAAATTGTTCGGGTGTTAAATTTGGATAGCCTAAGCATACGATATCGCAGGTTTCAAAACAGATGTTTTTTGCAGTCGTTTCTGGGGATAGATGACAACCTTCAACGATATATTTTCTGGTTGGGTTTTCTTGGTGTAATTGACGCATGTATTCAAAAATAAATTTTGATAAAGTCGGCTCACTTTTTTCGGGCTCTTCGTGCATACCTAAATCAGGAAAAGTTTTATAGAAGGTGGCAACAATCGCATCAATTGATATTAATCCGTAACCAAACTTATCGCATAGCATATTCGCCAGTGAAGATTTCCCAGCACGCGGCACACCAATAATTAATAAACTTTTCATAAATTATCCCTTATTTCTCACAGATTATACCACAGGCAATCATACTTTGCATCACGGTTTTTTATTTCTCTGCTTCAGCTATCTTGGCACGCAGTTCCGGTTCGTTTTTACGAATCCAATCGTATGCCGTTTCCATAAAGTCTTGGATTGATGTACGGTTTATATACATGTCGTGCAGTGTATCAAATATCGGCATACCATCTATATCCATACTGTAAAAATAATTATATGCGATATATTCCGGTGGTGGGGTCAGTTTTGCAATGTCGGAATTTCGTATAATTGTTTCAACCACTAATTCCGATAACAGCCATTTCAAGTGTGGAAAATTATATTCTGCCACATCGTCCTTGAAATGTTGTTGCCATACATAAAACCACACAAAATGCGTTATTTCATGTAATGCCGTTGCCACCGCATAATTCGGGTCAAAATAATAATATACTGAAAAACTGTTATCGGATAAATCACGCGGACAAATCGGGTTCAGTCCGACCATCCCCACCATATCGTTTAATATTCCCGAACAATCTATATCAAACGCAGACGAATACGCATCGTTCAGATTTTTTGCAATTGGCGACCATGCGTTTTCAAACATTTTGATTGATTTTTCAATGTCGGCTTGCTTTTCAATTCTGATTTTACGCAGACTTTCTGTCAGATATTCAAATCTTTTTTCCTGGGACAGCGATTGCGCATAGTCAAAATCCAGTGATGGATGCGCCCGATATAGTTCCGATTTCCACCACATTGGTGTGTCATCCGTCTGATGAAACAGAATAAAATCTATATCCGATTCAAAATCTTTCTGTCGCCAGTTCAGTTTCATGCTTGTTTCCCTTTATGCAAATCGATTTATATCAAATTCAAAGACTGTTTCTGATACATTGTCGCGCCGTTCGTTGATGTATTCTTTTATCTTTTTACCGCCCAGTAATTCGTACAGCCGGCAAACACGACTGCCGGTCAGGGTGCCGGTTGTAAATGTTGTCGCACCGGCATCTTTGATGCGTTTGGCAAATTCTTGAACCAGTGATAATGCAAACTTGGTGTCGCCAATTACATTTTCATCTACATATAATGCAATCAGTTCCCAGTTGTTGTTTTCGTCCCGCATACCACCGACCGATCCAACAACATCGCCATCCGCGTTTTCTGCAACAATATTTACAGAATTTTCATTGCGGATTATATTTGCCATTTTTTCAATTCTGGCCGGACTAAGGTATTCCTGAATCTTTTGTTCCAGGTATTCTGTACTGTGCAGACCGGCAAAAGACCGGCGATATCCGGCTGCAATAATTTTTTGGATTGCGGCCGCATCATCTGGCACTGCATTTCTGATTTTTACATTCATATTTGTACCTTTTTGTCTGTCTATGCCTAATCTTTTTGCCAATTAAATAGTTTGTGGAATATACTTTTTGATTTTTGCTGTCTAATTAAATTTGCAATATCTACGCGATGATATGCGCCATCTGCGATTGCTTGGTGCATTTCAGATTGAACGCGTGAATTGTCACTGGCTTGTTTGCTTGTTTTATTTTTTAATGGTTCGTTCAGTACGTATATTTCATACCCCAACTTTTCTATTTCTTCAACAGTATTACATGTTTGCCTTTTAGATATCTTGATTGGTGTGGGCGAATAATATTCTGTGCCTTTGTCGTGAATAAATTTTTCGCCTGGGTTTTCGACAACTGTATACAAATTGAATTCTGGTTTTATACTGTCGGATATTCTCTCAAAAAATATTTTTTTACCATGTAAATTACATTGACCGCGACCCGATATGCATTTTACCAAGGCAAAAAATTTTGCATAATCTGCATCTGATGTAACAAATGCGCCGACGACACGTTTGTTTTGAACGCTGTTAAATTGTTCTTTGGGTTCTAAAAAGTCGCCATCTATTTTTGTTGCAGAACCATGATAAAACGTGCGTGATTCTATCTGTTGTGTAGCGTGTTCAAAAGTATTCTTTTTCATGTTCAATCCCTGTTTTTATCTGTCCATACCATTGTTAAGAAATGTCGAAATTTGATTTGATTCTTCTGGAAGATAGCGTTTGAAGTTGCCTGTTTTGCATGTTTTGCGCCATAAAGCCAGACGTTCTTTATCTGACAGACCGTCAAAATTCACTTTGTCTTGCAGGACATAAACCTTAATATTTCCGTTTCTGATTTCTTGCATAACGTCAATTTCATAGGTTTTCAAGATTGGCACATCGTTCAGACAATAATAATCATTACCATCTGGGATGAAACCATCAGAATAAACCTCATATACATATGCTTTGCGATTTGCGATATTCGAGGTTATTTTTTCCACATATAAAGTATCGTTGCTTCTTGGAGACATCCAGCCTCTAGATATTATTTCCATGGCTGCATAAAGTCGCGCATGACCATAACTTGGGGTTGCGAATGCAGCAGTTATCGGTGTCTGCATACTGTTAATATGCGCTTCTTTCTTACGTATGTATCCATCTGTGATTTTGTTTGGTGACCCATGATAGAGTATTTTTGGTTTGTCTGTCATATCTATGCCTTTATATCTACAAATGTTGGTTTGCCGAATGCCTGTTTCAGAATCCGTATTTGCTTGTTCAGGTGTCCTGCGCCAAATGTTGCTAGAACGCAATCGTGTGAATTTACTGCATCAAAAATGCATTTTACCATATATGGGTCGCGTGAAATCATGCCAATATCTGACCACATTTTATTCAACAGACTGCCATTGTTGTCTGGGCAGTGCCATTCAGGGTGTGTGATGTAAATATCACTGATGTTATCATCGGTGATTTCAAATCCAAATTGTTCCAGAAAGTATTCTTGAAATTCTTCCCGGGTCATTGGTGGGGGCAGTGTGTCGTCCCAGTATTTGTGAATTGTATTTTTCAGCGCGCGTTCAATTGAATAGTTTTCTTTGAAGTGTTGTTTGTATGTGTACGCATCGTCCAGCATGAAAAACACCTGTAATGGTTTTAGGTAATTGCTATCAACCTTTAATAAATCTGTGAACCAATCGTACTTGCTGGAATCGGCCAGTATAACCGGAATATCACGCTTGTACCCCAGTCGTGCAGAATATGTCAATTCATTACGGCTGCGTGTATGTGTTTGGATTTTAACAGGTTCTGCATTGCGATGCACCTCGGTCACTACGCAATCTATGTCATAGTCATTAAAGCATTTATCAATCAGTTGAAATGACACGTCTGCGGAATGTTTGGTGCCACAGTAAATCAATTTTTTATTGTCAAATTCAAACACTGCCAGTGTCGGTGCCGGCAAGCGATCTGTGACATCAGAATATGCCCGTAATAAATTCATATCTGGTACGTATTTCATATCTATGCCTTTACCTTTTTGATTTTGGTGCGTTTTGGGATTTTCTGTAATATTATCGGTAATGTATCACTGTCATAGTTCCATGTCCATTTTATTCCGCGCATTAGGCCACGCAGTGTTTCGCGGTATGTTGTCTGCTCAAGGCCAAGTTTGCGCCGGATATATCGTTTAATCTGTCGCCAAACGCGTATTGTGCGTGATGGGGATACAATGTGTATTTCGGTTGCACGTTTTAAGATTGGATTTACCCAGTTGGAAAATGATGCGCCCTCGGATATCCAGTCTTTGCCCTGGGCAAATTCAGCCGCCATTTCTGTGCGTTCGGATTCGGTGCGTTTGCGTGGGGTGATGCCAGAATTGTCATGAAAAATCTCGTCTAAATGGCACAGGGGTAATTTGCGTGCGGCCGCCAACCGCCGCGCGTATGTTGTTTTGCCAGACCCCGGCGCACCAATGACATGAATTCGTGGCATTATCTGTCCTTTCTTTCCCATAAATTATACCACAACGCATCATACTTTGCATCACGGTTTTTGGTGTTTTGGGTGCATGGGGCGGGATTGGGTTGGAATTGTTGCCATTGGTTAGAATAAAAACCATCCGCCCCGCATGGGTGTTGCGTCCAATCCAAAAATCAAAAGGGCAAAGAAATCCAAAGAAAAAACGCACCAAATGGTGCGTTTTTAAACGGGTAGCCTTTGTCGGGATGCCAAGGCGAGGTCAAAGTCCCAGATTTCCATTGTTTCAGACAGTTGATTTGGTCCGCCTGCATCACACATCGCCTCACATAGCATTTTAACAAGTATTATTCAGCTTGTACATGTTCATATTGAATTATTTGTGACAAATATGATAAAATTCCGAATATGAAAATTCGTAAAAATATTTTACTGTTTAAACTGTATTATTTATTGGCAGATATGTGGCCATTGTCTGTATTGGCAATTGTTTATTTTCAGCAAATTTCTGGTTCGTATGCATTTGCATTGGGTGTGTTTTCTATTGCGAATATCGTTCAAAGTATTGCAGAGGTTCCAACCGGTATCATTTCAGACCGGATAGGTCGCAGAAAAACCATGGTGTTATCATCAGTAATAACAACTCTTGCTTTTACATTGTTTTCTGTTGCAGGGACATTTGGATATAAATACCTGTTAATCTTAGGTGGAGTAATATGGGCGGTTGCCGATGCGTTTGCTTCTGGGACAGATGATGCAATGATGTACGAAACGATGGAGGAATTGCGGAAAACTGATAAATACGATATTCTGTATGCACGCAGTAAAACATTTGGTCAAATTGGTATGGGACTTGGTGCGTTGATTGCGGCATTAGTCACATATTTTTATTCACTGACCGTTTTGGCGTGGGTATCAGCAGCGATAAGTGTCGGGCGAATTTTGATAACGGCACAACTGATTGAACCAAAAAAACACACCCAAGATGACCCAACGTCATTACAGCACTTTATAACAGCAATAAAGGCGTTTATAAAAAACAAAAAATTGCGCATATTGGCAACTATTCAGATGCTAAATCGCGGTATCAGTTTTACTTCACATCGTTTAGAAGGCGCGTATTTTAATACCCTTATTCCCACTTGGGCTGTAAATATTGCACGACTGGTCAAACAAACATGTGGTGCGGTCAGTTATTCAATTGCGCCGTATTTCCGTAAGTTTGGTTTTTATCGAATATTGGTTGCATCCACAATTGGAATGACTGTTATAAAATTGACAGCGGTTATATTAAATAATGTTGCCACCCCATTTATACAATCTTGTGTAAATATATTGTATGGAACATCATCAACTGCCGAGTCTGCATTGTTACAGAAAGAACTGTCACCAAAGCAACGCGCAACCATGGGTTCAATTGTTGCATTGTTGGGGGGCATTTTGTCTGCGGTTGTATATTGGATTGTTGGTATTATTGCGGATATGTCATCTGTTTATTTTGCCATTATCGCACTAATATTGTGCAATGTATTCATCAGTGGCGGTTATTACTGGATGTTAAAAAAGTACAGATAGCAGTTTATTCGCGCATCACACTTTGCATCACGGTTTTTGGTGTTTTTGGCGCATGGGGCGGGGTTGGGTTGGATTTGTTGCCATTAGTTAAAATAAAAACCATCCGCCCCGCATGACTTTACTACCCAACACAAAAATCAACAGGGCAGGGAAAACCAAACAAAAAACGCACCAAATGGTGCGTTTTAATTCTGGTGCCGGTTGTCGGACTTGAACCAACGACCTACTGATTACAAAAAATATTCAATGAATAAACCACAAAAACATATAACAAAAAACAAAAGTAAAATCAATGAGTCGAGTTTTGTGATCAATGTAAATTTATGGTGAATTATTATTTCAAATGCCCCACCAGTGCCCCATGAAAATAGGGCGGAAATCAGGCAAAAAAGCATTCTTATTTTGGGACTGTGTTTTTTAACCACTCTTCAATGGCAGGGGGGTGACACACAGTTATAAGACAATCGCATTGTCGTGGCTCGACAACGCGTTTAATTGGTTTGCGCTGGGCTGGGGTGCGCAAAACCAAAAACGCATGTCGAGGCATTTGTCGCGTTTTATGAATTGGTATATTTTAATAAATCCTCTAACTGGTTATCGTTTAATAAAATAATTCCACATGCATTCGCCGCCTGACGTGCAGATTTTGTAAAACCTGCGTTTGAAACCACGACTCCATAATCTTTTTTATAAAAATCCCGACCGGCATTGGCTTCTTGTACAGCTTTGTTGCCCACTGGCTTAGAATACATTTTACATTGTATTGCAAAAGAAACACCATTTTTTGAGGCTAACACATCTGCTCCCTGATCGCCCGACCCCTTGGTTGTGCGCGCATTAAATCCCAGCTTTCGCAAATCTGCTGCAATCTGTTTTTCATAATCAATGGGTGTTTTTGCGATACGAACGCTTAGCTCTTCTGGATGTTGTTCAAACCATGCACGCAAAAAACTATTTATTTTTACATACAATATATTCTCTAAAATTTCATTTACATTTTCTCTATCATAATTATAAGCGTGTTCGGAAACTGTTTCGCCTTGTTCCCACTCATATAGAAATTTTTCATTCTTCAAAATATCACAACACGCAATTATGAATTTAGCATAAGCGGTCTCGTCCTGCTCTTTTGCTATATTCACCAAAGTTTGCCGATAATCTGATATAAAAAACTGCCTACTATGCATTCCTGCCTCATTCGCCAATAATTCGAATTTTTTTGTATAGGGGTGAATTTGGTCAATCCCAATACAAAGATTAACAATTTCTAAAGACGACAAATTTGGCAAAATTTTCAATTTGATAAAATAGCGCAGTTCATGTTCCCAGTCACTATCTAAAATTTCACCATATTCCCCTTTTGTACGCAAATTTCTATAATGGCGCGCCAATACATCAAGATACAAAAATACGGGCAACAATACATAATACAATATCGCCACAAGCCTATCTTCATCGTTTTCTATTTTATTGGTATTATTTACTCTGTTAATCATATAGGTCAAACAAATTGCACAAATCACAACTATAAACAATATTAACATGACGTTCTCCTTGTTAACATAAAGTTATCTTCAATACAGAATGCTAAAAAACCACCTGACAAAGCGGGTGGTTGGAGGTTCGAAACTATAATGCTCAGAAAATAGCGGGCTTATTCAATATATTCACCGCCCTCCAACCATGTTGGTTGGAGATATTTTCTGCCTTCGCAGGCACTGAGCATAAACGGGTTTCGACGCCCAACACAGCAATCGCCATGTCAAAATATATACTACACTAAAAAATGACAAAAATCAAATGTTCAACACAATAGGGTGGGGTATAGTATAATGATGTGGTATGTAAATAACATGTGCGGGTATGCTGTTGGCACATATTGGCATGGCTAGTTGTGGGGGTATATGTGGTGCGTTAAAGAAATACCGCCCACAATGGGGCGGTTCTTTACAACGGTTTTTGTGCCAATATTTCGCCAATGCTTTGCGGTTCATCTGCCCGCCCGTCCGTTATTGCTAACGCAACAGGTGTTGCGGGCAATGGTTCATGCGCTGCGCTGGCTTTTACCAGTTCCGCTGCCTTGGTTTTACCAATGCCCATTTCTTGGGCTATTTCGCGCGAAGACAAGCCTTGCGCCCTTAATTCACGCGCACGTGCCAATTCTTGCGCATATTTGGTGTTCTGTGGCGCAATGTATTCGCATGTGTCCCACACAAGTTTAGTGCCGTTTTCCAGTTCGCGCAGTGTGACTTTGCATGCCGATAAATCAGCGCCCGTCACCGCACGCGACTTGGTATAACACACAATAAAACATGCGCCATCGGTTGCCTTATAGCCCTCTGGTTGTTCCAGTTTTATAATGGCATCCATGATGTCTTGCTTTTTACTGGTGCCACGATTGTCACCATTTTTTCCTGCGTGGTCAATGACCAATACCGTTTTTCCCATGCGTTTTAAGTTTAGCAACCATTTCTGCATGGGGAGCCAACTTTCCGCCTCGTTCTCGCGCCCATGGGGGCACAGCACAGAAATATTATCAATAACAATGAAATCGATATCGGTTATCATTTTTTCGATTTCTTTCTGTGTGTTTTCATCGGTTAAATTCGGGGTCGGTTCGTTCTGCAAATCTGCACTTAAAAACGCAAGGTTTTTAATGCCACTAAACTTTTCGCCAAACCCCAATGCAAGTGCACGAACGCGGTCTTTCAAGTCGGAGAAAGCCATTTCGCCATCAATATACAGCACTTTGTGTGCGCCCTTGGCTTGAAAGTTCATAACGTCCATTCCGCTTGCAATTCCAAGCGCAATAGAAAGCCCGACAAAGGTTTTTCCTGTGCCACGCTTGGCATACAGCATGCACAATGCTTTTTCTTGTATGAACGGATATAACAGCCAATTTCGCTGTGTCGCAACCATGGTTAACAACTCCGACATGGGGGTTATTTTGTATTTTGAATGTTCCGCAACCGCGGGGGTACTAATGTCTGGCATTGGCACCTCCTGTTGGCTGTGGTGAAGTGGCGACCCAATCGTAAAACAACTCTTGGTCAATCAGGATTTTGCGCCCAATGCGTTTTATTGCCCCAATTGCTTTCAAGCCGTTCACGTCTTCGTAAAAAATATAGTTCCGCAACGCACCCATGCTAAATGCAGGGTTCGAATCAACGAATTGTTGCGGAGTCATGAGTTGTATGCTCATATTTCATCCTTTTGTTGTTGTTGTTAATTTACAATCGTTTCTGGCCAGAAAGATTGGAATTAACATATCCGCAAAAAAGGAGAAATCAATCGCCGTTGCCATTGAACTAGTTAATTGCATCGCTTGCCATTTGCGCAAACTGGGTCAAAATGTTGTCTTTGCCGCCGCGTGTAAAAGATGATACGGCATAATGAAACGGCACAGATTCTTGCGCGCATATTTGTTTTAATTTGTTGTATGTGTCTACATCGTTCAATGCCCTAAATTCGTGTTTGTGCGCCAGCCATACCCTATAAACCGCCATTTTCTTTTTCTTTCTTGTGTTGGCACTAGCGTTGCCACCGCGCTGTCTTGGATGAATGTTGAGATATTCGCGTTTATACAGTGTGGAATCGTGAAAACAGTTCTCGGCGCACATTAAATCATTCTGGTCGTCCGTTTTTATATATTCGTTCAAATACAAGAATGCGGAAACAATAAAAACCCAAAAGTAATAAACGCCATCAAAATTTAATTCGGGTGCATTTTCAAAACAACCATTACGGCAATGTTCCGTTGTGAATTTGCGGACTTGTTCCAACAAGGGGTCGCCCGAATAAGCACGTTCCAAAAACGCCAACGATTTTTCAATTTTTTCGGTGGTTAAATAGTTTTGTTCCAAAACATAAGCATACACATTATTTAATGGCTGTTTCAGTCTTTGGGGCAAATTAAAACGCACAATCGCCACATCAACATTAGTTGACTTTTTTAGTGGGTGGATATGCGGAAACAGGTTTGAATATTTATATTTTGGCATTTTATTGTCCTCCGAATATTTTAGTGGTCATTTTTTCAACCACGCTTTGTGAATGTTCCTCTGACAGGTGTGCATACCGCTTGGTCATTTGCAAGGTTTTGTGCCCCAGTACTGCTGCAATCTCGCCCATGGTGGCACCGTTCATTGCCAAATAACTAGCGCATGTGTGGCGCAGGTCGTGAAAGTGAAAATCAACCAAGTTGGCATCCGCCATTGCTTTGCGCCAACTGCGTGTTATATCAAACGGCTGTATTTTGTTTTGCGCTGGGAATACATAATCGCTGTTCGGGCGTTTCGCAAACAGTTTTTTTATTTCCCCCAATGCGGGCTCAACCAATGGAATGGCACGCCGTTCTTTGTTCTTGGTATCGTGCAAAACGGCGCGCTGTGCGGAAAAGTCCACATCAGCCCATTTAAGCCCCAATATTTCCATTTTGCGCGCGCCTGTGGTTATACCTAACAGCACAGCAGGGTACAAATAAGGGTTCTTGGCATTCTTAACCGCAACAAGTAAGTTTTCGCGTTCTGTATCGGATAAATAACGCACACGCCCACGCGGTTCTGGCAACTTTGAAATTTTGAATACGGGGTTGTTTTCCATCCATTCCAGTTCACGCACCGCATACGATAACGCAACAGATAGTGCAGCCATATAGCGGTTAATGGTGGCATTAGTGCGTGCTTTCTTGGTTTGTGTTTCATGGGCAATTTGGTCGCGTGCATTTATTATCAACGCAGGTGTTAAACTTGCCAACGCATATGCGCCCAATTTGGCATCCCATGTGTTCAGATATCGTTCTGTGTCCTTGGCTTTTGTTTGGCGGATTGCCAATACGCGCATTTTATAAATGCTTATAAGTTCTGACAGGGTGTGCTTTTTAGATTCTGTGGCGGTTAAGTGCAAGCCCTCTTGAATGCGTGCCTCCATGCGCATGCCCCAATTTCGTGCCATGGTTATGTTGGGGAATGTTTCGGATTGCACAGGATAACCCTTGATTCGCACCTTTACCCGATAAGAAACCTTGCCGCTTTTTGCGACTCGTTTTTCAATGTTTGCCATATATTCATCCGTTCAATTTTCATTTGTGCCCGCAAGCCCAAGAAAAACGGGCGGGCGGACAGCGTTTTGTTTTCCTGATAAGAGATATAACTCTCGGCAAGCGATTTGTCAAGCGGACTGTTAATCAGGTGGTCAATCGGCTGTTTGGCTCGGTTTTCTGCGGTTTGTTGTGGCGTGCTGTTGTTTGTGGGGCACTCTTGGGGCTTTTGGGTAAAATTTTTTTATAAAAAGCCCATAAAAAAGCGAGGTGTTTTTATTATTGGGATTTTTGTGAATTGCGGGTGATTATTGTTTCAAGTGCCCCACCAGTGCCCCATGGGCAAAAAATAAAACCCCGCATTTCTGCTTGGGTCTTATAAGTCTTTGATTTTACTTAAAAATCGTGGTGCCGGTTGTCGGACTTGAACCAACGACCTACTGATTACAAATCAGCCGCTCTACCAACTGAGCTAAACCGGCATTGCCCCACAATTATACATATCTGATAAGCGAACGCAAGCAAAAAATCATAAATTCCTTGCCTTTGGATTTATTTCGGGCAAAATAGGGGTATGAATACGAAAAAATTACCAGAATTGTTGGCGCCGGCGGGTACGCTGGATGCGTTCAAAACCGCCATTTTATATGGTGCAGATGCAATTTATGCGGGGCTTCCCGGGTTTTCAATGCGGGCGCGGGCCAAGATTGATGTCGAAGGGGTAAAGCAAGGTATCGAATTAGCGCACGCGGCGGGCAAAAAAGTCTATCTGGCCTTTAACCTGTTTGCACACGATTTTGAATATGACAATATGCCACGCGTGGCGGATGTTATTCGATATTTACAACCAGATGCGTTGATTGTATCAGATCCGGGGATTGTTATGTGGGTGCGTGAAAACTTTCCCGATATGCCAATTCATATTTCAACCCAGGCGAATATTTGTTCGGCGAAAACGGTTAAATTCTGGCAAAATGCGGGGGCGAAGTTATGCGTCTTGGCGCGTGAAGTTACGCATGCTGAATTTAAAAATATTCGTGCGGCGTGTCCAGATGTGGGACTGGAAATCTTTGTGCACGGGGCGATGTGTATGTCGTATTCTGGGCGGTGTTTGTTGTCTAACTTTATAACGGGTCGACCGGCAAATCGTGGGGCATGTGCCCAGTTGTGTCGTTGGAAATACGATGTGATTTTGCGCGAACGTGACAGTGGTGTTGAAATGCCAATCGAAGAAGACGAACGTGGCGCATATATTATGAATTCCAAAGACTTGTGTCTGATGCCACGGTTGGCGGATGTTATTTCGGCCGCACCGGATTCTTTGAAGATAGAGGGTCGTAATCGGTCTGAATACTATGTTGGGTCGGTTGTAAATGCATATCGCTGTGCGATGGACGCATATGCGACGAATCCAGAAAATTTTGATGCCACACCATATATGGATGCGCTTAATCGTCTGGAAACGCGTGGATATACAACGGCGTTCTTTGATGGACCTTTGGGGCCGGATGCGCATAATTATGACACCACGCGCAGTACATCGGATTATCACGCGGCGGGTGTTGTGGTGGATGTGACGGATGAAAATATAGTCTTTGAATTACGCAACGAAACACGCGTAGGGGACACAGTGACATTTATTATCCCGGGACAGATTGACGGCGTTGCAGTGGAATTAAAAGAACTTATTAACGCAAAAAATGGTGAATCTGTGCCAAAAATGGCGGCGGGTATGGGGAATACAATTCTGATACCGCGCGCATGGATTGGGGGTGGGGCGGTCGATAAAATCGTGCCATATGTTTTGGCGTACAAACATAAGTAAGGTGGTCACTAATGAAATCCATAGATGATATATTTCACCCAGAATTAAATGATATTTTTGAAAAAACTAAGACACCGCGTGATGGACGGTTACCGCTTAGTCGTCAAATGGCTGAATTTTTGTTGGGCGAATCATTGGACGATGTTGTTTTGTATGATTTAGTTAATGGGTGCGCAAATCGGCGCTCTTATAATACTCATCTGATTGTGGGGATGGGGAATATAAATGGTTTTGTGCCCCATTTCAAAGAGTTATGTTCGCAAAGTTCAGTGTTGATGGGGCGTGTGCCGGTTGCTGTTGCCGCCAAGACGTATTCGCAACATCGCAGTTTGGATTATCATAGACGTGGTCTGGACGTGGCGGGAAATGTTATTTTTTATGATGCACAGAGTAAAAAATATTCTGCGTTTACCCGTGGTTGGATGCATTGTGATAGTCATTATTGTAATGTTGCTGCGTCCGAACAGGCGCTTTATGATGTGATGAATGCGGTAACCAGAAGATTTAAAATGGTTGAATCTTTTGCATATCAGAAACCTGGTAAATAGTTTTTTGTTAAAAAATAGTTCAAAAAATTAAAATAACGTATTTTTGTATATAATTAATTGAAATCAGTGTAAAAAATCCTAAAAAAATATGCCGAATCCAAACGGTGGTTTGTTTTCGACACTTCTTAGCCCTTATTTTATCCCAGAATTACGGGTTCTGTCAACCCGATTTTGTGCCGAATCTAAACCACCGTTTGGATACGTGGGGTTGTTTTCAAGATGGAACAAATCTTGGGGGGAAAGGAAAAAACAATGGCAGAACAAATAAGAAGTTTTTGGTCGCACCTGTGTGGAATATTCGGTGCAATATTTGGCATAATTGCCGGGGGCACATTGGTCACGATTGAACGCGCTGGGGCCGTAATAGGAAGTCCGAATTGTATATTTTCCAGTAGTTATAGTAAAGAAACACTAAGCAATGGCGCGGTGGTATTCAGTTGTTATGGTGGTGGTTGGTTTTGTGGCAAAGCTACGTCTTCTAGTGCAGGTCCTTGGTACAACATGCAGTGTGCAGGCGTAAATCCATGTTATGTAATGGATGGCAATAATAATTGGCCCAGATATTATGCGTATTTCATGGGGTGTGCCGATGGTTATTATTCAACCGAGGGTATTGGATATAAAAGCGATGTAACTGCAACAGTAGCGTCGTCAGGGGTTGGTGTGCAGTTGCATCAAAATCTTACAACGTTCAGTAATTTTTATCCGGTTATAGGGTTGGATCCGTATAGAAGTTTTGCATCGGGTAACTGTACTTATTGGGAGGGGGCTACGGTTGGTACTTCCGGGGATAAGGTTTATCTGCTCCCTGGGCGTACTGGTTTGCCTTCGGGGTATGATATTGATTTGGATTCAGCAACCGCCGGCAGATGTGCAAAATGTCCGGCGTATGATGAAGTGTATAATGATTATCCAGCTAGATCATTTAATGCCAGTACATCAACGTATGCCAAGGCGATAACCAGTTGCTTTATGTCTGCGAATACAAACCGTAATGATGCGGTTGAACATGACGGTAATGCAACGGGTAATTTTGTCTGGACTCAAAGCTGTATGTATAGTGGTTCTGAACCAGAACCCAATCCATGGGCAGATTGCGAAGCAATGAATGGCAGTGGTAATTGCACAATGACATTGGATAATAAGGGAACAAACTCAATAGAAGTTATAAAAGTAGTACGAAGTGTTACGGGGCTGGGGCTAAAGGAAGCTAAAGCCATTGTAGATCCAGCACCGGCAACGATTATAGAGGATTTCTCTTGTACGGCGGCAAATTGTTACAAACCATACTTTGAGGAAGAAGGTGCAAGTATTACGATAACCCAGGATAGCAGTTCTTCGAGTGGTGGTACAACAGGCGGGGACGAGGCAAGTTGTGAAAGTATGAACGCCACCGGTGATTGTTCTATTATGTTAGATGATGTGGGAACTAATAAAACGAATGTTATTAAAATAGTGCGAAGTATTACAGGTCTGGGTCTAGTTGAGGCTAAATCCATTGTAGATTCAGC
>JAZQCG010000012.1:0-64693 GCA_045546155.1 Candidatus Enterousia sp.
AATCATTGGTTAAGTCGGATTTTGCTACTGCTAGTAGTGCAGACAAGGACAGTGCTACAGCAATTCCAACAACTGGGTTTGCGCAGGATATGATTGATGCGACATTTGGTGATACTTCGTCACAGCTTAATATCCTGAATTCAAAGTTTAACTCTTTACAATCTTCTAAACAGGATGCTACTACAGCGGTTACGCATACAGCCAGTACACCAGTTGGGACAACAGCAAAGCCAGTGTACATTGCATCCAGCGGTGCGGCAACTGTGGTTTCCAGTATTGATTCTTCTTTGTTACCGACGGCGTCAACGTCGGTTAAGGGTGCTGTTAAGACGGGGACTAATATCACAAATAACAGTGGGACAATTTCTGTTGCTGATGCCACGGCGACTGTAAAAGGGGTTGCAATGTTGGGGGTTATCCCGGCGGGTATAGATAAATCAGGTACAGCAACCATTTGGGTTGAATAATAAGTCCCCCGTGTGGGGGATTTCTTTTAGTGATTAGTGGTTAGTGCAAGTGATTAGTGATGGCACTATGATGTGCGGCATTCGCCGCACACAAACACTATCCACTAACCACTAAACACTAATCACTAAAAAAATCCCCTGGTGGGGGGATTGGTTAAAACAGACTTATCAAGAATATCCCCAGGCCGGCGGCGATTATCGCGCCAAATGTTAATGGCCAGAAATACTTTTTTACAATTGTGTTGGCTTGTTCTTGGAAATAATAAAGCAGGGCCCCAATTATCGCAAAGCGGCCCGTGCGGAATATTGCAGATACGCCCAAGAATAACAACATTGGGTATCCGATAAAGCCCAACCAGATTGCCAGCAATTTGTATGGTATTGGGGTTACAGCCGTCAAAACAATTATCAATATTCCATATTTTGTAAACATTGGCTTAATCGCGGTTTCGATTAATTCGGGGTTTGAAAATGTTTCAATTAACCAAATGCCAACCGAATCGTATAGCCACATACCAATCAAATATGCCAATGCGCCACCGACCAATGACCCCAGTGATGCCGCAACTGTAATAGGAATTGCGCGTTTTTTTGATGCGACAATGGCGGGTGTCATGAATACTTCGGGGGGGATAAATAAAAATATGGATTCGCAAATAGTCAGAAAGAATACAATCCATGAATATGCCGGACTTTCTGATTTCTTTAATATGTGTTCAACAAGTTTCATTTCCCCATCCCTTTGGTTTTTGTTTTTGCAAAATTTACTTGATTGTAATTGATAATTTATTAATTTACAATAGTATAAAACATAGGGCATCAATAAAATGGCAAAAAGACAAATTAATTCTAATCGTGGAGAACGTATCGCAAGTAAGGTGCAAACACAGGTTGCGGAAATATTGCGCGATAATTATGGCGACGATGCGATTATTTCAGGTGTGTCGTTGGTGGGGGCGGTTGCGCATGGGGGATTGCAATTTGTGCGCCTGTATTACTATTCCCGTAACGAAGACAGGGGCGCGGTGCAAAAACGCCTGGATGATGTTACACGCAGTGTGCGTTTTGAATTGGCTGCGCGCATGAATCAGAAATATGTCCCAGATATCCGATTCGAATATGATGATACGCTGGAAAAGGCCGCGCGTATTGATGAGTTGTTAAACAATTTGTAATTTTTGATTTTTGTAAAAAATACACCTTGCGAATGCGGCAATCGTATACTAGTATATGCGCATAAAGCCAATAGTGGTTAGTGTAAGTGGTTAGTGGCTAGTGGTGGAATACATGAAATCGGTCAAAGATTTAAGTGTTTATCAACGAGGATTCGCACTGGCGGTTGATGTTTATAGGGTAACGACTTGCTTTCCACAAATGGAACAATTTGGTTTGGTGTCTCAGATGCGTAGAGCGGCTGTTTCGATTTGTTCAAACTTAGCAGAGGGGGCGGCGCGTGGGACAACCAAAGAATATTTGCGTTTTGTATATGTTGCCAAAGGGTCGGCGGCAGAATTAGATACGCAGATAGATCTAGCGTCTGTATTGGGGTTTATGAAAAAAGACCAAGCAGATAAACTAAGAAATGATATAGCGGAAGTGTTAAGAATGTTATCAGGATTGATTCATTCACTAACCACTAACACTAATCACTAACCACTGGTACTAAAATGAAGCAATCTAATATCCGGAATTTTTCAATTGTTGCACATATCGATCATGGTAAATCGACTCTGTCGGACCGCTTGATTGAATTTACAGGTGGCTTGGAATCGCGTGAGATGAAGGCGCAAGTGTTGGATTCTATGGATATTGAACGTGAACGTGGTATTACGATCAAGGCCCAGACAGTGCGTCTGAACTACAAGGCCAAGGATGGGCAAGAATACCAACTGAATTTGATGGATACGCCGGGGCATGTGGACTTTTCTTATGAGGTATCGCGTTCGCTGGCCGCGTGCGAAGGGGCATTGGTTCTGGTCGATGCAACCCAGGGGGTTCAGGCGCAAACATTGGCCAATGCGTATTTGGCGTTGGATAATGATTTGGAAATGTTGCCGGTGTTGAACAAGATTGATTTGCCGTCCAGTGATGTTGCCGGAACACGCGAACAAATTGCGGATGTTATCGGTCTGGATGCGAACGAAGCGTTGGCCGTATCGGGCAAGACCGGTGCAGGTGTCCCAGAATTGTTGGAAGAAATCGTGACGAAATTACCTGCACCACATGGTAATGAAAATGCGCCGACACGTGCGTTGCTGGTGGATTCTTGGTACGATTCATATCTGGGGGTTGTGATTTTGGTGCGTGTGGTGGATGGCGCATTAAACCGTGGGCAAAAGATTAAATTTATGGCAACGGGCGCAGAATATGTGGTTGATAAAATCGGATACTTTACCCCGAAAATGGTTAATGTTGACACACTGCATACCGGGGAAATTGGATTTATTATTACAGGTATGAAGACAATTCACGACTGCAAGGTTGGGGATACGATAACGGATGCAAAAAACACTGGTGCTGAAATGTTGCCGGGGTTTAAGCCGTCTGTGCCGGTGGTGTTTTCATCGTTCTTTCCGGTTGAGGCGGATGATTACCCCGCATTTCGTGAAAGTTCTGAAAAGTTGGCGTTAAATGATGCGTCATTTATGTTCACAGTGGAAAAGTCATCTGCACTGGGGTTTGGGTTGCGGTGCGGATTTTTGGGCCTGTTGCATATGGAAATTATCAGTGAACGTTTGTCGCGTGAATTTAATCTGAATCTGATTAACACAGTGCCAAGTGTGCTGTACAAAGTATATCTGCGTAATGGTGAATGTATCGATTTGGAAAATCCTGCGGATATGCCAGAGGCAACACGCATAGAGCGCATAGAAGAACCATGGGTGCGGGCGACGATTATGATGCCTGATAAATATATGGGTGGGATTATGTCGCTGTGCGCGGAACGGCGTGGGGTTCAAGAAAATATTTCTTATGTTGGGAATCGTGCGGTCTTGGTTTATCAATTGCCGTTGGCGGAAATTGTGTTCGATTTCTATGATCGGGTGAAATCTTTGTCGTCGGGATACGCATCATTTGACTATGTAGTTCAAGGATATCAGCCATCTGATTTGGTCAAGGTTTCAATCCTGGTTAACGAAGAAAATGTAGAACCATTATCATTTATGTGTCATCGCAGTTTTGCGGAAAAACGCGGTCGCCAGATTGTGGAAAAATTAAAAGATCTGATACCGCGTCATCAATTCAAAATTCCATTACAGGCTGCAATCGGTGGCAAAATTATTGCAAGAGAGACAATTGCTGCATATCGCAAAGACGTGACGGCAAAATGCTATGGGGGGGATATAACACGTAAACGTAAACTGCTTGAAAAACAGAAAGAGGGTAAAAAACGTATGCGCACATTTGGCAACGTCGAAATCCCACAGTCTGCGTTTATTAATGCGTTAAAAGTATCATAAGGGGTAAAAATGTCTGTTGCAAAAATGAAGCTGGGGCGCGCAAGACGAAAAATTACGGGGCATTTTCATAATATGGTTTCGTGTCGCATAATAAATGGAAAACAGACCCAGTTTTGTATCAATAAAAATGTCTGGGATACGGAATGGTTGTTCTTTAAAGCGTGGGAAACAAGACTGTGTCAACATATTGATGAAGAACAATGCTCGGTTTTAAATTGCCCGCAAAAGGCGGCGCATGATAAGTATATGAAATTAAAAAATAGTTTGCAGGGTGTGGCAAAGCAAAAGGAAAAATAAAATGGATTGGTTTGATTATTATAGGAAAGTGTCGCTGGCTCAATTTGTTCGTGATGCGCGTGAATTGCGTGCATTGCGTGGTCAATTACGCCAGGCGGAAAATGATTTAGAACATTCGACAAGGTTGCTAACAAAAGACTATGGTATCGAAGATGATATTAATCATGGGGACGCGTGCTTGAAATTTAAAGAAATTATTGAGCCTACGAATCTATTTGATAAATCTGCGTGTCGTTTTACTTTTTCACGTTGTCAGTTTTTTAAGCCATCTGGTAATGAAGAACTTTGTCCGAATCATATGTGTTCTTGTTGGCCATATAATAATCGGTATCACCAGGATTTAAATCAGGTTAAAGAAATAAAACAAAAAATATCAAAATTTTGGTCTGATAAATTATCAAAGGTAAAATAACCAAAAGAGGGGTAAATGTTGCTAAAAGAATTTATTCAGAAAATTCGTGTCGCGCGTGCAGAAAGAAAGATTACATGGAACGAGCGTTGGTGGCACGATGGAATAGATATAGAAAATTGTTTCATAAATAAAGATACGGGTTATCTTAGTGTGTGCCGTAACTTTCAAGAATGTAATATGGTGCATTGTAAAAGTTATCCTGCGCATTTGAAATATGGTTATCAATTGGCCAGGGAACGCGAGATAAAAGAAGGGAAAACAGGTAATTGGTTGGCGTATCTGGTTAAAACGCCGGTTGCACAAATGCGTTCAGATTGGATGGAATATAAAAAATTGGGGTCTAAATTGCGTTGTGCGGGAATTTATAAAGGCAATATGTATCGGCGGATTTATAAATGTTTTTTGAATCCTGATAGTGTGACATTTAATGAACGTTGTATTGTTGATTATAACGGGCGTGATGATAAAGGTAATTTGGAACACCGCCAGTATAAATGTCCATCTTTTGTAAATGGGGCACGTTGTGGTGGATGTAGTGTATCCAAAAGAAAGTCAGAATATGATGTGGCATGTATGGAATATGAAAAACTGAAATTGAAAAAAAGTGTTTTCTGGCAAGAAAAATTTGACAATGTAAAATAAAAAAACAAAGGGGTCGCCCATGGCGCACCAGTTCTTTTTTAATTCTTATATCTTGGATAATCTGCCGGCGCCGCGGACTGGATTTGATGTTGTCCAAGATGTGTCTGAACCACGCCTGCGGATGTATATTACCAGTCGCGGGGTAAAAACTTTTTTTGTTCGTAAACGTGTAAATGGTAAAGACAAGCGGATTATAATTGGTAACTATCCAGATGTTGATATCGAAGATGCGCGCAGCGCGGTGCAATCTGTGCTGGATACCGCGATGCAAAAACCGGTTACGCGTCGTCGTAAAATTACATTTCAAAAGTTTATGGATTTATATCTGGCAAAGTGTGTGCGCCGTGGCGAAGATTCGCGGACCAAACTGGAACGTGCAATCAAGCGACATCTGGAAGGATTGTTTGAAAAAAATGTTTCTGAAATAACATCTGATGATATTCAAAATGTAATTGCGAATATTGATGGATTGGCCATTGCGGGGCGTATGCAAGAATTGTTGCAAAGTGTGTTTAAATTTGCGCTGGAAAATGGATATGTGAAAACCAATCCGGTTGTTGATATTGCGCGTGTTGAACAAAAGCGTCGTGTGCGTCCGCTAAACAGAAATGGATTATTGCGGCTGATTTCGTCAATTGAAAAAATGGATGATTTAAATTTGCGTGCGGCGTTCTTGATGTTGATTTATGGCTTCGCACCAAAGTCAAAGATATTTGCAATGCGCTGGGAAGATTTAGATTTTAATCACGATATGTGGGACAATCGCCCTTTGTCAGATCGCGCAATTGTTTTATTGCAAGATTTACCGCAATCAAGTAACTGGGTATTTCCGGGACGGGGTGGTTTTCATATTATCGATCCGCGTGTTGCGTGGGGGCGTGTTGCACATGCGGCGGGTATCCCAAATTTGACCATGGATGACGTTTACAAGTTTTTATTTCGGCAATTGCCATGGGCGCCAGACAAGGCGGATTTCCGCGATAATATGAACGTCTTGTTGGACGAGTTGTTGGAAACAGAATGCCAATTATAACAAGGTTGGATTTTTGTCCCATTTGTTATCGTTTGTTATAATTTCTTGACATAGGGGGGCTAAAATGATAGCTTTATGTAATGACGTTCCCGGTGGGGACCAACAATTCAAATAAAAAAGGAAAAAAAATGTCAGAAACATTTGATAAAGTAAAAAAAATTATTATCGAAAAATTGGGCTGCGACGAAGCTAAGGTTGTAGAATCTGCATCCTTTGTTAATGATTTGGGCGCAGACAGCTTGGACGTTGTAGAATTCGTTATGGAAGTTGAAAAAGAATTCAACGTTGAAATCCCAGACGAAGAAGCTGGTAAATTACAGACAGTTGGTGATGCCGTTAAATATATTGAAGCACACAAATAATAAAAACAATATTGGTATTTGTAATGTTTTATCCGTCACATTGTGGCGGATTTTTTTATTGTATTTTGTATCCTAATCGGGCATTATTGAGACGTATGTTAGTTAATTAGACATAAAGGAAAACATATTATGAAAAGAGTTGTCATTACCGGTATGGGAATTGTATCGCCGGTGGGTACTGGTCTGGATGCGGCATGGCAAAATGTTGTTGCCGGTAAATCGGGTGTTCGTAAAATTACTGAATTCGAAGTTGATGATTTAGCATCCCAGATTGCAGGTATCCCAGAACGTGGGGAAGGGGCCGGACAATATAATCCAGACAGTGTCATTGAACCACGTGAACAACGCAAGATGGATAAATGTATTATTTATGGCATGGTTGCGGCAGATGAAGCAATCAAAGATGCGGGTTTGGTTGATTATGCCGGTGACAAAGAACGCATTGGCGTTTCAATCGGCAGTGGTATTGGTGGGTTTGACACCATCTATGAAAATTGTATTGAATTGCATACGGGCGGTCCACGTCGGGTCAGTCCTTTCTTTATCCCAAAGGGTATTATTAATATGACGGCGGGACATGTTTCAATTAAGTATGGGTTCAAGGGGCCAAACATTTCCGTTGTAACAGCATGTGCAACCGGTGCTCATTCAATTGGAGAAGCCGCCCGCTTAATCAAATATGGTGATGCCGATATTATGATTTGTGGTGGAACTGAAGGCGCAGTCAGTCGAATCGCCTTGGCGGGATTTTCGGCAATGCGCGCATTAAGTACACGCAACGATGCGCCAGAAGCCGCATCACGACCATGGGATAAAAATCGTGATGGTTTTATCATGGCCGAAGGTGCGGGTATTTTGGTTCTGGAAGAATATGAACACGCGGTTGCGCGTGGCGCAAAAATCTATGCTGAGGTGGCTGGATACGGCCTGTCGGGGGATGGATATCATATCACAGCGCCCGCCCCAAATGGTGAAGGTGGCAAACGTGCAATGATAGCGGCATTAAAAGATGCAGGACTGAACCCAGCGGATGTTAACTATGTTAATGCGCACGGTACATCGACCGGTTTGGGCGACGTTGGTGAATTGGCTGCGGTCCAGGAATTGTTTAATGGTACAGACGTTTGTATGTCATCAACAAAGTCTGTGACGGGACACTTGTTGGGGGCCGCCGGTGCGGTAGAGGCAATATTCTGTGCCTGTGCGATTCGTGATGGCATTGTTCCGCCAACAATCAATTTGGATGAACCCGAAGATGCAGTTGGTGATTTCAACCTGGTGCCACATACGGCACAGAAGCGCGAAGTAAATGTTGCGCTTAGCAATTCGTTTGGGTTTGGTGGGACAAACGCCAGCATCGTCCTTAAAAAAATTAAATAAAAAAATCAATTATAATAATTCATCTAAAAACAAATCGGGAATCTCATGTAGCGACTTGTACACTACGATTCCCGATTTCTTTTTATCTAAATCATTCTAATTGATTTTTTCCTAAGCAAGGATTTGGTGCTGGGGGATTTTTTCTTATTTCTTTTTCTGAACAAAGTGTTTATATAAAAATCGTTGGATTTTTTGCCGTGGCCCTTCGCCAAATGCAAAGAAGTTTTTTGGTATGTCGGGATATCGATATATTTTGATGTACCCCAATTCTTCACCACGCAGTAATTTTTGACCCACGTCTGGAATTTGGATTGCTTTGATTGGTTTAACTGTTTCTGCGGAAACATATTCGATTACTGTAACAGATTTATTAGGGTGCAGTTCTGTTAATTGAAATGATTCTGGGGGTAATACATAGATTACACCAGATGTGCCACAATATGTCTTTTCAAAAGAACCAGGAAAGGATTCAACTATTGTTGCGGTGTCGTTTTCAATGCCAAAATAATTATTGCCTTTGTTATAAACGGCATATCGCAGGGCGGATGCAAAATTTGGTGTGGCAAAAACATATGGCGTGGACAGATAGCCATCCAGATGCGGTCTGATTTCTGGTAAATTTTGAACCGTGGTTCCGTGATATAATTCCATAGACAAAATTTTATAACAAAGAATATTTGTGTCAACTTAAAAATCCCCCAGTTTTGCTGGGGGATTTATTATTTTTCGGTTTTTTCTTCTTCCTTCTTATTTTCGTCTTTGTTCAGACCCAATGTGTCACGAATCGGTTCGATGACGTTTTCCTTAATCGGCTCTATAACATTTTCTCTGATTGGTTCAATGACGTTTTCTTTAATAGGCTCGATAACGTTTTCCTTGATTGGGTCGATGATGGTTGCCTTGGCACTGTCCAGTGTGCGGATAAGGGCACGTCGGATTTTACCGCTGATTGTCATTGGTAATGAATCGACGTATTCAATAACGCGCGGACATTTGTAATGTGCGGTGCGCTGCTTTACATAATTGATTAATTGGCGGGTTAATAAATCAGATTCTGTAAAAGTTTTATTTAAGACAATTGTTGCCTTAATCGCTTGCCCGCGTGATGGGTCGGGAATACCGGTGACGGCAACTTCGCGTACGGCGGGATGTTCGGTCAAGACACTTTCAACTTCGAACGGGCTGACGCGATATCCGGCGGATTTAATCAAATCGTCATTACGGCCAACAAACCAGAAATATCCATCCGCATCACGGTACGCAACGTCGCCGGTGTGATAATATCCATCGCGATATGCGGCGGCGGTTTGTTTTTCGTCGTGATGATAGCCCTGGAACAGGCCAACGGGACGTTTGTCTTTTAAACAAACACAAATTTCACCAACACAGTTGTCTTTTATCGGGTGGCCGCGCTCATCCAGTAACTGAACATCCCAGCCCGCCGCTGGCATCCCCATAGAGCCCGGTTTTGGTTCAATCCATGGATTGTTAAACAGCATGACGGTTGTTTCGGTTTGGCCAAATCCTTCGCGCAGCTTGATGCCGGTCTTTTCAAGAAAGCGTTCATAGACTTCGGGGTTTAGGGCCTCGCCAGCGATGTCGGCTTTTTTCAATTTTGATAAATCGTATTTTGACATATCGGCGTGAATCATCATCTTGTACGCGGTCGGTGGTGCGCAAAATGATGTTATGCCGTGTGTGGAAATTGCCGTCAATAAATCGTGCGCATTGAATACGCGTGAAAAATCGTATATGAATACCGTTGCCCCCGCCAGCCATTGACCGTACATTTTTCCCCACGAACATTTTGCCCAGCCGGATTCAGATAATGTAAAGTGTATATCATTTTCATCCAGTCGTTGCCAGAACATGGCGGTGTTAATATGTCCCAATGGGTATGTAAAATTATGGGCAACCATTTTTGGCATGTTGGTTGTACCACTTGTAAAATAAACAACCATCGTGTCGGTGTTTTCGTTTTTTATGCGTGGAAAAGTATCTGGGTAATATTCCAATGCACCGGCGATATCGCTTGATGGGATTAATTGTATATCGGTACTTTCGCCAATTGCAGATTTTATTTCATCTATAATATGACCGTCATCAAATGCGATAATGGTTTTGACGTCTGCGGTATCAATACGGTATTTAATGTCTTTGGATTTTAATTGATTGGTTGATGGGATTGGAATTGCGCAAATCTTGTGCATTGCCATCATTAGCACCCAATATTCCCACCGTCTGCGCATAAATAACAGTACTGTATCATTGCGTTTTATTCCGTGGTCGGTTAAAAAATTAGCGACCATATTTGAATAGCGTGATAGGTCACGAAATGTAAAAGTTTTTGTTTCGCCGCTGTCATCTGTCCAGATTATGGCAACTTTATCCGGTGACACTTTTGCGATTTCATCGATAACATCATATGCAAAGTTAAAGTTGTCTGGAACATTTGGCACTGCGTTTTCTTTGTAATCATCATAATTATCAAATGTATTTTTGTTCAAAAACCGTAGTGCGAACATATTTATTCCTTTTGGTTTGCAAAAATAAATATGGGGCACAGATGGCCAAATTACAAGTAAAAATATGAAAAAATTAAGTTGATTTTAATCGGTTTTAATTGCATAATCAGCGGCGTTTAGGTTTGACGGAGTGTAGCTCAGCCTGGTAGAGCGCTACGTTCGGGACGTAGAGGCCGCTGGTTCGAACCCAGTCACTCCGACCACTAATAAAAAAATGGCCCAATGGGCCGTTTTTTATTAGTGTGGGTTTGATGGTCGATATTACACATTGGTGATTTTTGTGATATAATTAATCCTAATGGTTGATGAAAAAGTAAATTTTGAATTAGTGCCAGAAATCGACTGGGGCGATGAATACGAAGGGGTGTCTGGGCGGGCCACCACGGTTGTGCGTATGGAATCGTTGGATGGGAGTTTTGTTGAAAAATTTGTAAGTGAAACGGGCCCGTATGCAATGCGGTGGCCAATGTGGTTGGCAAAACAAATAGATGCCGCGCAAATTACAAATGATTTAAGGGCCAAACATAATCCGCACTATGATGTGCCAAAGACTTTTATTTCCCATGGTCATGTACGTGAACAGTATGTTGATGGGATTAATGCAGATGAATACACGGGTAATAAGGCTGATTTAATTCCAGCAATTGCACATTTTATTAATGATATGTCGGAATTGCGCCCGCTTAGGTTTGTTCGTAATCATGGTGTAAATGGGCTGCAAATGGAAAATATTGCGGATCTGGACAAGCTATTGGACAAGGTGCGTAAATACAATGTTGTTCGTGAAGAGAACTTAAAATTAATTCGCGATGTATTTGAATTTTTGCGTGATATACCTGAAAACAATTATTTTGTTTTTGGACATAATGATTTGCATCCTGGAAATGTGTTGGTGAATCCAAAGACTGGACGTATGTCTGTGATTGATTTTGAATTGTCGGGGTATCAACCAATGTCTTATATGCTTTATACACAAATGCAAATGGGGCCGCCCGTGTGGGATTATGTAAATAAATTGCCGCGCGTTGTTAACCCGAAGTTGCGCTGGAATTATGATGCACGTATTGCAGAACTCTATAATTTTATGCACAGGGTGATGCTGAATATAGAAAAGTCCTATGTGTATGACAAAGATATGGCGGCAAATATTTTGTCGGATATTAATATGCTTTGCAATCCGGTTGTGCGAAAAAAATTCGCAGCACTTAAACTAAAGTATCAAGATACCTTGGTATGCGACGAGATGTCGTTGGTGCCGGTTTCGCATTATGAACGTGGGTAACAAGATACGGTTGGGGGTAAAAGATATGTTTTTTCCAAAAAGTGTTTTGGGATTTTATGTAAAGTATTTTTGGCGATATTGTGGGCTTGTTGCGCTGTTGTATTCTGTGTTGGCGATAATTGATGTGTTTGTGACAAATTTATTGCCTGCATATTTTTTGAAACAGGTGGTAAATGTTCTGGAATCTGTTCAAATGGCAGAGGCTTTTGAACGCTTGGCGCGTGGTCGAACAACGATTGTTATTGCGCACAGATTATCAACCCTGCGTAACATGGATAGAATTATTGTTTTAGATAATGGCCAGGTTATAGAGCAGGGCTCGCATAATCAGTTGGTGCGTTCGGGCGGTGTCTATTCTCGATTATGGAAAATGCAATCGGGTGGATTTATTCAAGAATAAATTCAGTTGTTGAATTTTAATTTAGGGTTGTAATAATGCGTGCTATGAAAATGAAAAGATTTTTTCGAAAAAATAAACCGCTGGTCGTTGTCGTTGGGATTGTGGCAGTGGCGTTTGGTTTAATGGTGTGGCAGTTTGGTGTGCGGTCGACTGTTAACACATCGCGTACATTTATTATAAATCGTGGTGCATCGGTTGGCGCAGTTGCGCACAGTTTGCATCAACATAATTTAGTTATTTCACCTATGACATTTAAAATGGCGGTGCGTATGAACGGCGGACGCGTGCAAAGCGGCGAATATGATATTCCCCGTGGGATTAGCAGTTGGGGACTGGCGCGGATGTTCGCAAATGGTGATGTGGCGTCTACGACCGTGACTGTACCAGAGGGATTAACCGTTAAACAGATTAAGCAATTATTATTAAATGCATCTGGTTTAACCGGTGGGGTGGAATGTGGCGCGGATAAATCTTTGCCGGTGTGTAATTTGAAAGACGGTGATTTGTTCCCAGACACATATCGGGTCGCACGTGGAACATCGCGTTTGGCGGTGTTGGAATTAATGCGAAAAAAGATGGTTTCGTTACAGGAAGAAATGGATCGGTTTATTCGTCGCCTGCCAAAGCCGTTAAAGACGTGGGATGATGTTGTGGTGTTGGCATCTATTATTCAAAAGGAAACACCGCGTGAATCAGAAATGCCAATGGTGGCCAGTGTTTATATCAATCGTTTGAACAAGGGGATGCGACTGCAGGCTGATCCGACGGTTGTCTATGCGATAACAAATGGCCTGGGGGATATGCAGGGTGCGCCGTTACTAAAAGCACACCTGGGGGTGGACAGTCCATATAATACCTATAAGAAATCAGGATTACCACCGGCGCCAATTGCAAATGTTGGTCGGTCTGCGATTAGTGCGGCTTTAAAGCCAGCTGATACAAAATATCTGTATTTCGTTGCCGACGGGCAGGGTGGACATAAATTCGCCCGTGATTACGAAACGCACAAGAAGAATCATGCCGCATGGCGTCAGATAAAAAAACAGAAAAAATCAAATTAATTATGGGGGGCTGTGACGATGGATACTAGAACCTTTCAAATTGTTACACCAGATGATGCCGCAGAGCAGGTTGATTTGCCATCAGGACATGCAACGGTTGTAAGAAAAATGGAAACATTAACCGGTGATGTTGTTGTTAAGGAAATAAACAAAAAAACAGGTAAGTTTAATGTTGCAGAGGCGGAACGTGAAGTATGGTGGTTAAATGCCCAGAAAAAAGCTAAGGTAAATTCAGAAAAGATAAGAGAAAAAGGCAGTTCTGTATATTTTGTTCCAAAAACCTATGTTTCACATGGCAAGGTTCGTGAAGAATTTGTTTCTGGTAATCGTTGGCGCGATGTGTTTAAAGGGCTTTCAGAACAGGATAAGATGTGGGCGTTTAAAGCGGTGGCAGAATTCATTAATGATATGTCTGAATTATATCCTATTAAATATGATGATAAAGTGCGCAGTGTGCCTTTTATTCCTATAAAAGGGCCAGAAGCATTGGCCAAAGGGTTGGAAACATTAGATGAAAAATATATTTCCAAAGAAGATAAGCAGTTGATTCAAGATATTTATGAATATTTAAGTCGTGTTCCTGAAAACAGAGTATTGGTTTGGGGGCATAATGATTTACATCCTGATAATATCATCATAGACCTGGAAAAAAGACAAATTGGTATCATAGATTTTGAATTGTCGGGGTATGGTTCGGCATTTTGTTCTATGTACAGGGGGATGATGGATTCGCCGGATTTTTGGGATTATGTGAACAAATTGCCACGTTCAAAAAATCCAGATTTTTCATGGAACTTTGTGTCAGAGCATCGCGATTTGCATCGTTTTTTGCGCTGGGCATATAAGGAAGTTGTAGAAAGTGGCCAAAGTTTAGAAAGTGTTAGCGATAAGCTGAGGGCGGAGTGTGAAAGGGTTCGATATATTTTTGCGCGTGCTAAGATAAAATCCAACACGCCTGCTGAAAAGCAGAAAATGCCATTGGTTCCGATGTCGCATTATGAAAAGGATTAAAAACATTTTAATTCATTTTTTTGCGCGTTGTATGGCGGGTGTCGGGTTTGCTAAAAAAATATTTTAAATTTTTTTGCTTGAAGTCGTCACTTGGTTAATTTTATTAATTATTAAAAATTATAACGAATTATAACAAAATAAATAAACGCCTTAGATTTTGGGCGTTTTGGTTTGTCTTAAGAATAAAATCCGATTCGTGGACGCGCGTTAGAATAGCATAAAAATGCGTGTTTTGCAAAAATCTTTAATCTTGTCGGTGGGATTTTTTACCTGATACAATTGTACTAACTAGACGAATTAATCTAGTTTAGTTAACAAAAACGAAAGGAAATAATATGAAAAAATTAGCATTAACTTCTTTGTTGGCTTTCTTTGCAGTATCTGGTGCACACGCGGCAAACATTATTGATGGTAATCCATTATATCGCCCGGGCGAAGGTCATTTTTATAGCAATTTTGCCGTAGAATCACATTCAGAGGCAATTGAAGATTGGAAAATTGCCGAGGAATTTGGTTATGGCGTTACAAATGAATTGAAATTGTTCATGAAGACAGGTGTTTCCGAAACAGAAGGTTTTGATTACATGTCTTGGAACGATTTGACCGTTGGGCTGGATTATCGTTTTTATGATGCAGAAAATTGGAAGGCCGACGTCTATGGCGTGTACTCGTTAAATCCAGTGTGGGGTGATCATGAACCGTTCTTGGATGAAGATAAGACGGGCTATACTTGGACATTGGGGGCGCGCGCTGGTTATGTTGGTGCGGGTTGGACCGTGGCTGGACATGTTGATTTTGACTATTTGAATTCAGAATCATTTAACTGGGGTGATGATGGTATCCACAAATTAAGCGTGGGTGTTGATGGTCAACTGGTTCTGTGTCCAAAATGGAATCTGATTGCCGGGGTTGAATATACCGGGATATTGGATGACGAATTTGAAGATGCAGGCAAATGGACTGGCAAATTCGGTGCGAACTATAATTTAGACGAAACCAAATACATTGGTGCTTATATCATGGGTGAAATGGGGCATGCCACAGGTGATTGGGAAGTTGCCGATGGCTTTGGATTTGGTGTGAACTTTGGTATAGATTTTTAAAATTAAAATCCATAATATGTTGGCCCCCGATAGTATGGTCGGGGGCGTTTCGTACCATGATGTATTTTGTCAAAAATGTATTTTGCCTAAAGTCCTAAAAATACGGCGGTTTCAAGGGGAAATCTTATTATTTTTTCCTAGATTTTTCTTGACAACACGGGGGTTCGGGGTTATAGTGTGTTCGCTTTTCGTGTACTCAAGAAAAGTGGAAAATACAGAAACCGCCTGCAAATTACAGATTTATAATCCGGCCTAAGTCGTTGAAATAAGTCTGATTAGGTGGCTTTTGTGCAGAATAAAAACAGGTAGAAAACAAAGAGATTTTGAATGCCAACAGTAAACCAACTGATTCGGAAGCCTCGTAAAAAAGTCGTGGTTAAAAGTACTGCGCCTGACATGATGGAAAACCCACAGAAACGTGGTGTTTGCACACGTGTTTATACGACAACTCCGAAAAAACCTAACTCGGCGCAGCGTAAGGTTGCCCGTGTAAAATTGGCCAACGGCCGCGAAGTAACAGCCTATATCCCAGGCGAAGGTCACAATTTACAGGAACACAGCGTTGTTATGATTCGTGGTGGTCGTGTAAAGGACTTACCTGGTGTTAAATATCACATCATCCGTGGTGTATTGGATACCAAGGGTGTTGAAAGTAGAAAACAGGGTCGTTCTTTGTACGGGGCTAAAACAAAGAAATAATAAGTTAACCACACGCATATAATGTGCGTGAGTAATCTGTTGAAAAAACAGGTGAAGTGACAAAAGGAAAAGTAAAATGTCAAGACGTAAAGCTGCAACAAAACGCGAAATTTTACCAGATTCCAAATATAATAATCTGGTTGTTGCAAAATTGATTAATAATGTTATGTGGGACGGCAAGAAGGAAGTTGCTGAAAATATCGTATATGGCGCAATGGATAAGTTGAAAGCATTGGCCAAAGACGGTAAAAGCGAATTGGATCTGTGCTTGGAAGCAATTGATGCGTTGAAACCTTCGGTTGAAGTAAAAGGTCGTCGTGTAGGTGGTGCAACATACCAGGTTCCATGTGAAGTTCGTCCAGCACGTCAGCAAACAATGGCTATTCGTTGGCTGGTTATGTTTGCACGTAAACGTGGCGAACGCACAATGATGGATAGATTGTTCGGTGAATTGCGTGATGCTTTGAGTGGCCAGGGTGGCGCATTCAAGAAAAAGCTGGATACACACAGAATGGCAGAAGCAAACAAAGCGTTTGCACACTTCCGTTGGTAATAAATACAAAGGAAAAGGAAAGATACAATGTCAGTCGGAAAAACCGCACCTTTACATATGTACCGCAATATTGGCATTATGGCCCATATTGATGCGGGTAAAACAACTACATCAGAACGTATCTTGTTCTATACTGGTAAAACATACAAGATTGGTGAAGTGCACGATGGTGGCGCAACCATGGACTGGATGGAACAGGAACAAGAACGTGGTATTACGATTACGTCTGCGGCAACAACTTGCTTCTGGCGCGATCACCGTATTAACCTGATTGATACACCGGGGCACGTGGACTTTACAATGGAAGTAGAACGTTCTTTGCGTGTATTGGACGGCGCGGTTGCGGTTTTCGAATCGGTATCTGGTGTTCAGCCCCAGACAGAAACAGTATGGCGTCAGGCAGACCGCTATAGAGTTCCACGTATTTGCTTTGTAAATAAGATGGATCGTATCGGTGGTAATTTCTTCCGCTGTGTTGATATGATTCGTGAACGTTTGGGCGCAAATCCATTGGTTTTGAATTTCCCAATTGGTGCAGAATCAGATTTCTGTGGTGTTGTTGACGTTGTTGAAATGCGCGCAATCGTTTGGGAAGATGATATGGGTAAAGAACCAATTGTCAAAGAAATCCCAGAAGATTTGAAAGCCAAAGCCCAAGAATTGCATGAAAAATTGGTAGAAGAAGTTGTAACACTGGATGATGAAATAATGGAAGCTTATATGGAAGGTAATGTTCCAGATACAGCGACTATTAAAAAATTAATCCGCAAGGGTACAATTAATCAGAACTTTAACCCAGTTATGTGCGGCACAGCATTTAAGAACAAGGGTGTTCAGCCATTATTGGATGCGATTGTAGATTATTTGCCAAGCCCGTTGGATATTCCAGCGATTCAGGGTACAAAAATGGATGGTGAAACAGCCGACGAACGTAAGCCAGATGCCAAAGAACCATTTAGCGCATTGGCGTTTAAGGTTGCAAATGACCCATTTGTAGGTAACCTGATGTTTATCCGTATTTATTCTGGTAAATTACAGTCTGGTTCGTATATCTATAATTCTAACCGTGATAAACGTGAACGCGTTGGTCGTATGTTGTTGATGCACTCTAATAATCGTGAAGAAATCAAAGAAGCATCAGCTGGTGACATTATCACATTGGTTGGTATGAAGGAAACAATCACAGGTGATACACTGTGTGATGAAGCGAATCCAATCTTGTTGGAATCTATTCATGTTCCAGAACCGGTTATCAGTATTGCGGTTGAACCAAAGACCAAAGCTGACATTGAAAAGATGTCTTTGGGTTTGCAGGCGTTGGCCAAAGAAGATCCTTCGTTCCGTGTATCTGTTGACGAAGAATCTGGTCAAACAATTCTGTCGGGTGTAGGTGAATTGCACTTGGAAATTTTGGTTGATCGTTTGTTGCGTGAATTTAAAGTGGATGTTAACGTTGGTGAGCCACGTATTGCATACCGTGAAACATTCCGCAAACCAATCACAGAAGAATATACACACAAGAAACAGTCTGGTGGTTCGGGTCAGTATGCCCAGGTTAAGATTGAATTTGAACCATTAGAACCAGGTCAGGGTTACGAATTCGAAAACAAGATTGTTGGTGGTGCGATTCCAAAAGAATACATCCCAGGTGTGGAAAAAGGTTTGAAGATAGCACAACAGACAGGTGTTCTGATTGGCTATCCAACTGTAGATTTCAAGGCTACATTAGTAGATGGTAAGTATCACGAAGTTGACTCTAATGTATTGTGCTTTGAAATTGCGGCGCGTGCGTGCTTCCGCGAAGCGATGAAGAAAGCGGCGCCAAAATTGTTGGAACCGATTATGAAACTTTCGGTTAACACACCGGAAGAATATGTCGGTGACATCATTGGTGACTTGAACAGTCGTCGTGGTCAGATTAACGGAATTGAAACACAGTTCGGTAATCAGCAGATTTCTGCATTTGTACCATTGGCAAATCTGTTCGGATACGTCAAGACATTGCGTTCGTTGTCACAGGGTCGTGCAAATCCATATATGGAATTGTCACACTATGACGAAGTACCGCAGAACGTCGCAGATGAAGTAATCAAAAAGCTGACGAAATAATAAAAAGAAAGAAGTTTTAAACTTAACAAGCAAGCCTAAGGAGAAAACTAATGGCAAAAGAAAAGTATGTAAGAACCAAACCGCACGTCAATATTGGTACAATTGGTCACGTTGACCATGGTAAAACAACATTGACAGCTGCTATTGTTCATTACTTTGGTGTTGGTGCAGACGCTCAGAAAGGCGTTTCAGAAATTGACAACGCACCAGAAGAAAAAGCACGTGGTATAACAATTAACACTGCTCACGTTGAATATGAATCAGAAACACGTCACTATGCACACGTTGACTGTCCAGGACACGCGGACTATGTTAAAAACATGATTACTGGTGCCGCTCAGATGGACGGTGCTATCTTGGTAGTTGCTGCAACAGACGGTCCAATGCCACAGACGCGTGAACACATCTTGTTGGCACGTCAGGTTGGTATTCCAAAAATCGTTGTGTTCTTGAACAAATGTGACTTGGCAAACGATCCAGAATTGTTGGAATTGGTTGAAATGGAAATCCGTGAATTGTTGTCTAACAACGATTTCGACGGTGATAACACACCAATCATCCGTGGTTCTGCAGTATCTGCTGTTGAAGGCAAAAACGACGGTTTGGGTAAAGAATCTATCGAAGCTTTGTTGAAAGCTTGCGACGAATACATCCCAATGCCAGAACGTCCAGTTGACAAACCATTCTTGATGCCAATTGAAGACGTATTCTCTATCACAGGTCGTGGTACAGTAGTAACAGGTCGTGTAGAATCTGGTGTTATCAAAGTTGGTGACGAATGTGAAATCGTTGGTCTGCGTCCAACACAGAAAACAACAGTTACAGGCGTCGAAATGTTCCGCAAATTGCTGGTTCAGGGTGAAGCCGGTGACAATGTAGGTTTGTTGTTGCGTGGTACTAAGAAGGAAGATGTAGAACGTGGTCAGATTATCTGCAAACCTGGTTCTATCACACCACACACAGAATTCGAAGCTGAAGTTTATATCTTGACGAAGGAAGAAGGTGGCCGTCATACAGCGTTCTTCTCTAACTATCGTCCACAGTTCTTCTTCAGCACAACAGACGTAACAGGTACAATTACCTTGCCTGCAGACAAAGAAATGGTTCTGCCAGGTGACAACGTTCGTATCAATGTGCAATTGATTGCACCAATTGCTATGGACGAAGGTCGTCGCTTTGCTATCCGTGAAGGCGGACGCACAGTTGGCGCAGGTGTTGTATCCAAAATTGTAAAATAATGAAATCATGGGTCGGTGTAACTGAATTAAAAGCGTCAGTGATTACCGGCCCAGTTAAAGTAAGGAAACAACAATGGTACCAACATCAAAAATTCGTATCAAGTTGACGGCATTCGATCACCGTATCTTGATGGAATCCGTAGAAGAAATTGTTAAAACGGCCAAACGCACAGGCGCAGAAGTCGTTGGACCAGTTCGCTTGCCGACATTGGTTCAAAAATTTACGGTAAACCGTTCTCCACACGTTGATAAAAAATCACGTGAACAGTTCGAAATCCGCAATCATAAAGCGGTTGTCGATATTGTTAATCCAACCCCTCAGACAGTAGATGCCTTGATGAAGTTGGATTTGGCATCAGGTGTTGATGTAAAAATTAAATTGTAAACAATAAAACCGTCAGTGTTGGTGTGGAATTATTCTGAACCACACCAACCAACTGACATAAAAAAAGGCATAAAAAAATGAAACGTAGCGGATTAATTACAACAAAAATAGGAATGACGCGTCTGTATGATGATGGCGGCGTTGCACACCCAGTAACCGTTTTGTCGGTTGGTGATTGCGCGGTCATTGGAAATCGCACGCAGGATAAAAATGGCTATGTCGCAAATATCTTAGGTATGCGCGAAGCCAAGGCAAAACACGTTGCAAAACCACAATTGAAGGCGGCTGAAAAAGCAGGGGTAAAACCATATCGCAAAGTGGTTGAATTCCGTGTAACAGATGACTGTGTTATCCCAGCAGGGACACAATTGTCGGCGTCTCATTTTGTTGCAGGCCAGTTTGTCGACGTTCAAGCGACAAGCAAAGGTAAAGGCTTCCAGGGTGCTATGAAACGTCATAACTTTGGCGGTAAAGAAGCAACCCACGGTGTATTGAAAGCACATCGTTCAATCGGTTCGACTGGTATGCGTGAATGGCCAGGTCGCGTTCTGAAAGGTAAAAAGATGCCTGGACAGATGGGTAACGAAACTGTTACTGTTCAGAATCTGAAAGTTTTTGGTGTTGATGCATCTGAAAACTTGATCTTTGTTGAAGGCGCAGTTCCAGGTTCAAACGGTACTTTTGTATTGGTAACCGATGCGATTAAAAAAGAACACAAAGATTTACCAGTTCCGACAGTTGTTGTAAGCAATGAAACAGAACAAGTAACAGAAACAACCGAAACAGAAACTGTTGCGGAATAATAAAAATAAAAAAGCGACAGAAATAAGTGAGGTAGAAAAATGCAATTAGATATTATTAATTTTGATGGCAAAGTTGTTGGTAAGGCTGATTTGGCTGACAGCATCTTTGGTTTAGATCCACGCGCGGATATTTTGCATCGTGTTGTTACTTGGCAGCGCGCAAAACAACGTGCCGGTACACATGCTGTAAAAACTGTATCTGATGTACAGGGCAGTGGTAAAAAAGCATTCAAACAGAAGAAAACAGGTAACGCACGTCAAGGTGAAAGATACAACGTTCATATGCGTGGCGGTGGTGTTGTTCACGGTCCAGTTGTTCGTGATCATTCAATTGACTTGCCAAAGAAAATACGTAGCTTAGGTTTGAAGATGGCATTATCTTCAAAAATCAAAGATGGTTCTTTGGTTGTTATCGATTCTGAAAAATTGGCTGCAGCAAAAACAGGTGCTTTTGCGAAACAGTTGAAAAAGCTGGAAATCGCGTCTGCATTGTTCGTTGGTGCAGATCAATTGGATGAAAACTTCAAGAAATCTGCGGCAAATATCGCAAATATCGACGTATTGCCGACAATGGGCTTAAATGTTTTGGATATTCTGAAACACGAAAAATTGGTTTTGACAGCTGATGCAGTCAAAGCGATTGAAGCCCGCTTGGCATAATAAAATAAGCAACAGATAAATAAAAGGTCAATAAAATGGCAGAAAAAAAAGTAAGTACAGAGAAAAAAATCGTTGCGACCGCCGGTATTTATGATATACTGCGTCGTCCGGTTATCTCGGAAAAGGCTGCAAAATTGTCTGAAAACAATGGTGTTGCATTTGAAGTTGCGCCAAGCGCAACCAAAGAAGATGTTGCACGTGCGGTTCAGGCTATCTATGGTGTAAAACCGGTTAAGGTAAACATCGTAGTGACAAAAGGTAAAGTGAAAACTTTCCGTGGTCGCAGCACAGGTACACAACGCACAGTTAAAAAAGCATATGTGTCCCTGCCGGCAGATGCAGAATTGAATCTGACGGAAAATGCATAATAAATAAAATAAACAGCCTTGGCAGAGAACCCAAAATAAAAGGGTGTTATTGCCAAGGCATAAAACAGTAAGGAAAAATAAAATGGCATTAAAGCATTATAAGCCAACAACACCAGGTACACGTGGTCTGACCCAGGTCGATCGCGCTGAATTGCATCGTGGTGCGCCAGAAAAGGCATTGACTGTTGGTTTGAAGTCCAAAGGTGGACGTAATAATTTTGGTCATGTAACTGTTATGCACCAAGGTGGTGGTCACAAACGTAAATATCGTTTGATTGACTTTAAACGTAAAAAGACAGGTGTTCCAGCAACTGTTGTTCGCTTGGAATACGATCCAAACCGTACCGCATTCATCGCATTGATTGAATACACAGACGGTATGCGTTCTTATATTTTGGCACCGCGTGATTTGAAAGCGGGTGATGTTGTTATTTCTGGCGCACGTGAAGACATTAAGCCAGGTAACGCAATGCCATTGAAAAATATGCCAATCGGTACAATCGTACATAACGTCGAATTGAAACCGGGTGCTGGTGGTCAATTGGCCCGCAGTGCTGGTTGCTATGCTCAATTGATGGGTAAAGACGGTGTTTATGCACAGATTAAAATGAACAGCGGTGAGTTGCGTAAGGTTCATTCCGATTGTTTGGCGACTGTTGGCAGTGTTTCTAATCCTGACCAACGTAATGTCAACTTGGGTAAAGCTGGTCGCGCACGCTGGTTGGGTATCCGTCCATCTGTACGCGGTATGGCGATGAACCCGGTTGATCACCCAATGGGTGGTGGTAATGGTCATTCTAAGGGCCACGAACCGGTATCACGTACAGGTATTCCAGCCAAGGGATATCGTACCCGTAGCAATAAACGTACTGCTAAGATGATTATTCGCAGCAGACATTTGGCAAAGAAAAAATAATAAAAAAACGGAGTAAATGATGTCTCGTTCAGTATGGAAAGGGCCTTATGTTCACCCATCTGTTTTGAAAAAAGCAGCTGCGGCGAATGAAAAAAACGACCATAAGCCAATTAAAACTTGGTCACGTGGTAGCACAATTGTGCCACCAATGGTTGGATTAACATTTGATGTTCACAATGGTAATAAATTTATCCCAGTATCAATCAACGAAGATATGATTGGTCATAAATTGGGTGAATTTGCACCAACACGTACATTCAAAGGCCATGCTGCAAATAAAAAGGCCGCAGCAGGCAAGAAATAATAATTCTGATATCAAAAGGTAACAGTTATGACAACAGCAAGATATGGAATCAAAGATAATCAAGTTCGTGCGTTCAATAAAATGATCCGCATCAGCCACCAGAAATTAAACCTGGTTTGTGATTTGGTGCGTGGTTTGCCAGTTGAACGTGCAATTGATGTCTTGAAATTTTCAAAGAAGCGTGTTGCCGGCGAAGTTTTAAAAACTTTATTGTCAGCCGTTGCAAATGCAGAACACAACAAAAAATTAGCAGCAGATACACTGTTTGTTAAAGAAATTTGGTGTGGTAAAGCGTTAACAATGAAACGCATTATGCCGGGACCACGTGGTAGCGCACGTCCAATTTTGAAACCATTTTCAAATTTGACAATTGTTTTGGAATCTGGCGCAGCACCATCTAAGAAAGCAACAAAAAAAGAAGCAAAATAATGTAAGTCGTGTGGGGCGGTATGGGACTGAAACGTTCCTGAATAAAGCGAAAGCTTCAAGAACGCCCCCACAAAATATAAGGAAAAAAAGAAATGGGACAGAAAGTATCACCAATTTCACTGCGCGAATTTATCAACAAGATTACTGATTCTCGTTGGATTGCAGGCAAGAAAGATTATGCAAATCTGTTGGCCGAAGACATTAAAATTCGCAAATTTATTGAAAAGAAATTGAAAAAAGCTGGCTTGGCTAAGGTTGTTATTGAACGCTTTGCCAAAAAAGTAGTTGTAACAATTCATACCTCGCGTCCAGGTATGATTATCGGTAAGAACGGCGCCGATATCGAAACATTACGTAACGATATCAAAAAACTGGTTAAAAATGACCAGGTCGTAGTTAACATCTACGAAGTTCGTCGTCCAGACCTGAATGCGCAATTAGTTGCACAAAACATTGCGCAGCAAATCGAAGGCCGCGTTTCGTTCAAACGTGCAATGAAAAAAGCCGTTCAGAACGCACAAAAAGCAGGGGCTCAGGGTATCAAAGTTATGTGCTCGGGTCGTTTAAATGGTGCGGAAATCGCCCGCAGCGAACAAATTCGCGAAGGTCGTATTCCATTGCACACTTTGCGCGCGGATATTGACTATGCGTCAATCCAGGCGAAAACAACATATGGTGTTATCGGTGTGAAAGTTTGGATTTACACAGGTGATGTTGTAAATAAAGACAAGTTGGCATCTGAAATGGCACGTCCAACAGAATATGCCGGCAGCAGCGAAAGAAAAAACACAATTCGTAAATAATATAAATACACAAGGGATTAAGTCATGTTAATGCCAAATAAAACAAAATTTCGCAAACAGCACAAAGGCCGTATTCACGGTGTTGCGAAAGGTGGCAGCGAATTAGCATTTGGTTCTTTTGGACTGAAAGCAATGTCACCAGAACGCGTAACAGCGCGCCAAATTGAAGCAGCGCGTCGCGCAATCACACGTCACATGAGACGTATGGGTAAACTGTGGATTCGTATTTTCCCAGACGTTCCTGTTACTTCTAAGCCAGCCGAAGTTCGTATGGGTAAGGGTAAAGGTGCGGTTGAATACTGGATCTGCCGTGTAAAACCAGGTCGTATTATGTTTGAATTGGATGGTGTAAAACCAGAAGTTGCATATGAAGCATTTGCTTTGGCTGCAGCAAAATTACCAGTTAAAACAAAAGTCGTTGAACGTAAAGCAAACTAATTAAACGCGAAGGTAAGATAAAATGGCAGAAAAGAAAATCGAAAATGAAGCGTTGACGGTCGAAGCGTTGGAAAGCAAATTGGTTGATTTGAAAAAAGAACAAATGAACCAGCGCTTTCAGCACGCAGCAGGTCAGATGCCAAAAACACATGTTATGCGTCAGACCCGTCGCGAAATTGCACGCGTAAAAACAAAATTGAACGCTGCAAAAAAATAATAACTAATTGCTGATTTTTGTTGAGATTTCTAAAAATTTAGGTATCATATACGAAGCTCAGTTAATGAAACAAGGATTTTGTCCGTGTTTTTTGCGGCCGCTAAAGATGGCAAAAGTCGCAGAAAACCGGGCGAAATTAAGAAAATAGTAAGGGAAAAGTTATGCCAAGACGTATACTGCAAGGAACAGTAACAAGTACAGCAAACGACAAAACAGTTGTCGTAGAAGTGGAACGTCGTTTCCGTCATCCGCTGTATGGTAAGTTCGTTAAGCAGAACAAAAAGTACAAAGCGCACGACGAAAACAACGAATACAAAGTTGGTGAAATCGTCGCTATTGAAGAACATCGCCCAATTTCCAAGACAAAAGCTTGGGTTGTTAAGGGTCGCGTTGGTGTATCCAAAGACGAAGCGGTTGATGTTGAATAATTAACCTGATGGTTCTTTGAGGCTCTGATGGGATGGAAGAGGGCAGTCGGAACCATATAACAAAGCGGTGGGGGATCGCCCCGCTCGCAGGACAAGGAAGTAAAAAATGATTCAAAACGAAACAGTTATGACAGTGGCTGACAATTCAGGTGCGCGTAAAGCTATGTGCATCAAGGTTTTGGGTGGCTCACATCGTCGTTATGCAACAGTCGGTGACAAAATCGTTGTTGCAATTAAAGAAGCCATTCCACGTGGCAAGGTTCAAAAAGGTACTGTACAGCGTGCAATCATCGTTCGTACAAAGTTTCCAGTAAAACGTCCAGACGGTTCTATTATCCGTTTCGATGACAATGCGGTTGTTTTGATTAACAAAAACAATTTCGAACCAATTGGTACACGTATCTTTGGTCCGATTGCCCGTGAAGTTCGTCGTAAATATGACGTTCAGAAAATCGTGTCTTTGGCACCGGAAGTAATCTAATAACAGATGGAAGGTCTAAAAATGAAAATTAAAAAAGGCGACGAAGTCGTAGTTATTTCGGGAAAATACAAGGGTGTTAAAGGCAAAGTTCTGGAAGCACGTCCAGTTGAATCCCGCGTTGTAGTAGAAGGTGTCAATCGTCGTAAATGGCACATCAAACCAACACAAGAACAACCAGGTCACATCATTGACCGCGAAGCACCAATCCATGTTTCCAACGTTGCTTTAGTTGATCCAAAAACTAAGAAAGCAACACGCGTTGGTTACAAAGTAGAAGGTGATAAAAAAGTTCGCGTTGCAAAAAAATCTGGCGCTGAAATATAAAACAATGGTTTCCGCTGTTACGGAAACAGAAAACATTAAGGAATAAAAAATGCAAAGCAGATTGCGTGAAATTTATGAAAAACAGATTGTACCTGAATTGGTAAAAGAATTCGGTTACAAAAATGCTTTGGCGGTTCCAAAACTGACCAAAATCGTATTGAATATGGGTGTTGGCGAAGCGGTATCTGATAAAAAGAAATTAGATGCAGCTGTTGCAGATTTGACTGCGATTGCCGCCCAGAAATCAGTTATCACACGTGCAAAGAAATCAATTGCTACATATCGTCTGCGCGAAGGTCAGGCTATTGGTACAAAGGTTACATTGCGTGGTAAACGTATGTATGACTTCTTGGACAAATTGATTACAGTTGCATTGCCACGTGTAAAAGACTTTCGTGGTTTGTCAAAATCAAAATTCGATGGTCGTGGTAACTATGCATTTGGTATCAAAGAACATTTGATTTTCCCAGAAATTTCTGTTGACAAGATTGATGCTATTCGCGGTATGGATATCGTGATTGCAACAACTGCGAAAACAGACGATGAAGCACGTGCATTGCTGACTAAAATCGGCTTGCCATTGGTTTTGAAATAATAAAAAGGTAAAAGAAGATGGCTAAATTAGCGTTGATAAACAAACAAAAAAGACGTGAAAAGCTGGTCGCACAGTATGCAAAAAAGCACGATGCGATTAAAGCAAAAATGTCTGTTAATGCAACACCAGACGAACGTATGGAAGCAATGAAAAAGCTGGCAAAATTGCCACGCAATGCGAACAAAACACGTCTGCGCAACCGTTGCAGTGTAACGGGTCGTTCACGCGGGTTCTCGCGTTTGTTCGGTCTGTGCCGTCAGCAATTGCGTACATTGGCATCCGAAGGGAAATTGCCAGGCGTACGTAAATCAAGCTGGTAAAAACAAGAACAATCCAATTGTGGACAATGCAGTTGGTTAACGTAGTGTGGGGTAACCCACAGATACAAGGAGTATAAGATGTCATTATCACACCCAATTGGCGATATGGTGACCCGTATTCGTAATGGTCAGAATGCAGGTAAAGAATTCGTCACAGTACCAAACAGCAAATTGCGTCAAGCAGTTTTGACTGTTTTAAAAGAAGAAGGTTTCATCACGGATTTCCGCATTGAACAAATTGATGAACACCGTGCAAATATTGTTGTTGAATTGAAATACGTTGGTGGCAACGGTGCAATCCAGGAAATTTCTGTTGTATCAAAGCCAGGTCGTCGTGTTTATTCAGGCAGTGCAAAAATGCCAAAAGTCTTGAACGGTTTGGGTATCGCAATCGTTTCTACACCAAATGGTGTTATGACTGATCACAAGGCACGCTTGATGAACGTTGGCGGTGAAGTATTGTGCAAGGTTATCTAAGAAAGTGAGGATTGAATTATGTCTCGTGCAGGAAAATATCCAGTTAAACTGAAAGATGGCGTTAGTGTCGCAATGGCGGACAACGCATTGGTCGTCAAAGGGCCAAAGGGTGAATTGAAATTAGCCTTGGATACAAAAAATGCAAACTTGGTTGACGTTGCTATTGAAGAAGGCCAGGTTGTAATTACACCAAAAGATGCAGAAGACAAAGCATCACGCGCAATGTGGGGTACGATGGCTCGTAATATCCGCAGTGCAGTTCAGGGTGTATCCGAAGGTTTTGCAAAACCTATGTATATGAAGGGTGTTGGTTATAAAGCATCGGTCAAAGGTAATCAATTGGTATTGGTTGCGGGTTATTCACACGATGTTATTATGGACATCCCAGCGGGCTTGACCGTTGTTATGGGTGATGCACCAACAGAATTTACTGTTATGGGTATGGATAAATGCTTGGTTGGCCAATTCGCGGATAAAATCCACAAGGTTCGCAAAGCAGACCCATATAAAGGTAAAGGTATCTTCTATAAGGGCGAAAGAATCCGCCGCAAAGAAGGTAAAAAGAAATAATAACTAATTGATTCCCGCTGTTACGGGGATCGGAACAAAGGAAAAAGAAAATGTTGAAACATTTATCTACAGAAGAAAGACGTACACTGGCGAATCGCGGTGCGTTGAAAAGAAAAAATCCTGGCAAGATTCGTTTGTCGGTTTTCCGTTCTGGACGTCATATTGAAGTTCAGGCGATTGATGATGTCAAAGGCCACACAGTTTGTGCTGCTTCGTCCAAAGAAAAGGGCTTTGCTGGTAAAGGCTGGAATATTGCAGGTGCAGAACTGGTTGGTAAAGCATTAGCAGAACGTATTGTTGCTGCGAAAATTGCTGACAACTGCTATTTTGATCGTGGTGGTTATCGTTATCACGGTCGTGTAAAAGCACTGTGCGAAGCAATCCGCGCAGGTGGTGTAAGAATCTAGGATCAGGAATAACGGAGTATATAAATGGCACGTTTTGATGATAAAAAATTGCAGACGGATAATTTGGTAGATAAATTAGTTTCTATCAACCGTGTGTCTAAAACAGTAAAAGGTGGACGTAATATGTCTTTCTCGGCCTTGGTTGTGGTCGGGGACAAGGCAGGTCGTGTTGGTTTCGGCAAAGGTAAAGCACTGGAAGTTCAGGCTGCTGTGCAGAAAGCAACAAAGGCTGCAAAAGCAAAGATGATTCGCGTTCCATTGAAGGAAGGTCGTACATTACATCACGATAGCGCGGCTAAATACGGTGCAAGCAAATTGGTTGTACGTTCAGCAGTTCCAGGTACTGGTATTATTGCTGGTGGTGCGTTGCGTGCAGTATTTGAATGCTTGGGTGTTCAGGACGTTGTTGTTAAATCACAGGGTTCAAACAATCCAAACAATATGATCCGTGCAGCGTTCTTGGCGTTCAATAAAATGAATTCTCCAAAAACTGTGGCGGCACGTCGTGGCAAGACAGTTGCGGAAATTATCGCCGGTCGTGACGGTAAAAAATTAGAAGCAACTGATGCAGAAGCGAAATAATCTGGACAATTGATAGGAGTTTGAATTATGGCTAAAATAGTTGTAAAACAAGTTAAAAGTACAATCGGTCGTCCAGAATCACAGGTCAAAATTGTAAAAGCTTTGGGCCTGGGACGCATCGGTAAAACCAAAGAAATGGAAGATACAGCATCTGTACGTGGTATGGTTGCCAAAGTTTCTCATTTGGTTGAAATTGTAAAATAAGAAAAAATAAACCGAGTACGTGGACAAGGGGGACTTGTCCACGTGCGAAAAAAGACTATATAAATAGTCGTTAGGACAAAAAGGAAAGAAAAAATGAAATTAAATGCATTGATGGATAATTTTGGTGCACGTAAAGACGTTAAACGCGTTGGTCGTGGTATGGCATCAGGTTATGGTAAAACAGCAGGTCGTGGTCACAAAGGTCAGAAGGCACGCAGTGGTTCACGTAAACAGGCAACTTTCCAGGGTGGTCAGATGCCAATTCTGCGCCGTTTCCCAAAATTCGGTTTCAACAATCCTTTTGCGAAGGAATATGTTACAATCAATTTGGGTGATATTGAAAAATTCATTGCATCTGGCAAGATTGATGCGTCCAAAGAAATCACAATTGATTCTTTGTTGGCTGCAAAAATCATCAATCGCAAATTAGATGGCTTGAAAGTTTTGGCCAAAGGCGAAATTAAAACAGCTGTTAATGTTGTTGCTACGAAATGGTCAAAATCAGCAGAAGAAGCGATTGTTAAAGCTGGTGGTTCAATTAAAAACAACTAATCTTTCTTTACGGCACTTGGGGCAAATACCCCAAGTGCCGTTCAACGGTTAAAATTCAAAGCGCAATGAAATTCTTGAAAAAATATTTAGGGAATTTAACGGACCTGCAAAAGCGTATTTTGTTTACGTTGGGTGCGTTAATTGTTTATCGTATCGGATCGTTTATTCCACTGCCGGGGGTTAATGCGTCGGCGGTGCTGCATTTGTTTAGTGGCGAAGGCAGCGGTATGATGGATATGTTCAATATGTTCAGTGGTGGTTCTTTGTCACGTATGTCCGTATTGGCGTTGAACATTTTCCCATATATTTCAGCATCTATCGTTTTGCAGTTGTTAACAGCAACCAGTAAATCGTTAAGTGATTTGCGCAAAGAAGGGGAATCAGGTCGTGTAAAAATCAATCAATATACACGTTATTTGGCGGTTATATTGGCGATAGTTCAAGGATGGGCGATTGTACGTGGATTGCAGGCAATGGCGCCGGTAAACGGTGTTGCCGCAGTTGTTAACCCAGGCTTTGCATTTGAATTGTCTGCGATTATTGCGTTGGTCGGTGGTACTGTATTTGTTATGTGGCTTGCAGAACAAATTACAGCACGTGGTATTGGCCAGGGTGCATCACTGTTGATTTTTGCAGGTATTATTGCAGAAGTTCCAGGTGGTACAATGCAGTTGCTGTCACGCGCAGGTGTTGGTGAAGTCTCGCCGGCGATGTTGGCATTAACCATTGCATTTGTTGTTGGAATTGTTGCATTGATTGCTTTCTTTGAACAGGCACAGCGTCGTATTCAGATTCTGTATCCACGTCAAGTTATGGCAAATGGTGTTATGAATACAAACGCATCATATTTACCAATCAAGGTTAATATGTCTGGTGTTATGGGGCCTGTGTTCGCAGCCAGTATTATGATGTTGCCTGCGTTTATTCAGCGCTTTGTTCAAAGTGAAAACTTAATCGTTCAAAATATCATGGGTGTGTTTACGTATGGTACGTGGTCATATATATTTATTTATACAGTTTTGATTGCGTTCTTTGCGTATTTCCAGACTGCGGTTATCTTTAATTCCGAAGAGACCAGCAATAATCTGAAAAATGCCGGTGGTTATGTTCCAGGTGTTCGTCCAGGTGAACAGACGATTCAGTATTTAGACGGTGTTGTTTCACGTACGACTGCAATCGGTGTTATGTATTTGTTGGTAATATGTGTGTTGCCAATAATTCTGAATACTCATTTAGGGTTGCCAGTTATGATTGGTGGAACAAGTGTTTTAATCGTTGCAGGTGTTGTTTTAGATACAATGAACCAGGTGCAATCTTATTTGGTTGCAAAGCATTATAGTGGTGCTATTAAAAAAGCATCCAAGAAGGGACGTTTCCGCGGCTAAATAAAATAGTGCGTGGGACAAAAGAATTTGACTTTTGTCGCATTTTATATAAAATAGTGCGGCAGAATAGAATAACCGAATGTTTGTGTAATGTGAATATTCGGGGATAAATCCGGGGTGCGGGTGGACGCATTCCGACCGTTAAACAAAACAAGGAAAATGAAAAATGGCACGTATAGCAGGTGTGAATATTCCGACAGAAAAGCGCATCGAAATCGCGTTGCAGTACATTCACGGTATTGGTCCAGCCAAATCCGCACAAATCTGCAAGGCTTTGAAACTGAAAGATGGTTTGCGCGCAAAAGATCTGACGGACGAAGATGTTATTAAAATTTCTAAATACATCGAAGAAAACTTTAAAGTAGAAGGTGATGTTCGTCGTGAAGTTACAATGAACATCAAACGTTTGCAGGACTTGAAGGCATATCGTGGTATCCGTCATCGTAACCGTTTGCCGGTTCGTGGTCAGCGTACCCAGACAAATGCCCGTACACGTAAAGGTAAACGTGTTGTAGTCGCAGGTTCAGCAACCAAAGGGAAATAAAAATTAATCTAACGCCGCATCTATGCGCGTTGGGCTCTGGTCATGTAGCGTTTGTACACTCCCGTCGCCCAACACACATACCTGCAACGTTATCTTAATTTTTTGGAATAAGGTAGAGATTAACACCATAGTTAATTGAAGACATCTAAATAAGGAAAAATAAAAATGGCAGTAACAAAAGCTAAAAAGAAAGTCGTAAAAAAAGTATCGCATGGTATTGCGCATATTGTTGCGACAAATAACAATACACGTATCACAATCACAGACCAGTCTGGCGCCGTATTGACATGGGCAACCGCTGGGGCGAATAATTTTAAAGGCGCAAAGAAATCTACACCATATGCTGCGACAGTAGTAGCAGACGCAGTTGGCAAGAAAGTCGCCGAAATGGGCATGAAAACAGTTGATGTTTTGATGCGTGGTATTGGTCAGGGTCGTGAATCAGCGGTTCGTGGCTTGGCAAATGCAGGCTTGGTCGTACAATCAATCACAGACACAACACGTATTCCACACAATGGTTGTCGTCCAAAGAAAGTACGTCGCGTATAAAGTAAATTGCAATAATTTATCTAAGAATAAATCGGGCATCTTGTGTAGCGAATTTACACTATGATGCCCGATTTGATTTTATCTAAATCGTTCTAATTTATTTTAATAAATATTTGTGCACTATGGGGATGGCATTGTTTATATCTAGATTATTATCTTTATCATCAAGTGCATCGGGTGTAAATACCAAACCGGAAAAAGATTTGGAAACAATATTAAATAATTCTGACAAATCTTTGGGTATGGTTAATGGTAATATGATAAAACTGGTGCCGATGAACACAACCAATGGAACAAGTGCAAAAATCATTAATATTAATGGTAATGCGGTTGCGGTTGTGGACTATCGTGGACGCAGATTGCCGTACTATGTAAATGCCCAGACTGGTTCATGGATACCTTTGTTGGGTATTGGTAAAACAGGTGGCTGGTTTAATACATACCTGTCTAATACCCCGGGCAGGGTGGTGGACCAGGTACAGCGCGTGTTGAATCAGCAATTAAAGCCGGCAATTGTTGCCCAGTTTGTTGGTGCAAATGCCTTGGGCGTTCAATTCCCAATGCCGGCTTTGGATGCGTACAATGTTATCAATGCAGAATTCCCAAATGGTGTTGTTGAAACATTTAACGGTACGTTTAGTCCATCGGACCAGGCTTTGTATAATGATAATTATAACAAAATGAAAAATATCGCATAAAAAAATCCGCCCGTTTGGGCGGTTTTTTGTGGACATATGTGAATTGTATGCTACCATGGTTTCACCAGTGGGGTGGGGTGTAGTGGTATATAAGGATTTAATATGAAAAAAATTTTATTTGCATCTTTTTTGTCGATGGTTATTGCTGCGCCGGCTGTTGCGGATGGGGTGGTAACTGAAACAGAAACTGTTACAACGGTCGAAGTAGTTGAATATAACTACAATGCGCCACGTTATGTGTCGTCGGCCCAGGTTGTTCCGCATAAACGCCCATGTGCGAAAAAGGCAATGCCTGTTCGTGTCAAAACACACACAGAAGTCATTGATCATTATCAATTGTATCAACCAGTAACGATTTATCAGCCCGCGGGTCGTGTATCAACACGTCGTATTATTCGTGCCCCCCAGGTGTGCAATAAATGTTATTAATGCTTATTATTACGGTGTTGTCAATGAGTCCAGCGTTAAGATTAAAGTTCTTGGAAAAATTGTTCGCTAAACGCGAAGTGGTTGTGCCAGAAAAGTTAACTGATGAACGTGCACGACAAATTTTGGCGGATTACGCTAATCATGTTGTGATGTATAATTTTGATACACGCAAATGGAATTGTTATTATTATCTGGGGCACAGTGTTATGACAACGGGTGTTGATTGCGCGCGTATGAAAAGCGAAATTGAACGCACGCATCCAAATATTGAATTGGCGGCGGTGGTTGGTATGGCGATTGTAAAGCCGCGCTTACAATTGTTTACATATTTACCAAAACCTGCAACACGTAGCGATTCTGCACCGATGGCGTATGCGACATTTATTACCCGTGACAAAAAAACGGGAAAATTAAATGAATTGCCACAAAAATGGGTACGCTTGTCTGAGTGCACACATCCTAATTTTGTATGTGAGGCAATGCCACAGTTGCTGTCTAGTATGGGGTATTCTTCGGCGCCAATGTGGCATATAGATTGGTGTTTGGATGGTGAAAAGATAACGTCGCCATTGATTGCCGCGCAGGAGCGAGAAAAATATTATCGCCAAGTTAAGAAGGAAATGTCAGGGGCTAAAAAAAGATAATATGCGCAATGGGACGGCCACGTAAGCTTTTGTCAAATGACCAGATTGATACAATTTCCTGTGATTTAGAATTTTCAAAACAAATGATAAAAACACGGAATTTAACGGTTAATGATTTAACCGTTGTATTGCGTCATATTGATATGGTGCGTGATGATTTGGTGGCGGCGCTAAATGCCCGACAAAAACAAAAATAGCATGAATATTCAATTGACTTTTGTGCGTTCCTGCTATAAAATACGCGGGCGCGAACATAAATGCGCAGCCATTTGGCGAAAATGATAAACTAAGCTAAAAGGAAAAATGTATGATTGAAAAGAACTGGATGACGTTGATTAAGCCAAAAAAATTGACAATCAACACAGATGAACATAATCCAAATATTGCAACATTGGTTGCCGAACCATTGGAAAAAGGTTTCGGTCTGACATTGGGTACGGCATTGCGTCGTGTTCTGTTGTCTTCGTTGCAGGGGTGTGCGCCAATCTATATCAAAATTGATGGTGTACAACACGAATTTTCCAGCATTTCTGGTGTTCGCGAAGATGTGACTGATATTATCTTGAACTTGAAGGGTGTTTATTTCAAGGCTTTGAGTGAAGGTCAGCACAAAGCATATTTGAAAGTTAAGGGCCCAGCCGTTGTTACAGCCGGTATGATTGAAACAACAGGTGGTGTCGAAGTTATGAACAAAGATGTCGAAATCTGCACATTGGACAAAGGTGCGAATTTAGATATGGAAATCACATTGGGTTCAGGTCGTGGTTATGTGCCTGCATCTGCCCATGCAGAAGATTTGCCATTGGGCGTGATTCCGGTGGATTCTATTTTCTCGCCAATCTTGAACGTTGCAACAGAAGTTTTGCCAACACGCGTTGGTCAATCGACAGACTTTGATAAGTTGGAATTAACAGTTAAAACAAATGGTTCGGTATCGCCAGAAGATGCAATCGCATTTGCAGCACGTATCTTGACGGATCAATTGGTTGTATTTATTAACTTTGAAGATCCTGCACAAATCAGCGCACCAAGCGAAGATGAAAAAGCAAAAGATGCACTGCCATTTGATCCAAAATTGTTAAAGCATGTTGATGAACTGGAATTGTCGGTTCGTGCAAACAATTGCTTAAAGAACGATAAAATTAATTGGTTGGGTGAATTGGTACAAAAAACCGAAGCTGATATGTTGAAAACACCAAACTTTGGCCGTAAATCTTTGAACGAAATCAAAGTTCAATTAGAAGCTATGGGCTTAGGTTTGGGGATGGAAGTTCCGGGTTGGCCACCAGAAAATATTGCAGAGTTGGCCAAAAAATACGAAGACCCTTATAAATAAGTGGCTTTGGTGCACGGGCGGGGAGATTTAAAATTTCCTTGCCTTGTGCAGAAAATAATATAAAATAAAACGAATTTAATCCCGTGGTTCTGGTGTGAGTCAGGTCGCGGACGTCTCAGAAAAAATCCCATCGGGTGGTGGGCTGAAGCAAACAAAGGAGTAATCGATGAGACATATGAAAGCAGGTCGTACATTTAATCGCGACACAAATGCACGTAAAGCACTGTTTGTTGGTTTGACCAAAAGCTTGGTTGAAAAAGAACAGATTAAAACAACATTACCAAAAGCCAAAGATTTGCGCAGAGTTGTCGAAAAATTGATTACTCGTGCAAAGAACGACACAGTTGCAAATCGTCGTTTGACTGCATCTGAACTAGGCAACAACAGCGAAGCAACGGTTAAAAAATTGTTTGATGTTTTGGGTAAACGTTATGCAAACCGTCCAGGTGGCTATACACGCGTTTTAAAGGCGGGTTTCCGTTATGGTGATGCGGCGCCGATGGCGATTATCGAATTGGTTGATCGTGATGAAAATGCGAAAAAAGCACCGGTTGTTGCAGAACCAGTTGTCGAAGAAAAAGCAGCAGAAACAGTTGCTGAATAATTTGATGATTTAAATTTAAAAAATCCCGCATTTTGCGGGATTTTTTTATCGGGTGCGTTGAAATGAAATTATTTTTGGACCAAATGGGTCGGTGTTGGATGCAAATTTGCCTTCGTATTCGAACTTGATACCGGTTTTTGGGTTTTCGTATTTTATTACGTCATAGTTATATTTGTTCATTTGTGCAATGTAAAGGATGCGGCCGCCTACACTTAAATGCGGAAGCAGGCTGGACATTATTTGAAGTTGTTCACGCCAGTCAACAGTGTCGAATATATTCGAAATGTTGATAATGTCGTATTGACCGGATATGTGTTCATGTAAACGGTTTAATGGTGTGTGAATAAAATTATATGGTTGGGTAATCTTGGCCTGCATGCGGGCATATTCATTTGCCGTCGGCAGGTGTTCTGGGTACATCGAGCCGCGATTAAAGCGTGCGTATTTGCCATGTTTGTTCAGTATGTCTTTGCTGGCCGGTGGCAGGTGTGGTAATATTTTTTCGATATGTTTTGCCTGATTGTAGTCGCCGTACATGTTGCAAAGGCTTTCAACCAGTTCACAATATTCGGCATGGTTTAATATTTTTAACGCTGTTGTTTTTATGTCTTGAATAACGCGCGCAAATAATGCGATGTCGTATGTGTCGACATGTGCTGCACCGTTAATGGTGTAAAACATTGCTTGGTCGCCGCTGCCGGTGACGGTTAAGATGCGTTTCGCGTCCTGGAAACGAGATGTTATCCAGCGCTGATTTTCATTTGATATGGCGTATGCCGGAATTAAATCTTGGGTCATTTTGAAACCTCCGTGTCATTATTAATATAGTACAAAATATTAAAATGTCAATAATGTATAAAAATGTGTATTGTAAAGCAAAATTAGGCTTTTATTAAATTCCCAGGTGTGATAAAATAAAAAAGATAGAAGGGAAGAGTCTATGAAAAAAATTGCAATTTTTTCTATGTTAATCGCGGGATTCATGATGTCTGCGGATGCGGCGACGCGTGGACGTACAACGCCGGCAACGGCATCGAATAGTGGTGCGGCTAAGCCAGTGGCGGCCCGTGCGGCGACTGGGGCACGTACAGCACCACGTGCAGCGGCGCCGGCGGCATCAACGTCGAATACGGTTGTTCGTGGTCGTGCGGCGACTGTGGCGGCCAAGCCAGTGGTCGCAGCGCGTGCAGGTACAACGCAAAAAGTTATCAATTCTGGAACCAAGGTGTCGACAGCGGCAAAAAATGTTGTGGTTAGTGAAGAGTGTCGTGCAAAATTCGAAGGCTGTATGGATGCATTCTGTATGCTGGATAATGAAACCGGCGGGCGTTGTATTTGCAGTGATAAAAATGCAGAATATGATTCTATTTTGGCTGAAATTGAAAAGCTGGATCAACAGTCCTATAAAATGGCGACCGTAGGGGTAGAACGTCTGGAAATGGGTGACGATGCCGAAGCGGCGATGAGTATGGCAAAGTCGGTTGCAGATTCATTGGCAGAAGATGAAAAGAAGGAAGCATCGCGTGCACGTCGTACTTTGGACTTGTCAATGTGGGATACAAATGTTGACTTTGAAGAAGAAGTGGATGTTTTTGGTGCGGCGGCATCGGATGGTATCGAAGGAAAAGAAGGTGATGCGCTTTATGTTGCAGCGGCTAAGTTGTGTTCAGCGCAAATCCCAGAGTGTGCATCTGAAATGACGTTAATGAAAACATTATATGGTCAAAAGATTCGTTCGGATTGTGCTGCGTATGAAAACAGTTTAAAGCAACAGAAAAATGCTAGTGCGCAAAAATTAGCAGCGGCAGAACAGGCGTTGCGTCAAACTGCGTTGGAACAGTATCGCAGTGCGAATAAATATGATTTAGGTCAATGTACAGTTCAGTTTAAGAAGTGCATGCAGACAACAGGTGGCTGTGGCGATGATTTTTCTGGATGTGCATCTGTGTCGGCGATGGATTCAACGAATTTGCGTAAAAGCACAACACGTGGCTCAAAGCCATATCAGATTAAGGGGACTGTAACCACTATTGAAATTTCTGCATCAACATATGATGCGTTGGTCGCAAAAAAGCCATTGTGTGAAAATATTACAAAATCCTGTGTTGCGGTTGCAGATCAGGTTTGGGATACTTTCCTGCGCGAAGTTGCACCCCAGGTAAAATCTGCAGAATTAATTGCCGAAGATAAAGCGCGTCAGGATTGTATTGGAAATATTTCATCGTGTTTCCAAAAGGCGTGTAAGGATACAATGGATCCAAATGACCCAGATGGTTCATATGATATGTGTTTGTCACGACCAGAAACAATGCTGAATTTGTGTAAAGTTCCGCTGAACGCGTGTGGTATTGATGCTTCGTCGGCGGCTGCGGCACAACAGTCACAGATTTGGGATTTCGTAACGGCAAGATTAGCATCAATGCGTGTCGATTCTTGCACGACAGAGGTAAAAGAGTGTCTGCAATCCCCAGACAGATGTGGTGAAGATTATTCACAGTGCATCGGCTTGGATTTGTCTGATTTGCGTGCAATGTGTCCGTTGGAAAAACTGGTTGGTTGCCAGAAGGAAGTTGGTATGGATGAAGAATCTGGTAAAAAGACTTTTGCGGCATCATGGGACTACATAGACAGTGTTATCCAAGGAATTTGGTTGGGAATTGATAATTCTATGTTGGAACAATGCCAGAATCTGGTTAATGAAAAAATGCTTGAAGTTTGTGGGGATACCTTGTCCTGTGAAGCGGCATTTGCATCAGATAAGGCGATTGGTACAGACAGCTTGACATCATATACGGATAAAAATGGTGACTTTGTAATTGATGGTTTGATTTCATTTGGTAATGTTCAAATAAACCGGATTACAGACGAAGAAAAAACACGTGATGAAAACGTAAAATTTGGCACGTATGAGGTTGATATTGCGGGATACGCAGATCGTATTTCGGATGCGGATACAGTTGCTAAGTCGCGTGTTATTTCTGCTTTGCAGTCAACGGCGAACAAGATTAATCAAACAATTGCTGTGATTTCACAGGATTCAAAAATCAAGATGTGTGTCCAAGGGCGCGATATGTCCCAGGTACGTACACGTGAAGATGCGCGTACAACATCAACGGCGCGTTATCCGCACTTGTTGGATTCTGCGATAATGGCGATTGTAGAATCTGGGATTGATCGTGCTAACAAGAATTATACAGAAAAGTATAATGGTTTGGTTGAAAAAGCATTGGAAACAGCAGATGACCAGGTAAAATCTGTGCTGTGTGCGGCAATGGCTTCGTCCGAAGAACCAAAGTGTGCTAATTGGCGTCCGGCAAATCTGATTGACAGAATTACTGGGGCCAGTGTTCAAGATGGTCGTGTTTGTACAGAATACGCCAGCAGTGTTTTTGATACAATCTTTCAAGAAGATTCAGGTGCAAAAACAGGTATGAACGATGCAGGATTGTTTGCAACGAAATATGTTATTTCGGGGGCCAAGTTGGCAGATTTAGCATCTGTTCAACAATCGGGTCATTCGGAATATGTTCAAACGGATGATTATGGTAACATGCTGGGACGTATAGCGATGAATTCTTCGTATTCTGCGACAAATAATACATGTACGTTGACAACGACGTCGACATTGTGTGAAGATGCGGCGGCGGTGGTAACAACAAACACATCAGAGGTTTGCGAATCAAATGGGTTTAGTTGGATTGGTGGAAATGGCTGTCGTGGTGGTGGTGGTATTTTCAGTGGTGGTAACAACAAGCACACAACCACATCTGTTCAGAATTATCATGGCACAATGTGTGAAAAGTTCGCAGAACCAGTTGTAACCACAGAAGTTATAAAGATGTAAAATATAATCCCCCGTTTGGGGGATTTTTATATTTGGTATATGAAAACTCTTTGTTGACATTATTTTATATTTGTCTATAATCCTGTCTATGAAATATGATATAAGTCAGGCTCGTTTAGCATATGATTCATACACCGGGAATTACGGTGCGGCGAATTTTGCACAATTTTCGCCGGCTTATGCGCAGACCAATGAAGATGTTCGTGAAATTTTTTGGACACTAGCACCAAAGCCAGGGATGCATGTTTTGACAGTTGCGGGCAGTGGTGACCAGGCCTTGCATTATAAAATGGCGGGCGCGGCGCATGTTGATACGTTTGATATTACATTTAATGCAAAAATGATGATGGATATTAAAACGACGGCGATTCAGAAATTAAGTCGGGCGGATTATGTCGAATTAATTAATTCTGTGTCGCGTATACGTAATATCGCGGATATACCGCAGTATCAGAAAATTGCTGAATTTTTGCCAGAAGATACCTGTCAGTATATTCAAAATATGCGTGGTGCGCGTTTGGTTCGTGGTGGCTTGTATTTTGAAACGCTTTATAATGATGAGTATGCAAAATTGCAGAAATTGATTACAAAGCCTTTTAATTTTATATGGACGGATTTGTCAGAATTATCAACACATTTAACCCAACAATATGATCATATTTATTTATCTAATATTTTACAATATCGTCCTGAACCGGGGTATGTTACACCATTGGTTTTGAATTTGGTCCGCTTTTTAAAGCCCGGTGGTTTAATTGTGGTAAATGTTGCGCCGTTCTTTGTCGACCAAGATATTGAGGCTGTTAGACATTTGAAGCATCAGGTCGAAGCCCAAGGTATTGGCAGAGTAAAAATGATTCGTAATCACTTTTTTGATATGTGTGTTTTAGAAAAAAGATAGGTTAAAACCCATTTTTGTCTTTCTATTATAAAAAAAATGTGTTAAAATTGGTGGCAAGAGAGAATATGAAGCCAATTTATCGCATTTTGTTTTTTGTAATGTGCGTGTTGCCGGCTGTGGCTGGGGCAGCGCCTGTTGCCACGACCGCAGGCAGTAATTTAACTGCGTATAACCCAAATTCAATGGGGTCGATTAATAATAATCAATGGAATTCTATGATGAACAGTCGTACGGGCTCGGATTCTGCACCGACGGCTGATTTTGGTAACTGTAATGCATTAATCATGCGATGTGCCCAGCCGAAGTGTGCATCGGGTGGATGTACGTCGATGGATGTAACGTTACCGATTGTTAATGGATGTGTGAATTCTAATAACGCGTGTAAGCAATACGGTAATGATTTGGCGCAATCTATTGCGGCGCAAATCGTTGCGAATTCTAATGCAAAGGCCAGTCAGGCGGCCCAGGATGCTGCGGCAGCTGCGGCGGCCCAGTCCAGCCAGCAAATGGCCCAGTTGCAGCAAGAAATGAATATGCAGATGCAGCAAATGCAACAACAGATGCAGATGCAAAATCAACAGACTGTTTCGCAATTACAGGCCGCACTGGAAGAACAAAAACAGATTGCCGCTGCCGCCCAGCAACAGGTGGCAGAAGCGCAGATTGCACAAAACGCAGCGCAATCATCTGGGTTAACGTTGGCCCAAGAAGATGCTGCATCACGTGGTATTGATTCAGATTTAATTGTGCGCGAACAGGTAACAGGCCAGATTATGTCCAAGTTGGAAAATGCGGAAACCGCATTGAAAACGTTGCGTGACACGATGAAGGATGCGTTTGAATATGCGGGCTGTGATTCCAAGGGAAATAATTGTAACAGTCCAAAACGTGTCAAGGTATTTAAGCAAAAGGCGATGGGATTCTTTGAACCGTATAACGATGTTTTGGATGAATTGTATGATGCCTTGATTACAGCCCAGGCGGTTGGTGTTGATATTACAGATATTTACATGATGCTTAATGGTTCGTGTAATGTTTGGGGTGAATATTTGTGTACTGGGGCGGTTGAGCTGAAAAAGGGCAATGAATCCACAGGTTTGTACGAGTGGCCAAGGTACGACAAAAGCAGTTGTCCAACCGATGGTGGAAAGTCTAAGGCATATGGTACGGTTATTGGTGGACATGAATGTTTTTATGGTGGTGTGATTCCGCCCGAAGACAGTCGTAATTGTACATTAAATCGTACCTTTACAACGGCGGATGAACAGGATGATTTAAAGCGTGATTGGTTGGAAGGCGAGTCGGCTGATAATACAATTCGTATCGGTTGTGCATCCAGTGCGTTGGAAAATTCTGTGCTTTTCCGTAATCGTAAAAAGCAGGCTTCGATTGATATTGAAACACTGGAACGCATTATTGAACAAGATGCGCCGCAAACATTTGGACGGAAATATGCCGGCAAAAAAACAACTCAGCCAGATCCAGATGGCGTGAAATATTGCGCGGTTGGTGTTGGTGGTGTAGAACGTCTGGAACAGGCGGTGGCGCTGAAAAAATTACCAAAGGGTGCAATTTGTATTGATGAAAATGATTTGATGAAGAAACTGGAAAATGATGACTATGTTGTTGCAGTCGCCAGTCAGGCAGAATCAGTTGGTGAATATGCTAAGGTGGATTGTGAACATAACGATTGGAAGGGCAAGCCGCGCTGCATATGTCAGGAAAGTGGTGGTAAATACTATAACGATGGTACGTGTGCTTGTGGTGGTGATCTGGTTGAATCCGGTGGTAAATGTGTGCCAAAAAAGAACAGTGTTTCAGTGACTCTGGGGGGGGGGTGATTGCAGCGCTGCTGGTGGTCATTATGAAAATATGCAGTGCAAATGTGGGGCGTTACCTCTTAATCCAATGACGCAAAAGTGTGAGAAGACTGCGTTTGGAGAAGTGGTTAAAAATAAATTTGGGAAATAAATGAAAAAGCTGTTTGGTTTTTTATTGTGTGTTTCGGTCCTGGTGATTCCGGTGGTGTCGGGGGCGGCTGTGCTTAATGGGTGTGAAGACGAAAATAATGAGTTTATTACCCCTGAATTAGCACTGTGTTCGACACATGTGTTTAATATTCGTGGTGTAAAAAATCCAGATAACGAAGCAGATCGGGGATATATGCGTGATGTTGTTGCGTTAAAAACAACTATTATGACCCAGCAAATGAATAAACAGTACGAATATCTGGAATCGATGATTCGTCGTTTCAAAACCCAGTTAGAAAAGGCTATATTGACAACGCGCCTGCAGGCATCGGGTGCGGGGGCGGATGAATCTTCGTCGTCGGGTGGTGGATCGTCGTCTTTTAAATCAAATGATCGAAGCATATTTATTTCTGGGGTTGAAAATTGCGATACTAAATTGTTGCCGTCGGATGTTTTGAGTTGTCTTAGCAGTAATTTGACGACAATTTCCAATATGTCGATTAATGGCAGTGAAGTTACATCAGAGGTTCGTAAGCAATTTGGAAATGATTATAAGTTGCTGACACGGACGTATGATGTAACTGACGCTAAATGTGCTACGACTAAAATTGATTGTACCAAGGATTCAGATCTAAGAAAAAAACAAAATTTCCAAGAGTGTATGGATAATGCGCGTTCATGTATTCGTGACAAGATGTACAAGTTGAATTTGGAAGAACAACGGAACAGAAAATAAAAAAATCCCGCGTCTGCGGGATTTTTTTAATCGCTGATTTCGTCTGGGGATTTTATGATTTGAATTCCCATCGATTCCCATGTTTTGCACAATGTATCAATATCCATTATGTTTTTAGCCCCCAGGTACAATGTCGGTATTAATTTGCGTTCTGTGGCAATTTTTGTGACGCGTGCAATTGGGGATTCGATTTGTTTGCCGGTTGCAAACCAGAATTCGTCGTCGCATACCCAAAAGTCTTCATCGATGTGTGATACGATTGCGTGTTTGTCTGTGATGATAATGTCATCAATAATTTCGTATTGTTTGCCGGTTGAATCCAGATATTCTGATATTGGGTTGGATTGGGTGTTGTCTAGGGTGTCGTCAAATGTTATGTCTGTAAATGTTGGTGCAGGCATTTGGGTAAAATCGGGTGTCAAGAAATCAGAATCAGGGGTCGTTGGTTCGATATCAAAGTCTGATGGTAATGGGATGTCGTCCAATTCGGATTCGATTATCGGTGTTGCCATGTCGCTTATTGGTTGTGGGATTTGTGAAATTGGTTGATTAAATGCAGAACGCTGTTCGGGGGTGATGTTCATACGTGCCCGAATATATGCAGTGCGTAATTCAGACGGCAATTCGTCGGGTAATGCATCCTGTTGTGGGGCAGATGTGGCGTTTGATTTTTTTTCTTCTGGGGTATCTGGGGCGGGGGGATTTATTAGTGTTGGTTGCATGTTTGCCCAAATCTTTTTTACAGGTTTTGGGACTGGGACGGTAACCAATGGCTTTTTTGTGCGTATGATTAATGTTGTTGTTGCGATGTACAATGGTAATGCCGCCAGCAGCAGTATCCCAAATACAAAGCCCGGAAATCCGTTCAATTTGGCATGAAACAGGTAGCGCCAATATGCCCCGGAAAACATGTTGAAATTGAATAGAAACCTTAATATTGCCCACATTGTGGCCGTATAGCACACGGTCCAAATTATGGCGTATTTGTGAGTCTTTAAAATTTCAAATATTTTTTTCATCAAAAAGATTATAGACAATCTGTGTAATTTGTCAAATATTTTTTGTCAAAAAGGGCTTTTTTTATAGCGCGTTTAATGATATAATTGAAAGGATAATATTAATGGGGGGACGGTTATGCGTTGTTCAAATTTAAAGAAAATGGTTGGTATGTCATTCGCAGGTATTGGGATATTTGCGTTTGTGGGGATGTGTTATGCGGCAACTAATCCAGGGCGCAGTGCATACAGCAATGTGAGGGGTGTAACCACAGCACGCATGCCGTCAATGCCAACGTTGCCAGGTATGGCGGTGGGAAATACAACGCAACATGTTCCGACTGTGCCATCTGTGCCAAGTGTGCCAGATGTTCCAGACACCCCAGATCAGCCAGATACCCCAGATCAGCCGGATGTCCCAGATAACCCTAAGCCTGAATGCCCAGATGGTGGTGTCAAGAATTCGACATATACGGTTGAAAACTGTATGAACGATGTATTGCGTTGTGTAAATTCTGGTGCATTGCCAGGTGGGTTAAATGATTTGTTTAATGAGGATCTGCGCAATGCTATTGAAAACGGTATGGGCATTTGTTCGGTTCAGGTTGATAAGTGTATTACCGATGTTCGCAAGGACTGTCGAAATGTTTATCGTTCGGCGGCGGATGTTTGGATTGACTTTAATTCACGTCGTGTTCAGCCAGAATATTATAACTTTGTTTTGCGCAAAACTGGTTTGACACCCAATCAGGCGGAAAATACATGCAGACTGTTGGATAAAAACACATATGGTTCGTCATTTACGGCGGTATCAAATTCTGGAAATGTGACGGCAGAATATAATACCAAGGTTGGTGCATATAATGGTCAGCATGGTAATGTATTGGTTAAAAGTCAACCGATGGGTGTAAAGGTTAATGACGGTAATCCGGGGGTTGATGGTGGTCGTGGACACTATGCACGTTGGGATGCATCGACGGCGACGTGCTATGTTCGTGTTGCTGCATATAACAAAGATGAACAGATTAAAAACAGCTGGCTGTTTGGCGCGGTTGGAAATGATAAGCCCGCAGAAGTATGGAAGCCAGCCGGTGAAACGTTCAGTTGCAACAAAGATTTGTTTGGATTTTCGCTTATGAACGATACTAATACTGTTGCGGTTGTTGGTGTTGGTGGTGGTACACTGTTGGGGGCGGGTATTGGTTTGGCCGCGGGGCACGGTGATCAACGCTTTGACTGTGCCAATGATAAGCATCGTGAATTATTGTTTGAAGAATTACGTGGTGATGCTGCGGTTGGTGTGTTGGGTGAATATATGCAAACTTCATCGCGGATTGCGCTGTCTGATAAGACATTGGATATGGATCAGTGTTCTGAAATTATGGATTTGTATGATACGTATCGTCAAATTAAAACAGCGGTTGATGATTGCGATGGCCCACGTACCCAGGTCGAAGTGCATCGTGAAATTTTAGCGGTTTGCAATATTTCTATGCCGACCACTGCAACAGATCAAGATGTTTTAAATGCTTGTATCGGTTCGTTGGCGGAAAAGAATTCTGTGTTTAATATCTGCTTTGATGCGTCGGTCAAAACCTTGGATGATTGTACCCAGAAAGTTTTGGCGCATTATGCAGCCCAGGATTCTGCAACAAGTCAGCAATGTACACAGTTCCGCGATATTAATATTGCTAAGTTAAAAGGCGAAGGGATTTATTGTAACCCAAGTGAAAGCAGCTGTCGCTCGCATCAGGAACTGCGCCCAGAATTAGACAGACTGGGGCGTGTGTTTACGGATGATGTGACGAATATGTTCGAAAAAGGTATCGATGGCAATCGTGGTAAAACAACTGCGATTGGTGCAGCCACAGGTGCAGCCGCGGGTGGATTGGCAACAGCGATTACAGCATTTGTTGAAAAGAACAATATTAGTTGTCGTGTGGGCGATGGTTTGGAAACAGTTGCGTATGGAAAATCGTATTCGATTGGTAACTTGCGTGATTTCTATGTAAAATGGAATTTGCAGTTGCCGGATACTGTATCGCCGACAGCACATGTGACAGATTGTCAGTCTTGGAAGGATATGTGCGCAGCGTATACTGATTTAGGTTTGTGTAAATCTGCACAGTTTAATTATAAGCCAGCAGATGCGCCAACTATCAAGGCTATACCGTCTGCGTGTGTGGCATCGGGCAGTGTTTGTATTGAAAATTACCCCGTTGCAAAGTCATATGGGGCATGTGAATAAGGTGTCAAAAAAAATCCCGGCATTGCCGGGATTTTTATTTTGTATATGTGTATGTAGAACGGGCATAGCCGGATAAAACACGCGTTGTTGTTTTTACCTGGGCTACTGTATCTTGGATTGGTGCGCTGTTACTATTGATAACTACTGTGTTTACTGTGTTGTTATCGCCAATGATTACAGTATTGTTGCCACCATTGTTTTCTTTGATTATAACCTGGTTTGTTGTGCCGGCTGGTTTTGTAGCCGTTGGTTTTGTTGCGACTGGGGTTGTAACAACAGGCTTTGTGATAACTGGTTTTGTGATTTTTGGTGCTGTTATTTTTTTTCTTGGGGTTGGTGTTTTTTCGCATGGGCAACGTTTGCTGCGTGCAGATTCACAATCGTCCAAGCGTTCATTTACAACCGCCAAAGAGTCGGTTAATCTGTGGTTTTCTTGCAATAAATATTCAACAACGGATGCGGTGCAATCGTCTTCGTCATAGTAAGAATTTGAAGAGTTGTTGTTTTTGCAACCGACCAACATAACAATCATTGTTGTTAATGGTAATGCAATACGGGTCAAGAAACGTTTGTTTGTTGTGTTTTTTGTCATAATGTATCCTTTGTGTATTTTTTTGTTGACTTTAATTTAGACAAAAAACAAAACTTTGTCAAACAAAAAGTTGGGGGTTGTGTGTTTTTTCGGTTTGCAGGCCATGCTGTTTTTTGATATAATTTTGTACTAAGAGAGAAATGAAAAAACATATATTATTTTTATTTGGGGCGATTATGCTGATGTCGGGTCCGGCTTGGGCGGCGGCATCGTGTTCGCGGGCTAACTTAACACGTTGTTTGGATTCTGTGTGTGCGATAAATATTTCGTCTAATCCGGCGGCGCGCTGTCAATATTGCGGTACGTCCAGTGCGGGCGAGCCAGCATCGGGTGGTATGCGCAGTGTGTCGGTTGGTTCGTCTGCAAAATATAATATATCCGACAAGGATTTGAAAAAAGCACCAAAAGAACCATCTGAACGTTATTCGTGGGCTGCGGAACAGTGTTTAAAGAAGGTGTCGGGTTGTACGACTGATGATGTCGCAGATGTTTACGATTCGTTAATTGAACAGTCTTGTAAAGCGGCGGGTGTCGCGGCGGAAATGAAATCGCTGTCAGCGGCGGCAGCAGAAAAACCGTCACAGTCATCATGTCGTGCAAGTATTGATGCGTGCATAATGGCGGATAATCGTTGTGGTGCGGATTTTTCAAACTGTAAATCGGATGCTGATTTTAATAAGCATTTTGCATCTTGTGGGGTTGATGCAACCGGATGTGATGAATATGTGTCGGATATTCGTGATGAATTGATTGCGACGCGTGACAGTGTGGTTGAAAGTGCGGATGCGATAATTGATAACATTATTGTTGCGTATCAAAATGCGCGCGCAAAATTGTTTGTTAGTGCAGAAAACCAGTGCAAGGATAATTCGGCGCGTGATGCCTGTATTGAACGGGTGTGTGCGGCCAATATGCCAAATAAATGTGCCACAGGATTTGAAGCGGAACGTGCGTTGGCGATGCAGATGTGTAAGTTTTATGATGTTGCGTGTGCGGCGCTGAAATAAATTGGGGACGGTGTACTTATGACGACACAGAAAGAATTTTTTAAACGATTTATCCCATTTTGTATGGTGATGGGGGCTGTGTTTGTTATGGGGGATGCGTATGCGGCGGCGGTTGCAAAGCGTGGTACGGTTTCCCGTGCCCAGGTTGCAGTTCGTGCACCGGTGGCGGCAAAAAATGTTGCCCCCACGGCCCAAGAAGAGCCAGAAGAAGTTATCGAAGAAGATGTTGTAGTCGAAGAATCAGAACCGTTTGAATTCGAAGATCGTACCAGTCAATTTGATGATGCAATTGGAACGGTGGCAACATCGGTGGAATCTGCGGATGATGAATTGGCAGAAATGATACGTCGCCAGCGTGCAGCGGCGGATGCGGCGGATGCGACGACCGCGGTAAAGGCAAATGTAAAAAAAGCGACGGGGTCGGGGCAAAATGCGTGCGACGTGGGATTGCGTAAATGTATGCAGGCAAAATGTGGTGCAGATTTTGGAAAATGTGCCGGCGATACAGATACGATTTGGGGTGATAAACTGGATGCGTGTCGTCGTGATTTGAAGTGCAGTGGGCATGAATATTCATTATTTGTGACGGAAATCAAAGCGGATCGTGATGCAAATGCAGAACTGGCCAATTTTAACGCGATTATAAATTGTGGTAATAAATATAATTCATGTATCTTGGCGGAATGTGGGGCGACGTTCTCTAAATGTTTGGGCAAGTCCGAAGGGGACAAGGCTATTGCGAAATGTAAAAAAATTCAAAATGACTGTGTTAAGTTGGATGGTGGCCTGGCGTCGCGTATGATGGATGTGTTTGCCGGTGTTCGCCAGGATGCAGAAAAGAAAATTCAACGTGATGAACAGCGTCTTTATGATTTGCGTGATGAAATGGAATCTGTGTGCAGTCGTATGGGCGCGATGTTTGATACGCGTTCGTTGGATTGTGTTTATACGGTTAATTTCTTTGCGGATAATGCAACCACACCATATGCATCGAAAAAAGCATATGCCGGTGGGATGTTTAGTTGTGAGCCGGGCTGGTTCGGGATAGATGTTACGACGTTCAAAGAAAATGCTTATCGCTTAACACGTGCACAGACGGCGGCATCATCGGCAATGTTGGGGTCGGGGATTGGTATGGCGGCTGGTGCGATTACATCGGGTGCGATTGATCGGGCGCTTGAAACACAGAAGGCTAAAAAAGAATTAAAGGAAGCCCAAGAAGGCGACAAAGCGGATAAAAAGGCAGACGAGAAAGAAAAAAAAGGTGAGCCCGATAACAAGGATGGCAATGATGACAACAAGCTAGGCGCAGCCGGTCGTCGTTGTACCAAGGCGGGCGGAAACTGGGAAAATGGTGCGTGTGTCGGTGCGAAGTGTGATGATGGCGAAGAATGGAATTCGGAAAAGAATAAGTGTGTCAAGAATAAGGGGGCGGACGAGCCTGAAAAATCCAGCGAAGAAGACGATAAGAAGGATAAAGAAGAAGAATCTTATGAAGATGTCTCTGCGCGTGTAATGTGTGATAGTGCGGATGGTGAATGGGATGAAAAGAAAAAAAAGTGTAAATGCAAAGACGAAGGTGGCAAAACCATAAACACAAAAAATCCGAAAGAATGCTTTATTGAGACTGAAGAAGAAATAATAGAAGAAGATGATTTAGATTCGGCAGCGGTTGCTTGTGATTATCAAGGTGGGAAATGGGAAAATGGTACATGTTCGTGTACGAACGCTAAAGGAAAAAAGATTAAGACCTTGAATCCGCTGAATGATTGCGTAAAGCCAAGCGAAGCTGGTTCGGCGAATGGTGGTGAAAAAAGGGGGGCAGAATCGGCAAAGGACAAAAAGAAAGTACTTAGTGCTACACAAAAGAAAGCCTGTACAGCCAGAGATGGAACGTTGAATGCAGATGCCACCATGTGTTCATGCAAAGATCGCAATGGTAGGGATATTGATACCAATAATCCGATAAACAAATGCGTAAAACAAAATGATTCAGGCCAACAAAATAAAAACGTAGCGGAAAGGAAAATAGATACTGCTGGCCAGACAGTTGAGGAAGCGGCGATATCACAAGGGCCTAAGAGTGAAATAAAGTCGCGTGAAGATATGGAAGCAGAACGCGCCGCCAAAAATGCAAGCCAATCAGAATAACATACGGGTGAATATTGATGAAAAAAATATTATTTGGAATTTTTGCTGTTGTTGGTTTGTTCGCTGGTGATGCGTACGCTGGGAACATGTGCGAATATAATGGTGGGCGGCATGCAGATGGCTATACATATCCTGCTGGGTATGAACCGCATACCACAGATCATCCGGTTTGTAAAAGAGAGGGTGGCGAAGGTGTTAAATTCTGTTTTATTCGTTGTGATAATGGTACATGGAGATTTGAAAAAGCAACAGTATGTGAAACAGACAAGGGATATTCGCTGCAAGATGGTAAATGCGTAAAGCCAGAGCCCGAAGCATCGGCGGCAAGTGCCACCGCAACAAAGAAGGTTGCAGGTTGTTCGTGTCGAAATCATGTTGCCGGTGGTGCATGCGCTGAGGCGGGGATAGTAAATAAAAAATGTGTGCCGACTAAATGCCCAAAAACTGTGACGGAAAAAGGAAAAACGTACAACACATATATGGTGCGCAATGGCAAGGGCGGTGCAGTTCTATATTTTTGCCATAATGATGCACTGTGCGAGCTTGGCAATGCCAAGAAAAAGTTGAGTGATTTTCCGCAATATGCCCTTAATACCTGGCAAGAGGGTAATGTTTGGTACACTGATAAAAAGTGTAAATGTGCGGATTCTACGCGTGTGCTAAAAAATGGAAATTGTGTATGTGGTGGCGATACGCCGATTGATAACAATGGTACGTGTATCAGTCAAGCACACAAAGATTGTATTGATACAAATGGTACATGGACGGGTTCTGCATGTGATTGCGGCAGCAAGGTTTTAAATGGCACAAAATGCGAGGAGAAAAGCGAACCACCAGTTAGTCAGCCCGTAGAACAGTCTGTGGCCCCGGTTGAAGAAGATAAACAAGAGCCCCAACCAACAGAATTTAACATATCTGGAAGTATTGTTGATCAAGATAATGAACCATTGATTGCGACTGTTACGTTCGGAAACTGGGGGGTGACTGCGGGGGTAGATGGTAAATTTTCAACGACATACAAAGGCAACTCGGATGACATGTTGGAAATTAGTCATGTGGGATGCACACCGCAAAAGTTTAAGCCAACGGATTTAAAGAATAAAACCATTAAATTGGATTGTGTAACCGAGATAGAAGAAGTGATGATTGTCGGGTGTAAAGGGGATGTAGCCAATGGTATCAAGACCAAGATATTGATTGATGATCAATGTTACCCCAGTGAATGTGTTACACCGGGCTGGAAATTGACGGGATCTGGTGTTGATGCACAATGTGTTAAGGAAAAGGAATCAGAAGCCGCAGTTGTTCCAGGTGATGACGAAAATGAAGAGCCAGCACCAGAAGATGACACACCAGAAGAAGTTGTAGACGAAGAGCCAGAAGAGCAGGAATACGATCCGGAACGCGAACAGCGTATCGCAGATGCCCAGGCAAAATATGATGCCGCCAAGGCCAATGAACAATCATTGGGTAATCGTATGTTGGGTGCGGCATCTATGGGGGCTATGGGGATTGGTGGTATGATGGTTGCGTCCAGTTTGTCGGAACAAAAAGCCGATGACGAAGCTGAAATTGATATGAAGGCATACCTGGCAACGTTCAGATGTGCATATGGCAATGCCAAGAATATCAAGGGCGGCGAAGTAAATATAGAATTGCCAGGGGCGTCTGAATTAATCCCGCTGTATGCAGAATACGTGGCGTTGGCAAATGACTTAAAATCGCGCAAAGCTCAATTGGGAATCAAGGCGGGTATTGAATCTGAAAAGATTTTGGATTCTGCGACAACGGGCCTTTATGACGATGTGGGAACTGGGGTAACATCGGGGGCGTATGCGTCATTAGCGCGCGCGTTGCAAGACCCAGATGGCGAAGATGCCAAAATGTGGAACGAACAGAAAGACAAAACAGCCAAGAATTTGAAAACCGGGGCGATAACCGCTGGGGTTGGTGCTGCGGTTGGGATTGTTGGTAATATTATTAGCAAAGCTGTAGCCAATAAGAAATATAAGTCTTTGGATGAATTGGAAAATAAAATTTCTGCAGGGACGACGGCGACTACAAAATGTCCATCGCAGTCAACTGGGACATATCCGAACTGCATATGCAATAGCGATAAAGAATATAATGCAAACAAAAATGAATGTCGTGCCTGTACAGGTGGTCAGAAAATTGATAATACGGATGGTTATGCAAAATGCGTTTGCATGGGTGATACACCGTTGTGGGATACAGAACGTGGTAGATGTATTGCACGTCCAAATTCATGTAATAATGGTTTTGTAAAAGGCGAGGATGGTAAATGTGATTGCCCAGCTGAACGGGGGATGACGGTACAAGGTGGCAAATGCGTAATAATTGAAACAGTTACACGTTCGTTATTTTCAACAACAGATGTGTCGACGGCGACGTTGGATGCGGGGCATTTATTTGAAATTGGTTCTGCTGAAATTCAAGCTTCGGCACAAGAGGCCTTAACAGATTTTGCAGATGGATTAAAGAAGGAGGCTTTATCGGATTGTAAGATTTCTATTATTGGATATACAGATCCTGTGGGTAGCGCAGACGCAAACCAGCGTTTGTCAGAACAGCGTGCCAATGCAATTAAAACATTTTTAGAATCTTTGCAAGCTTATAAAGAAGTTGTTACAAGTACTTCAGCAACTGGTAATGGTGAAAATAATTGTACGTGTGGTGTTGGGGCAATTCCAGCTGGCCAAGAAAACAGTGCAGACTATAAGTTTTGTGTTGGCAAGGCGGGAACATATCCTGTTTCTGGTAACAACAGATATGCACCGTGTCGTCGTGTTGTAATTGAAGCATCATGTACAAAGGGAGATTAATACAATGGGGGCCGAGTAAAAAATAGGGTGGACATATTTACGGATTATATGCTAAACTGAACTTAGTCAGAGAGAATAGTTATGAAATATATCAGAATTTTGTTTCTTAGTTTGTTTGTTTTCCCATTTGGGGCGCATGCTGCGGGTACACAAAATGACTTTATGGTGGCGGCGCAATTATTGGCGGCGGCGCGTAATGCCGATATTCAACAGGTTCAGGTGCTGGTTAATAATGGGGCTGATATTAACTATGTTGATGCGACGGGATTATCGTTGGTGTGTACAGCATTGATGAACAATGACACACGTGCAGCCCAGATTTTGCAAATGTATGGCGCAGATGCATCGCAATGTGATCGCCAGATTAAAAAGTATAATAATCGAACAAAGCCAAAGCCCAGTGGGGGACTGTTTAGCGGGCTGTCTTCCGCCCAGAGTTTGACATTAGCGGCGGCGGGGGCCGCCGTTGTCGTAGGGGGGCTGTTATTATTAACAGATGTCTTTGACCCGGGTAATGATAATGAAAATTCTAACCTGTCGGGTGGCAATCGGCCCGGTTCTGGGGGAAATGGTGGCAGCACTGGGGGGACGGCAGGGCTAACCGTGCCATACAGTCCAGCATATTTGTATGGGGATGTTTTAAAGCCAGGGGATAAAACGCAATATAATGCTAATTTAGCATCATGGAATCCATCCCAGGGCGGTATTCGTCAGGCAGACTTTAACTATTTTAGACCAACGGTTGAACCGGGAATTAGTAATTTTTTAACGGATAATATTCTGTTGCCGGTACAAAATTATTTGCTGATGATGCATGGCTATTCTGCGTTTGCAAACAAATATTTAGGCCAGGAAATATTTAGAAATTCAGCCAGTAATTTTGCCCCATATCCAATGGAAAATTCCGCAGATGGTGGCAGACCGGTTCGTGTTGGCTTAGTAACGGCAAATGGTGTTAATCCGACTGGTTCAGCGGCGCGTGGTGATGAAAATAGTGTTGGTATTTTATGGGCATCTGGGTATGGTGCGGGTGCTGATATGGACAGGGTTGATAAATTTTTGAACTATAATAAGCCTGCGAACGGTGTGCTAGGGGATGAAGTTTCAAGTATTGGATTTGATTTGTCGGGTACTGGGACGGCAATGAACCCATTTGCAAGTTCGTATGATAGCGCATTGATGAAAATCGTAGCAGGTTGGACGGGCGACCGCGGCGGATATGAATACGAAGACAAGGCATATGAATATGGCGACTTCTGGGGATTTGTTCCCAATGGGCAGGTTGGTGTATTTAAAACCGGTAATGGCCAGGCGTTTGTAAATATCCCAAATGCAACCGATGGAGCGGTTCTGGGGACAAGCAGTTCTGCTGATGAAATTAAGGTTAACGATACAATCGTATTAAATGGCATCACGTACAAGATGTCTTTGGCGGTGGATTCTGCGGTTACCAATCCAACAATAACAGTAAATGGTCAAACGTATAAATTGCCCGTCGAAAGTACTATGTTGCGTGGTGTGTGTGTCGGTGATGCAAATACGTGCAAGGATGTTTCTGATATTGCAGTGTACAAGGGGACGGATGGCTATTTTTATGTTAACACCACAGGGGGAAATAGCCCAGATGCGGTATACGTCGTAAAGGAAAATAATATTTATGCGCAAAAAGAATTGCAGGATGCTGATTATGCAAATTTTGAAGCGATGTTTAATGCTAAATCTGTTAGTGATGTGGTTGTAAATGTGTCGGTTATTCAGCCGTCACGTGCCATTGATTATGTGAAAATGTCTGATATGCCACAATTGATGGATTTATTAGAAGCGTCCGCCGAAGATGTGTATTTGGGACTGGTTAATGATATTTACGATCGCGAAGGCGACCAAGATGTTTCCCAGCGGAATTTTGCAAACCAATTGTTGGGTGGTTATAACGCCAGTTCGCCAATTATGGTTATGCCGGCGGGGGAATTTGTGTATGGATACGGCGAAGGAAAATCTTTGTCTGTATTGGATGCTACGTTTGAAAACTATGCGCCGGTTGCGTATCCTAATCTGGAGCACTTGTTTATGACTGTGGTTGCGGTACGCCATAAATCAGGTACAGACAAAGCAAATTCTATTGAAGGCTATGGTAATGGTGTTGGCAATGATTATGGACCGTTAACATTGTCATATTGGACCGACTTTAATGGAACATTGGACGATACGTCGGATGATATTACATATAAATCACGTAAATGTGGCATTGCTGGTTTGGGTATCAATGGAATTGACCCATGGTGCTTTGCCGCAGCAGGTGCAAATTCAGAAATGGCAACAGCAGCGGCGGCGGGGTCGGTTGCAGCTGTGAAGGCGGCATTTGCAAAAACACAAATGTCGAATTCTGAGTTGTTTACGTTATTGGCGTTGACGGCGGATGGACCATATTTGGGAACTAATGACGATGGTGTTGCGTATACAAAACAGAGTTTGGCAAAGTATTTGCAAAATATGTATGAATTGCCCCCAGAATATTACGAAGATGACTTTGATTTAAATACAGATGCAGGAGCGGCTGGATACTTAAATGCCTTTGCAGAGGTTTATGGCTATGGATTAATTAATCTGGAACGTGCAATGACACCGAATAAAACCCTGTATTTCTTTGATGGAAATCAGATTGTATCCGGCGATAAAAATGCATATTGGGGTTCAACAAAAAGTACCAGTGTGCGTGCGTCCAGTGTTTTGAATCTGGCGGGGGCGCGTGTAAGTGCATCTGTGTTTGATGTGCTGGAAAGTGTAGATGGAACAATGCGTTTACCGCGTGTGTGGAAAAATGAATTTGCGCTGGGGAATACGACCAAACGTGGCCTTTATATGGGGGATGTGTTGGGGGATTTCAAAGTACGCAAAGACGCACCATCCATAACAGAAGTTGGAAATATGTCATTGTCGATGGCGATGTCGGAACGCGCATATGTTGATAATATGGGGGGATTGGATAATTTGTCATTGGCATATTCAAATGATAATTGGAATATGCGCGCATCATATCAGCACTATTTCACAGATGGTATGTCGCGCTTTAATGGTATGGCGAACCCAGTATTAAATTTGGCATCTAATGTTGTGATGACGGGGGCAGAATATAAATCTGGGAATTGGTCGTTCGGTGGTCGTGGATATTCGGGCCTGGTTACGGATGAAAGTTTGCTGGAAAATGATCCAACGATTTCGGCGCAATATATGCCAGGACGTCTGGGACGCATGTCCGGCGCAGAAAGCCATGTTGCATATGGCAATGATAAATTTGGATTTACTGCATCGGTTGGTGCAGCACGCGAAAGTGATACATTGCTGGGGGCGGTGACGGATGGGTTGTTGGCCTTGGGCGCGGGGGATACAACATATGTTGATGTTGTGTCGCGATATGATTTTTCGGACGACGTTGGATTTACTGCACGTGCAACATTTGCACGCACAACATCTGATGCATCAGGGGCGCTGATTTTGGGGTTGACCGATATTGAATCTAATTCATTTGCGTTTGGTGCAAATATTGGGAATTTTGAATTTACAGTTGCACAACCGCTGGCAATCACAGATGGGGCACTGCAATATGCCCACGCAGAATATGATGTGGTTGAGGTTGCCAAAGGACAATATGACCTGGTGGTGCGGGATGCAGGGGTGGCTGATTTATCAATGCGTCCAGATAATCGTGAAGTGCGCTTTACTGCGACATATCGTCATCGTTTTGGTGAATTCACAGATGGTGCATTGGGATTAGTTTATCGTGTAAATCCAAATCATACGGATGATTTTGGTAATGAATCAATATTCATGATGAAATTGGCGCATCGTTTGGGAATCTGAGTCTTGGGTGTAGAACCTTGACATTTATTGGTTTCTGTGTAATACTTGCAATCCAAATAAAATGGAGTTTGTAAATGCATATTTATAATGTAAAGGCTGCGTTACGTGACAAGTTTTATGGCGAGCCAACCATATTATACGGTACACCAAAAATGGATGCGCGCGCATTGGCGGCTTTGTTGGCGGGGGTTACGCGCTTGCGTGCATTAGATGGGCGTCATTATTGGTATTTCTTTGTAAAAGATATAAAAAATCGTGATACGGTTCGTTTTTTGATGCGTCGTAATGGATTGCGTCCAAAATTTCATATGTCCGAATATTATGCAGAACCGTTGCCAGCATTTCGTGTGCCTTTGTCAGACGTTGTAAATTCACAGCATATTGCTGATTTTACTAATCAAATCAAAGATGCGTATACCGAAGATGATAAATTAGTCGTGGAAATGGCGCGATATGTTGATACGGTTAAGACTAAATTGGAAAATTGTAAAAATAAATCTAAGTAAATTCCCCGCCAAATGGCGGGATTTTTATTTATTCAAATTAACATGCGAATAAAAAAATTATAATTCCATGTTTCTATATATAATTATTTGAAATCAGTGTAAAAAATCCTAAAAAAATATGCCGAATCGAAACGGTGGTTTGTTTTCGACACTTCTTAGCCCTTATTTTATCCCAGAATTACGGGTTCTGTCAACCCGATTTTGTGCCGAATCTAAACCTCCGTTTGGATTGGTGGGGTTGTTTTCAGGATGAAACAAATCTTGGGGGGAAAGGGAAAAAACAATGGCAGAACAAATAAGAAGCTTTTGGTCGCACCTGTGCGGGATATTTGGTGCAATATTTGGCATGATTGCTGGCGGCACACTGGTCACGATTGAACATGCGGACGCAGCAGAATCTTATAGTAATCAAATTTTAAGTAATGGCGCGATTGTTAATTATAAGTTCGGGCGTTATTATACCCCTTATTTTGTATCCTATGGTGGAAATGGATCATGTTTGAAAATCTGCGGCGATAGTACTTATGGTTGTGGTCATTATTCTCGGTATTATGTTACATTTCTTGGCTGTGCCGATGGGTATTATAGCACGGGGTTGGTGGCTGAAAATACAAACATAACACTGCCTGTTGGTACTACTTCAACACTTGGAACTGCTAGTACTACGATAGGGACTTTGACGGATAGAGGCATATGTAGAACATACAAATTATGTGGTAATTCGACCATGTATGATGCAGCGTGTAGTGGGAGCCTTTTTTATTCGCCATTTAATGGGCAATATATATCGTATGATGCGTTGCCAGAAACGCAGACCGACGGCTTGTGTAATAAATGTCCAGATTATGGAACATATGCGGCGGACACAATAAGCGCTATAGGCAAGGGGAATATTACAAGTTGTTTTATGTCCCCAGATACGGAATATTCCGATGAAAGCGATCAGGCGGATGGCGTTGCAACTGGGAAATTTATTTGGACCAATAGTTGTTTTTACCAAGACGATACGAATCCTGGTTTGACACCGTATTGTGATGCGTTGTTGGCAGAGGGAAATGATGAAAATTGTATATTATATCTGACCGCGGTTGCTATTAGCGCTGGTTTAGTGGAAACAACGACACAGATAGTGGGCAATATTTATGGTAATTATAATTCTGCAATTGATGAGGTACAATATGTTTTAAACAATAAAAAGGAAACTCTGATACGAAATAGTATGAGTTGTTCGGCGGCGAATTGTTATAAAACTGCCCTAAAGACCTTAGGTGGAAGTTCTGCAAGAATTGAATATTATTATGATTAATCTAAAAAAAATCCCCCGAATATCACCCACGTAAAAACTTGGTTGCGTGGGGGCAGAACGGGGGATTTTTACATTACGAAATCTTCGCCCAGGTATACTTTTTTTACCATTTCGTCTTTGACGATTTCTTCGGTTGTGCCATGTTTCAATATTTTGCCATCGTGTAAAACATAACTGCGATCGGTAATGCCCAATGTTTCACGAACGTTATGGTCGGTAATAATTACCCCCAGGCCGCGATTCTTTAACTGTGATACCAATCCACGAATATCGTTCACCGCAATTGGGTCAATCCCAGCAAACGGTTCGTCCAGTAATATAAACTTAGGATCGTTTGCCAATGCGCGGGCAATTTCAACACGACGACGTTCGCCACCCGACAGGGCGGTCGCAGGACTGTGCCGCAGGGATGAAATCGAAAATTCTTCTAATAATGAATCTAATTTCTTTTTGCGTTTTTTCTTGTCTGGTTCGACAACCTCCAAGATTGCCATGATATTTTGTTCCACCGTCAGACCACGAAAAACACTGTTTTCCTGGGGCAGGTATCCGATATGCAGGCGCGCCCGCTGATAAAATGGCAGGTGGGTGATATTCTGGGAATTTAAAAATATTTGACCACCGGTTGCAGATAGCTGGCCTGTTATGCAATAGAACGCCGTTGTTTTACCCGCACCATTTGGACCAAGTAAGCCGACCGATTCGCCCTGGCGTGCGATTAATGATACGTCTTTGATAACCATACGTTTGCCGTATGTTTTAGATAAGTGTTCAACACGCAGTACAGATTGCTTCATAATTTAATCACCATTTCGTCTGTAAATATTTTGTCGCCGTTGCTGATATAAATTTTTACATCACCAATTAAGCGAATTGTTTTTTTTGCACGATTGTATTCACCGGTATTTGCAATAAAGTCATATTTGACGCGTTCACCATCCTGGATTCGAACCGCATTGCCAGATACAGAATCCATATAGACTATGTCGGGGGTGTCATATTCTTGGCGACCGGTTTTTGCCTTTAGTCTAAATGGTTCACCATTTTGATCTGTGCCTGCAAATGATGCGTTTGACATCTTGAACTGATTCGTGACGATGTCTGTCATGTTAATCGCAGAAATCGGTGTCCACAATAATTCGTGGGTGAACAGTGATGTTGCAATCAATGCCACCACCATAACCAACCCCCATCCGGTAAAGAAAAACTGCCACAAACGTTTTAAACGTCTGTGTTTAAAGAATATAATAAAATTACGTCTATCTTTGTGCACGTGCCCAGTGTACCGCGCATAAAACAAAAAAGCAATTTTTATATTTATCTGAGAAAGATTTTATGTTATAATGCGCATCAAGAGAGATGAATAAAACTTTTCGTTTTTTTGTGGGATGTATGTGCATGGTCGCAATGCCGGCCATGGCGGCGGTGTCTATTAAAAAGGCAGCGCCCGTCGCAACACAAGAAAGCTCTAAGTTGGATGGCGCAGGCAGTTTGGTTTCTACGGCCTTAAATTTAGTCGCAGGTGTCAAAGATTTAAATGCAAAGGTTGATGCCTTGACCACAGAATGTCAGCCGACATCTGCGGAAATTACGTTTGTAAATGAAACTATTAAAGAGTGGGCAAAAACTGGTGCCGCCAGTGCCGAAGATGTTCAACGTAGCTTAAAACGCAAGCAATGCCAGGATTCAAGTGGTGTTGGCGGGTATCAGCATGCGGTTGAAATCGCGGTTATGATGGATGATGGGTCTGAGATATGCTATGATTCCTTTAAAGGGGAAGGAAACGAAGGCATGGTTTGGGAAAATTTCCCACGTGTTGGAACGGCGACATATTGTGATGATGGCTCAAGCTCGTGTGGAAAAAATCAAAAAAGTGTATCCGATATATATGAAATATTTAATCTGATTGATTTTACAGAGGCAGATTACACCAAACAAGAAGCAACAACCGCAGGTAAATTAATTGCAAAGATTGAAAAATGCTCTTCGGCTAGGTTAAGTCAGACCAAGAAGGAGTTGTGGGGTAGTTTCTTGACAGAATCAATTGGAAATATGGGGCAAAAAACCAGTACTGCGTCAATTATGGATACCGTCGGTGGCGTGGTTAGTGGTGGCGGCGGTGCAATGGGTGGTTTGTCAACCATTGGCAGCTTTATCACAAACACAATGAATAAATAAATTCCGGGATTGCCGGAATTTTTTATGCTTTACTAATATTGCAAAAAATCGTATAATAATAAAGATTATAAAAAGGATTCAGGGATGAGAAATAAGTTTTCTTGCTTGTTTATTGCGCGTATGCTGGTGGCGACATCTGTGGTGGTTTTGGCTGGATGCGCTGGGTCTGGTAACGATATGGACCAGTGGGGGCCAATTGCAACACCAACGGTTGACTATATCGAAGGATTGGATGTTTATTCGGCGCCGCACAAAGATTCCTTTTTGAATCAATTGGCGATGAATTATCGTTCGTATGCAATTTATAACGCGCGGACCAGTGGGTATCCAGATATGGGGGAATTGTTCGCAAACAAGGCGGTGGCAGCATTTAGTGGTGAAACACCGTTCCCAGAATCCTTGGATAATTGGCCGGTTGCAGACGAACAAATGTCGTTTGAATTGTATAATGCGTATAATCAATTGATGGAACAGTTGAAAACAGATGCAGCGGATAATAATCCACAACTGGCAGCTGAGGCCCAGGCAAAGTTTGATTGCTGGTTGTCAGCAACGGCCAGTGAACAGATGAAAACGGCTGCGCAGTGTCGTGATCGTTTCCAAAAGACTATTTCGGCATTGGCGGACTGCAAAGATGGTCGTGTGATTAATGTGGTTAAAGCGTCCAATGTGCCAAGTGTAGAAACAACAGTTGAAACAGTGTCAGAGGTTGCCGCTGTATCGGGTTGTGCAAATGGCGCATGTGCGGCTGAAAAGATTGTACAAACGGAAACTTATTATCCAGAAACACGTAATATGGCGGCGATGACGGATTCTGCGCGTACACGTGAAGGGGTTATTATTGTTAATAATGTTAATGTGCCAGAACACCTGATTAATCCAGTGCCTGTTCAGCCGGTTGTGTTTAACCAGAACATTTATGGTGGTGATAAAACAATTTCAAAAAGCGCAAATGACAACAGTGTTCGCAACAGTAATAATAATGTCGCACCACGTGACTGTCCAAAAGATGATAAAGAGTGCCTGAGTGCGGTTATTAATCCATTGGTAATCGTAGAAGAAGAGCAGGTTGTAACGCCATGTGAACAACAACTGTGCCCAGAAGGCTTGCCGTGTCCGGAATGTGAAAAATGTCCAGAAGGTCAGCCATGTCCAGAAATGCCAATGATTAGCGAAGAATTGGTTACACGCGAAGAATTCATCAATATGATGATGGCGATGCGTGATGAATTGGCGGCGATTAATGCGCGTCTGGACCAGATTCAAGCGGCCCAGGGCGAAAAAACAATGATTAAGGTTCAGCAGATTCCATTAACGCCACAACAGCATGTTATGGAAGAAGTCTTTGAAGTTCGCTTTGATTTTGATAAAGCAACTATTAAGCCAGAATATCAGGAATTGATTAAGAAGTTAGCATCTGCGACCCAGGAAAATAAAAATATCAAGGTATCTGTTGTTGGGCATACAGATACAGTTGGAACAAGTAACTATAATTATGCATTGGGTGGACGTCGTGCCGAAGCGGTTCAAAAGATGCTGATTAAGTATGGTATCCCAGCCAGCCAGATTGTTGCGGTGTCCGCTGGCGAAGAAGGTTTGGCTGTGCCAACCCCAGATAATACACCAAATGCAGAAAATCGTCGTGTGCGTGTCGTAAAAGAAGTTCATTATGAAGAACCAGCTGCACCAGCACCGGTCGCAATCGAGGTTCAAGAATATTCAGGCGCGACATGCGGCGAATATGGCTGTGATGAATAATTAATTTGATGGGATTAAAAAATACTTGACAAAAAAAATTGTTTGGTATATATTTTAATCCTGTCAGAGAGATGTTGTGTAAAAAGGACATTGAAAATGACCAACAAGGTGAATATTTTTAACAGTGGTGCAAAGGTGGCGCGCTTTGGAAACGCCAGAAATGCAGTGCCGTTTGCGGTTGGTAAAATGCTAAGCGAACGTGGTATTGATTGCACACAGCATATTTGTGATCCAAATAATTACATCAAATAATATGTAATGTTTGGGATTGGAATTTGAAAATCAGGGGGTGGTTTTTGCCCCCTGATGTTTTTGTTTGACAAATTGTTGGTGTGTGCTATATTTTGTCCACTAAAAATTTAAGGGATATTAATATGAATGACAAATCAAAGAAATTAGACCCAAAATGGGCCAGATTATTAAAAAATGTTGGTATTGGGTGCTATAATTTTAAGACAAAGCCCCAGGTGCAGCCCGTTGTTGAAAAAGAAATTTTAACCGATGGTAAAATGAAAAATCTGTTCGGGGCATCGTATGAAAATATCGTTTATTTCAATTTTGATACAGAATGCTGGAATCGTTCAAGATACCTTGGGTTTACAATGGGTGACCAGAGTGTTGATGCACGCAATGCAATGGAAATGAAGCAAATGGTTGAAAAAGAGCCACAGATGCAGGGACTGGAAGTTGTGGCATCGGTTACAATGTCGACACCGGATTGTGAATACCCAGGCACAGGTAATATTGCAGGCAAACCAACGTACAAACGTGCACGCAATATAGTTGGTACATTAATTTTGCGTGACAAAGTTTCTGGCAAGATTTTACCGCCAGCCCCATGTTGGTTGGGCGTTGATGATTATGCCAAGGTATCGGTTGCTGCATTTTATGGCGCAGACGGTTTGGTATACAAATTGGCAAATAATGGGCTGCTGCGAAATAAGTTTATTTCGGAATTAACCCGTCAAATTCAGCATTAATAAATCCCGCCAAATGGCGGGATTTTTATTTATTCAGATTTCGTACGAATAAAAAAATTATAATTCCATGTTTTTATATATAACTATTTGAAATCAGTGTAAAAAAACCTAAAAAAATATGCCGAATCCAAACGGAGGTTTGTTTTCGACACTTCTTAGCCCCTATTTTATCCCAGAATTACGGGTTCTGTCAACCCGATTTTGTGCCGAATCTAAACCTCCGTTTGGATACGTGGGGTTGTTTTCAGGATGGAACAAATCTTGGGGGGGAAGGGAAAAACAATGGCAGAACAAATAAGAAGTTTTTGGTCGCACCTGTGTGGGATGTTCGGT